>NZ_CP007588.1:338963-677926 GCF_000732905.1 Weissella tructae
GATGCGCGTCCATTTCAAATAAACGACGAAAAATAAAAAAATAAGACATCTTTTCTTAGGAAAAGATGTTTTTATTTTTGTATTTTAGATGAAAAAAACATGTAAGGGGTTACATTGGAAAAAACCTGTATTTCCTTGTATTAAAACGTTTCGAACTGGTGTACAATAAGTCTTAGTTAATGCTAGAAATTGAACCAAAAAGGAGATTTTTCAAAGATGAAAAAGACGAAAATTGTTGCAACCCTTGGTCCTGCCAGTTCAGATGTCGAAACGATTGCTAAGCTTGTTCAAGCTGGTGCAAACGTTGCGCGTATGAACTTTTCACACGGTGATCACGAAGAACACCTAGGACGTATGAACGCGGTCCACGAAGCTGAAAACATGACTGGTAAGACTGTTGGTATCTTGTTGGATACTAAGGGTGCCGAAATTCGTACAACTGTTCAAGAAACAGGGAAGATTGAATTCAACATTGGTGATATCGTACGTATTTCAATGGATTCTTCACTTGAAGGAACTAAGGAAAAGGTTGCCGTAACTTACGCAGGTTTGTTCGATGACGTTCAAATCGGTGGACACGTATTGTTTGACGACGGTAAGTTGGACATGGTCATCACTGAAAAGGATGACGCAACTCGCGAATTGATTACTGAAGTTCAAAACCACGGTTGGCTTGGTTCACGTAAGGGTGTTAACGCACCTGGTGTGTCAATCAACTTGCCTGGTATTACTGAAAAGGATGCAGAAGACATTCGTTTCGGTTTGGACAATGGTATTCAATACATTGCCGCTTCATTTGTACGTAAGGCTGCGGACGTTTTGGACATCCGTGCTTTGTTGAAGGAAGCTGGTAAGGAAGAAGTAATGATCTTCCCTAAGATTGAATCACAAGAAGGTATCGATAACTTCGCTGAAATCTTGGAAGTCTCTGATGGTTTGATGATTGCTCGTGGAGACATGGGTGTTGAAATTCCAGCAGAAAATGTGCCATTGGTACAAAAGAAGTTGATCCGCATGATGAACAAGGCTGGAAAGCCAGTTATCACTGCAACAGACATGTTGGACTCAATGCAAGAAAACCCACGTCCTACACGTGCCGAAGCTTCTGACGTTGCCAACGCCGTATTTGACGGAACTGACGCAACTATGCTTTCTGGTGAATCAGCTAACGGTGCATACCCAGTTGAAGCCGTAGCAACTATGGCTCGTATTAACGAAAAGGCTGAATCAGCTTTGGTAGTTAATGGACGTCACTCAGATGATTTCGATATCGTTAACATCACAGAATCAGTTGCAGCTTCAGTTGCAAACGCAGCTAACTCATTGGACATCAAGGCAATTGTTGCGGCTACTAACTCAGGTTACACTGCAAAGTTGATCTCAAAGTACCGTCCAAACGCTGACATCTTGGCTATGACATTTAGCGAAGAAGTACAACGTTCATTGACAATTTACTGGGGTGTTCAACCGGTTGTTACACAACCAGTTGCAACTACTGACGAAATGATCGAATCAGCAAAGAAGACTGTTGTTGAAGCTGGATTGGCAGAAAAGGGAGACACTATCATCGTGACTGCCGGTATCCCTGTCACAACTTCAGGAACAACTAACTTGATGACAATCGTAACTATCTAATTAGCCGATTAATATCTAGTTAATAAAGAAACCACCTAACTTTGGTTAGGTGGTTTTTTTATATCGTAGATTCATGCTAAGATAGTAATAATTAAACGAATTGAAAAAGAGGATGACAAGTATGAATTGGCAAGAAGTCACAGTGACAACGCAATCAGAATCAGTTGAAGCGATTAGTAATATTTTGATGGAAGCTGGCGCTGAAGGGATTCAAATTGAAGATGCAGCAGATAAGGACAATTACGTTCCTGCTGATGATACTGTTTGGGTCGAATGGGATAAGCTAGACCGTATCGAAAGTGGTGCGATTGTATCTGGATTTTTCCCTGGTAATATTCAAGTGCGTGAAATGCTAGATGAATTACGTGTGAAAGTATTGGGGCTAAAAGACTTTGGTTTAGATCCATTACCAGGAACTGTTCAAATGGCCGATGTCAAAGATGAAGACTGGGCGACAGAATGGCAAAAGTACTACCATCCCGTACGTATTACCCGTGATTTAACTGTTGTGCCTAAGTGGGAAAAATACGAAGTTACAAACCAAGACGAAAAGTTGATTATGCTTGATCCAGGTCTAGCGTTTGGAACAGGAACTCACCCAACAACGCGCTTGATGCTACAAGCTTTGACGTTTGTTATGCGTGGTGGAGAACGTGTCTTGGACGTTGGAACAGGGTCAGGGGTTTTGGCAATTGCCGCTAAACACTTAGGAGCAGACTATGTGCTGGGAACAGACATTGATGAAGTTGCTGTGCGTTCTGCACAAGGAAATCTTGATTTGAACCCAGTTGCATCTGATATTGATGTGCAAGTAAGTGACCTTTTGAAAGACGTTGACGCAGGTGACTTTAATCTAGTTATCGCTAACATGTTGTCAGAAGTACTATTCCCGTTGATTCCAACATTACCAGATGTATTAGTTCCGGGCGGAACGCTGTTATTGTCAGGAATTTATGAAGACAAGATTGAAGCAATTAAAGCATTGTTGATTGAACAAGACTACACGATTGATGAAGTTATGCAAGCAGGACCATGGTTTGGTGTCGTAGCACGTCGTGTGGTGGAGGACTAATATGCAACGTTACTTTTTGACAGAAGAACCAGATGCGAAAACATTTGTCTTACCAGCTGATATTGCGCATCATTTTATGACGGTATTGCGTGGTGAATTAGAATCTCAAGCCGAGTTTGTGTTACCAGATCGCCAACGTGTTGTTGTGGCACAAGTGATTGAAATTGACGGTGATGAAACGACGATGGAGATTCTGTCAGAACGTCAAAGCGATGTAGAATTGCCGATTGCAACGACGCTAGTATTAGGACTAACAAAAGGTGACAAACCTGAATTGGTTGTACAAAAAGCGACAGAGTTGGGTGTGACAAATATCATTTTCGTAGAGACAGCATGGTCAGTCGTTCGTTGGGGAATGAAAGTTGATAAAAAGCTGGCTCGTTTAAATAAAATTGCGCAAGCTGCCGCTGAGCAAAGCCATCGTTTGCACATTCCGGAAGTGACGTACGCACCAAGTATTAAAGCATTGGATTTACCTGCGGGTGAGCGTATTGTGGCGTGGGAAGAAAGTGCGAAACAAGGCGAAAAAGGACAATTGGTACAAACGCTGCAAGCAATGCAACCAGGTATGCATCTGACAGCAATGGTTGGTCCGGAAGGTGGTTTATCACCAGAAGAATTAGTTCAATTGCAAACGTTAGATTTTAAGCCTGCAGGATTAGGACCACGTATTTTACGTGCAGAAACAGCACCACTGTACATTCTAAGTGCAGTTAGTTATGTGTTGGAATTAGAAAAATAAAATAATTCGAAGACGCTATCGAAAGATGGCGTCTTTTTTTAGTGTGCGCGCAATATATAACGTAATAATTTAATAAAATATATGATTTCTATTCATGCTAGCTTATGGATAGAGGCGGTAAAACGATTAATAATCCGTATGGCATAGGCGTTTTAACCAAAATTACCAAAAAATTAAACTCTAAAGAAAATCTTAATAATTGTTAAGGAATATTGAGAAATGCCTATATGACGGGCTTTCTTATCCACTCTCTTTAATAAGGTAAGTGGAGAGTGGTGGGGGAGGGTGGTAGAAAGTGGTAGAAAGTGGAGGAATGTGGTAAATTATTACTATTGAAACATGAGAAAGAGTAGCATTGGGATCTAACTATCGAAGGAATTTAGAAGGGAGGTAATGAGCGATGTTTATGGGAACGTATCAACATACAATAGACACGAAAAATCGTCTCATTATTCCAGCTAAATTCCGTAACCAACTTGGTGATTCTTTTGTTGTGACACGCTGGATGGATCATTCATTACGTGCTTACACACAAGAAGGCTGGATTGAATTTTCAGCAAAGCTTCGTAAGTTGCCAGAAACAAATGCACAAGCGCGTCAGTTTAAGCGTTTCGTGTTGGGTGGGGCACAAGAAGTGGAATTTGATAAGCAAGGGCGTATTAACTTAGCGCAAACATTGCGTCAATATGCTGAGATTGAAAAAGAAGCGACAATCTTTGGATTGGGTGAAGATTCTTTTGAAATTTGGAGTTCACAGCGTTGGCAAGATTATGAAGATATGACAGCAGATAATTTTGACGCTGTTGCGGATAGTCTTGATGGATTAGAGTTTTAACTCACTTTCAATATAAAAGGTAAAAAGGTAAACAAATGGCAGAATTTGACCACACAACAGTCTTATTGCATGAGGCGATTGATAATTTAGATGTACAACCTGATGGGACGTATGTAGATGCGACATTAGGTGGTGGTGGACACTCAGGATTGTTGGCAAGTAAGCTAACAACTGGAAAGCTTTGGAGCTTTGATCAAGACATTACCGCAATTCGTTATAACGAAGAAAATTTGGCAACTGAATTAGCGGAAGGAAAGATTGCGTTTATTCAAGATAATTTCCGTAATTTAGCTGTAGATTTAGCTGAACAAGGCGTAACGGGTATTGATGGAATTGTTTATGACTTAGGTGTTTCATCTCCACAATTTGACGATGGACAACGTGGTTTTTCATATAACTATGATGCGCCATTGGATATGCGTATGAACCAAAGCCAAGAACTAAATGCTCGTACTGTTGTGAACGAATGGTCATTCCATGAACTATTACGTATTCTGAGCCGATATGGTGAAGAAAAATTTGCGAAGCAAATTGCACGTGCTATTGAACGTCAACGTGAAATTGCACCGATTGAAACAACATTTGAATTGGTTGAAGTTGTGAAGTCAGCAATTCCAGCGCCTGCCCGTCGTACGGGTGGACATCCTGCTAAAAAGAGTTTCCAAGCAATTCGTATTGCGGTTAACGATGAATTGGGTGTTGTTGAAGATTCTCTACAACAAGCGTTGGATATTCTGAACGTTGGTGGTCGCATTGCTGTGATTACTTTCCATTCTTTGGAAGATCGTTTGGTCAAGACGATGTTTAAAGAAAAGACAACAATTCCAGAATTGCCAGCAGGACTGCCAATTATTCCGGATGAACTACAACCGGATTTCAAACTAGTATCACGTAAGCCGATTTTGCCTGGTGAAGTTGAAATGGAACAAAATCATCGTGCGCACTCAGCGAAGTTGCGTGTCATTGAACGCTTGCGTTAAAAATAAAAACTGTTGAACACAAAGAAAGGAACAGACTATGGCTGCGATCCCACAATATAAAACGAATCCAACCACAAAGTCCCGCCCAGTGCAGAAGCGACAAGTGCACCGTAAGTACGCTGTGCCAAAGTGGAATTTGATTGACAAGGTAATGGTAGGCGCAGTTGGTCTAACCATTCTTTGTATGATGTTATTAGTTATTTCTATGGCAGACAGAGCCGCAGCGGCTAACAATGCATTGTCAGTGACGACTGCACAATACACTAAAGTTGAAAACGAAAATAACGATTTGAAACAAGAAATTAATGATTTATCTAGTCCAGGTCGACTAGACAAAATTGCCAAGAAGTATGGCCTATCAATGCAGAACAATAATGTTAGGAATGTAAAGTAAATGGCAGATAAAAAACGGACACTCAAAAGCCAATTAGATCGAAACAGTCGTAACGCGGGGAGAATTCTCGTGTTAGCTATGTTGCTGGTGCTAATTGTTTTGGGTGCCCGTTTTTCTTATGTTTCGATTACAAAAGACGTGCGTGGGCATAAATTAGATACCGCAACACAGCAACTGTATCAAAATCAGAACATCGATCGTGCACGACGTGGAACGATTTATGATGCTGATGGGAATGTTATTGCTGAAAATTCGACGGCCTACACAGTCATTGGTGTGATTGACGAGCGACAAGTTGCTTTGGATGGTACAAAGCGATACATTGCACCAGAGAATGATAAGGATGTGGCGAAGAAACTAGCTAAGACATTAGGTGGTAAGGCGAAAGATTACGAAGACATCCTTCGGGATGGTCGTAAGAATGAGCTGAGTCAGGTTCAATTTGGTGTTCGTGGTCAAAACTTGAATGCATCCAAATATAAAGAATTGAAAAAACAAGAAATACCTGGAATTGATTTCTTGAATAATTTGGTTCGTTTCTACCCGAATGGATACTTTGCGTCTGATTTGATTGGTATTGCGCAACGTCAAGAAGACGAAAAAACAGGTGTTAATCAATTACGTGGAACGATGGGAATCGAAGCCAGTTGGGATAATGCTTTGTCTGGTATTGATGGTATCAAGACAACCAACATGCCAAAAAATGAAGAAGTTGCCTTGCGTAATACATCTGCTGAGAGTGGACACGATATCTACACAACTTTAAATAGTAATCTACAAAAGTTATTAGAAGGTCAGATGGATACCCTAGCCAAGGAGACAAAACCTTATTCAGCGACAGCAATCGTGATGGATACACAAACTGGAAAGATTGTGGCACAAGCCCAACGTCCAAGTTACAACCCAGAAACGGGTAAAGGTGTTGGAGACTTATGGTCAAACGAATTTGTGGAATCACCATATGAACCTGGATCTGTTATGAAGGGTGTGATGGTTGCTTCAGCAATTGAAAATGGTACTTGGAAGCCGAATGATGTCTTTGCCTCAGGTCGTTTGCGTATCGGTGACAAAGTGGTGAATGATTGGAATGAAGGTAAAGGTTGGGGGAAAATTTCATACAGTGAAGGATTAGCACGATCATCCAACGTTGCGATGGCTAAGTCTGTTGAGAACATGGGACCTGATGTATGGCGTTCATACATTGATAAATTCCATTTCCTTGCCTCTACAAAATCAGGATTAAAGACCGAACAAGTTGGAAATATTCAATATAAATACCCAATTGAACAAGCAAGTACAGCATTTGGACAAGCTATCTCAGTGACGCAAATCCAAATGATGCAAGCTTATTCTGCGATTGCGGGTAATGGAGAAATGATCAAGCCACAATTTATTGATAAAATTGTGGATTCTGAAAAAGGTGACGTCTTGTTTGAGGCTAAGCGTGAAGTTGTTGATAAGCCAATCAGCGAGAAAACAGCTAAAGAAACACGAAAGCAGTTAGAAGAAGTTATCTATTCTCCGGCTGGAACAGGTAAGGAATTTGCCATACCAGATGTCCGTACATCTGGTAAGTCAGGAACGGCGCAAATTGCGACATCAAGTGGATATAGCACACCAGGAGACACGACAAACGAAATTCATTCATGGATGGGAATGGCGCCGGCAGATAAGCCACGTTATTTGATGTATGTGGTGGTTAAAAAACCAGCTAAAAATGGAGGCAATATAAATAAGTATATTGCAGACGTCTTTACACCGGTTATGCAACGTGCATTAACGATGTCTGAAGATGACAACAAGATCATTGTGAGTGAAGACCAAGAATTCGCAATGCCAGATGTCACAAATATGGCAACGAAAGAAGCGACTAAGAAATTAAAGAAGCTTGGGTTAGAACCAATTGTCATTGGAAATGGATCAACCATTAAAAAACAAGACACCCCAAGTGGACGTAAGTCCTTAGCTGCCCAGCGCGTATTTGTTGTAACGGATGGTGATATAATAACTATGCCTGATATGACTGGATGGTCAAACAGTGACGTCTTGGCATGGGGGAAGTTAGCCAACGTCGAAGTGAAAGTGAAGGGACAAGGTTTTGTTCAAAGTCAATCAGTCGATGTTGATGCTAAGTTAGATAAAAGTACTAAAGGCATAACAGTAGAATTAAAAATGCCATAAGGCAAAATAGAGGAGTTAATAATGTTTGTTTGGATGATTGGTTTAGTTGTAGGTATCATCGCCACTGCCATTTTGGTGCCGATTGTACGTGATTACTTCAAGAAGAAAAAGGTTGAGCAATTAGTCATGCGTTCTGGGGAATTTGGTCCAGATCATGCGGCCAAGGCTGGAACACCAACAATGGGTGGTGTCGCATTTATTGCTGTCGTTGTTTTGGGTTACATGATTATCGGATTGTTTACACAATCTTATGATGCAACTGCATGGGCGACACTAAGTGGAATCGTCTTATACGCCATTGTCGGTGCCATTGATGACAGCGTGAAGGTCTTTAACAGTCGTGATGAGGGATTACGTTTCCTTCCTAAGTTGAGCGTAGAAATCATCGCAGCCATTTTGGCGGTTGGTATTTTGTACGCCAATAACTTTGAATTTAGTTGGCCAATGCCATTTGGTCTAGAACCCATTCAAAGCGTGGTTATCTATACACTATTTGTGATTGTCTGGTTAGTCGGTTGGTCAAATGCGACCAACCTAACAGACGGTCTTGATGGATTGGCAACTGGGGCAAGTATCATTGCATACTTCGCATACTTGATTATTGCGATGCAAGCAGGTAACACATCAATGATGCTATTGGATGCATTGATGGTTGGAGCGCTTATTGGTTTCTTCATCTACAATCACTATCCAGCATCTATTTTCATGGGTGATACAGGTTCACTAGCGTTGGGAGCCGGACTAGCATTAAATGCTATTGTTTTGCACGTTGAATGGTCATTGTTGCTAATTGGAATTGTTTTCTTCATCGATACACTGTCTGTCATTATTCAAGTTGGAAGTTTCAAGCTACGTGGTAAGCGTGTCTTCCTAATGACACCTATTCATCACGGATTTGAAAAGGGTGGTTTGACTGGTAACACAGACAAGCCATGGAATGAATGGCAAGTTGATACTTTCTTCTGGGCAATGGGATTGCTAGGAGCCGCAGCTTACTTCATTTTCTTTAATTAAGACATACATCTGGGGCGTGGCCCCATACATAGTTTAATCGGATTGATTGCATGGGAATCGTCAATCTACACACGGGTAAATAGGCCCGTACATATATCAACAACACTCGGAGAAAGGATATATATTGTTATGAAAGCATTAGTTATTGGTTTTGCCCGATCAGGGGCAGCAGCTGCGACTTTATTAAAGGCTGAAGGGGCGGACGTCATTGTATCGGATCCTAAATTAGATTTAAATGATGAGAAAGTCCAGAAGTTGATTGAAGCGGGTGTTGTGTTTACGCAAGATCAAAGCGATGATCTGTTAACAGATATTGATGTTATTGTGAAAAACCCAGGAATTCCCTATGGTATTCCAATTTTGAAAACTGCGATGGCACGAGATATTCCGATTGAAGTAGAAGTAACTCGCGCCCAAGCGTATATCAAAGGACCTTGGATTGCGTTGACTGGATCAAATGGGAAGACAACTGCTACAAAAATGGTTGCCAGTGTACTTGAATCAGTGGCGGATGCGAAGCATCCAGTTAAAGTAGCGGGAAACATTGGTACACCTGTAAGTGAATTAGCTGCCACGTTATCAGCTGATGATACGTTGATAACAGAGCTATCTTCATTTCAATTAATGGCGATGCCAAATGCCCAACCGAATATTGCGGTGATTACCAATATTTTTGCATCACACTTAGACTTTCATGGAGATCGTGAAGGCTATGTTGCGGCTAAAATGAATATCACCATGCATCAAACGGCCAACGATTTCTTGGTTATGAATTATGACCGACCAGAATGGGCCGCAATGGTACAAGAAACAAAAGCAGAGATTGTACCATTCAGTCGTTTGAACATGACGCAAGCTGGAGCATATCAATTAGAGGGTGACCTTTACTTCCGTGAAGAACGTATTATGTCAGCTGATGAAATTGGCGTACCGGGTGATCACAATATTGAAAATGCACTGATTGCGATTGCTGTTGGGAAATTACGTGGTGTACCAAACGAGAACATCGTCACGGCATTAAAGAACTTTGGTGGGGTTGCCCACCGATTACAAAAAGTCGGCGTATTTAACGACCGTCTTGTCTTCAATGATTCAAAAGCAACAGACATTGAGGCGACTGAAAGTGCCTTATCTGGATTTAATCAACCAGTCGTATTGTTAGCCGGTGGTCTTGATCGCGGGGATGACCTAATGCGTTTGGCTCCTGTGTTGAAGGACAAAGTGAAGCAAATGATTGTATTTGGTGAAACAGCCGACCAATTGGTGGCTGTTGCAGAGGCTTGTAACATTCCGGTTGTGAAAACAGCCGACGTGAAAACAGCAACGCCGTTAGCATTTGAAACAAGTGCATCAGGGGATGTTATCTTACTTTCACCAGCAGCGGCATCATGGGATCAATATACAAACTTTGAAATCCGTGGTGATTTATTCATCGATGCGGTAAAAACATACACAAACTAGAGAGGGAAAATTATGCGAATTGTGGTATCAGGTGGTGGAACCGGTGGTCATATCTATCCGGCATTAGCAACAATTAAGAAGATGCAAGAACGTGACCCAGAGTTAGAAGTTCTGTACATTGGTGGCCAACGTGGTCTTGAAAAGGATATTGTTCCTGCCGCAGGTGTAGACTTTGAAGCAATTGAAATTCAAGGATTTAATCGTTCTGCGATTTTTGATAATTTTAAGACAATCAACTTGTTCTTAGCCGGAACAAAAAAGGTTCGTAAGATGTTACGTGACTTTAAGCCAGATGTTGTGATTGGTACAGGTGGTTATGTGTCTGGTCCTGTTTTGTATGCCGCACAAACGTTGAAGATTCCAACGGTTATTCATGAACAAAATTCTGTTGTTGGGGTAACCAATAAATTCTTAGCACGTAAAGCAACGAAGGTTGGGGTTGCCTTTCCAGCGGCTATGCCTGCGTTTAAAGAAAACCAAGCTTCTGTTGTGGGAAACCCACGTGCACAAGAAGTTGTTGAATCAGGTGGTGAGTTCGATTGGCAAGACTTGGGACTATCAGCAGATGTTCCAACGGTACTTATTTTTGGTGGGTCACAAGGAGCATTGAAGTTAAATAATGCAATGGTAGAAGCAGCCAAGGAATTTACAGGTCGTGACTATCAAGTTGTGTTTGCAACTGGATCAAAGCGTTTTGATGAAGTGCAAGCGGCTATTACAGAACAAGATGTAACTATTCCAGCCAACGTTGCGATTGTGCCATACATCAATAACATGCCAGCGCTAATGCCAGAGGTAGATTTGGTCGTTGGACGTGCGGGGGCGACAAGTTTGGCCGAACAAACAGCGCTTGGAAAGCCAATGGTGCTAATTCCAAGTCCATACGTAACAAATGATCATCAAACAAAGAATGCACAAAGCTTGGTTCAAGCAGGTGCAGCCACAATGATTACAGAACCAGAATTAGTGGGTGCGACATTGTTTGGGGCGATTGATGACATTATGTCTAACGTCACAACACGTCAAACGATGGCTGAACAAGCTAAAAAGTTGGGTGTTCCTGATGCAGCTGATCAATTCGCAGATTTGATTGAATCAACCATTATTGATTATCAAGCGTAATGTAACATAGAAAATTCCGACGTTAGGAGGGAATCTTTATGACGAAAGAAAAAGATGAAGCACAAGAACAAAGTAAAACCGCGCATATTCAAGATCATCTGAATCAACTATTAGCCGAAGAAGACCGCCTAACAGAGGAGCATGATAGCCAAAGTAATAAGAAGACGGCTATCGTACATACTGACAGTGCGGAAAAGCTATCATGGCGTGAACGTCTGGTAAAGACACTGCGTACTTTTTATAGTGACGATGGAGAAACACTACACGTGGCAACACCAGCGGAACTAAAGGAGATGGACGACAGTACCAAATCGAAACGTCAATTCTCGATTCCTGTTCTAGATACAATGGAGCAACAAGGCGTGATGACAATTGCAGGTCTATTAGTCGTTGCGGGACTATTAGGCTTTTTGGTCTCGCCTTGGGGTTCTGTTTCAACGTATAAAGTCAAAGGGAATCAAGAAGTTCCCACGGCGCAGTTGTTGGATAAATTAGAATTAGATAAAGGACAATCGTCACTTCTTTTGTTGACGGAAGAAAGAGCGTTGGCTAAAAAAGCGCATCAATTTGATCCGCAAATTCAAAATGTGAAATTCACTTTGAAGTCACCGACTGTTTTGGAAGTAAAAGTAACTGAAATTCCGAGTGTGGGATATATCAAAGAAAAAGATATGTATGTGCCATTGTTAGCTGACGGTACCCGATTAACTGAGGATGCTAAAAAATGGCCTGCTGAAAATTTCCCTGTGTACTCAGGATTTAAATCAGATGAGCAGTTAGATAATGTCTTAGAGTCGTTTGGAACGTTATCATTAGCATTACGTCAGGCTGTTTCGGAAGTTATCTGGTCACCAACAAGTGAAAATAGTAGCCGTTTAATCTTTGTAATGAACGATGGGAATCAAGTTTTTGCGAATGCTGAAAATTTTGAAAAGAAGTTTAAATATTATCCAGGAATGGCAACACAATTAAAGAAAAATGGTGTGATTGATTTACAAGTAGGAGCATATGCAAAACCCTATTAATAATCCATTTTTTAATCTTATTATTTGTGCATAAAACCTAGTGAAATCAAGGTTAAGTATGGTATCATCATAGAGAAAGTTTTATTTTCGAATGGACTAATGGTGAGTATGTAAAAAGGAGGGGACACATGGCCAATCATGGGATGATTGTTGGGCTCGATGTTGGGACCAACACAGTAAAAGTTCTGGCTGCAGATGTCCGCGATCAACAAGCGAATATTATCGCAGTAGGTCGTTCTGTTTCACATGGTGTGAATAAAGGTGTCGTTGTTGATATTGATTCAACTGCAAACGACATTCGACAAGCAGTGGCTCAAGTAAATGAACAAGCAAATGAAGCCGTAACAGATGTGATTGCGTTATTACCGGCAAAAGATATTCAAATGAGTCATGTTGAAGGGACGGTAACCGTTGAGGAAAGCCAACATATCTCTTATCATGATGTTGCCGCAGTAGTACAAGAATCTTTGAAGGGACAAGTTAGTCACGATCGCGAAGTGATTGAAATGTTACCAGAAGAATTTATCGTGGATGATTTTGATGGTATTCAAGATCCAAACGATATGGTTGGGATGCGCCTGGGAATGCGAGCAACCGTATATACTGCACCACGTAACTTAGTACGTAACTTGCGTATGGCAATTGAAAAAGCTGGTTTGAATGTACGTGACATGGTTTTGACACCTGTTGCGGAAGGTAAAACAATTCTAAGTGATGCTGAGCAAGAATTTGGCACAATCTTACTTGATATGGGTGCGGGTCAAACAACCGCAACCGTCATTCAAGATCGCATGACCAAATTCATAACGACATTTCCTGCTGGTGGAGATAACATTACGCGTGATATTAGTACGGTGTTATCAATCGGCGGGTACGATGCGGATATGCTGAAGTTAGATGCTGGAGTTGCATTGGTTGATCATGCTAACGGTGAGAATCAAGTGATGATTCAAAAAGTTGGTGAAGATGAACCAGAGCGTATCTCTGAAAAGCATTTAGCAGAAATCGTTGAAGCACGTACAATGCAAATTCTAACGAAACTTCAAGAACCGTTGGCAGAAGCTGATGCATTATCAGTTCCTGGTGGTGTGACCTTAATTGGTGGCACAGCAACGCTTCGAGGAATGCCAGATGCTGTTAGTGCAGTGTTTGACATGAAGGCGCGTGAATTCGCCCCTGATGACATTGGACTTCGTCATCCGGGTATGTCAGGTGTGTGGGCAGTTGTTCAATATGCTGCATTACAAACACCAGTACAGTTGATTGTGAAACAAGCTTTGTATGGTCTGCCGCTTTATGTGGTTGGAAAGCCCCAATTAGGAGCGCCGTTCAAGGCTGAGAAGAAAGCATTCTTTGAACCAAAGCAAGAAACGCGTACAACACGTCCGGCCATCGAACGTGAGACGATAATTGAAGATGATGAAATAGATACGAATAATCAAATTGAAGACGAGAAAAAAAGCGCTCGCGCAGTAAACTTCTTAAAAGACTTTTTTGATTAACATGTAAAAAAACGAGGAGCTCAGTATGGATTTCCAAATGGATACAGGCGCAAGCCAAGAATATGGTGCAACAATCAAGGTGATTGGTGTTGGTGGTGGTGGTGGAAACGCCGTTAACCAAATGGTCAACGCTGATGTGGAAGGTGTGGACTTTATCGTAGCAAACACTGATGCACAAGCATTAGAAAGTTCAGCTGCAGAAATTAAGATTCAAATCGGGACAAAAGCAACCCGTGGTCTTGGTGCCGGAGCAAAGCCCGAAGTAGGGGAAGTTGCGGCAAAGGAAAGTGAAACTGAAATTGCAGAAGCACTTGCTGGCGCAGACATGGTCTTTGTTACAGCAGGAATGGGTGGAGGAACTGGAACTGGTGCCGCCCCTGTTATTGCTCAAATTGCTAAGGAATCAGGTGCGTTAACAATTGGTGTTGTGACACGTCCATTCTCATTTGAAGGACCAAAGCGTGGTAAGTCTGCTGCTGAAGGTTTGGCTAAGTTGAAGGAAAACGTCGACACATTGATCGTTGTGTCAAACAACAACTTGTTGGAAATCGTTGATAAGAAGGCGCCTATCATGGAAGCCTTCCGTATGGTTGACGATGTCTTGTTGCAAGGAGTTGCCGGTATTTCAGACTTGATTACAAAGCCTGGAATCATTAACTTGGACTTTGCGGACGTTAAGACTGCTATGGCTGATCAAGGAAGTGCCCTTCTTGGAATTGGTAGTGCCAGCGGTGAAAACCGTGCGGCTGAAGCTACTAAGCAAGCAATTGCATCTCCATTGCTAGAAGCTAAGATTGAAGGGGCAAGTAATGTCTTGCTTTCAATTAAGGGTGGTATGGACATGTCATTGTTCGAAGCACAAGAAGCATCTGAAGCCATTGCGCAAGCAGCAGGAACAGATGTTGACATTATCTTCGGAACAACAATTGACATGGATGTTGAAGGCGAATTGGTGGTAACAGTTATTGCAACTGGTATCGACAAGCCTAAGAAGCAACCAGTTCGTCCAGAAATCAACTTGGGAGCTACTGCTACACCAAGCCCTTTTGAACAAGTAGCTGAACAACCAGCTGCACCTGTTCAACCAGTTGTAGAAGAAACACGTCAAGCAACTAACAATGTGGCTGATCCATTTGAAAACTGGAACATGTTGAACAAGGGAAACGGAAACGTAACACCTGAACAACCTGTTGCCCCAGAACAAGCACCTGCACCAGTAGCACCAGCACAACCTGTTGTGTCTGCAGGCGAAGAAGAATTGGAACAACCACCATACTTCAACTGGAACAAGCGTAACGAAAAGTAGGTAAATAAATATGGCATTTAATATTAAAGAATTGTTCATCCCAGCGGATGAATATGACGAAGAAATCATCGAGCAAGATGGTTCTGACAATATTGAAAATGCTGATGTAAAGGAACCCGTTACGCGTAGTAAGAAAGTGCAACGGAATGTCATCAGCATGGACGGTAACCGTTTTGCTCCATCAAAAATTGCGCTTTACGAACCTCGAACATACGCTGATGCACAAACAATCGCTACACAAATCCTGCAAGGAGAAGCGGTGATTGTTAACTTTGGTGGTATCGATGAACGTAATCAACTACGTGTATTGGACTACATAGCTGGGGCTGCATTTGCAGTTGACGGTATGGTAGAACGTGTTGGAGAACAAATTTTTCTAGCAACACCACACAATTTTGAAATTACGGGATCTATTTCGCAAAATCAAGGTCAATAAACATAAGGAGAAACAACACCAATGGGTATGATATTTTATGTCTTGAGCTTAGTACTACAAGCATTTCAAATTATTATCATTGTTTGGGCGTTGTTGTCTTGGTTACCTGGTGGACAACAATCAGGCTTTGGGCAATTACTGGGACGTATTGCTGGGCTGATTGTGGATCCAATCCGTCGTATTTTGCCAACAATTGGGATGCTTGATTTTTCACCTCTTGTGGCAATCTTGTTATTGCAAGCGGCGCAATCAGGATTGGTAAATATTGCTCGGATGGTTCTTTATGGATGATCTCAAGCAACATTTTCGACCAAGTGAAGCAGCTTTTGTGAATCAATCTCAGGGATGGGTGAATCAAGCGAGTAAAGAATATCGCCCCATCCTGACGCCTTTTCTAAATCCTCGCCAACGTTACATTCTCACCACATTAGTCAACAGGCAAGAGGAACTTAAAATTGAATCTCAAGGCATATTTAATCACGCAGAAAGTCAACGGGTGTTGATTATGCCTGATTATTATGTGTCATCACCTGATGACTTTGAGATGACATTATTAGAACTTGAGTATTCACAAAAATTTGCGACCTTACAACATCGCACTATTTTAGGTGCAATGGTTCATAGCGGACTAAAAAGGGAAAGCTTTGGCGATATCGTTGTTGATGATAATCAACGTTGGCAAATTGCAGTATCAAATCATATTGCACCGTTTGTGCAACAAGATTTGACGCGTATGGGCCGTAACAAAGTTAAACTTAAGCCAGTATCAGCAGAACAAGCGATTACGTTGGTTCAAGATTGGGTCGAATCAGATGTGACGGTAACGTCATTACGATTAGACACAGTTGTTGCCCAAGCATATCGTTTGTCGCGTACACAGGCTAAGGAACTTATTGAACGCGGGCTAGTCAAAGTTAACTGGACTGAAATCACCCAAGCTGACTTTACAATTGCGACAGATGACTTATTATCTGTCCGTGGGTATGGGCGAGTCCGAATTACGCAGAACAATGGTATCACCAAAAAAGAAAAGCATCGTTTGACGATAGCTGTTATTCAAAAGTAGAGGAGTAAGTTACGATGATCACCCCACAAGAAATTCACGCAAAACAATTTACAGAACGTTCAAATAAATGGTACGACAAGTCTGAAGTAACTGACTTCTTAGACCAATTGGCGATTCAATTAGAAGAAATGCAACAAGAAAACAACAACTTGCGTACTCGCGTAAGTGATGCAGATCAAAACTATGCACAAGTTGAAGAAATGAAGCAATCTGTTAATTCTTCTATCTTGATTGCGCAAGAAGCTGCTGAACGTTTGAAGCGTCAAACTGAAGCAGAAGCAGAGGCAACTTTGCAACAAGCGCAAATCGAAGCGCAAAAGATTGTGATGGAAGCTAACGTTAAGGCAAATGCTTTGCTAACTGAAAGCCAAGCGTCTAACGAAGAATTGGTTAAGCACCATGACGGTCTAGAAAATGAAATGGCGGCCTTCAAGGTACACGTTTCATCTTTGATGGCAAATGTACAAGAGATGTTATCATCAAAGGACTGGGCTGAATTCCAAACTAAGGGACGTCATGCAAGTATTGCGATTGTTCCTGAAGAAGTAGAAACACCAGTTTACGAAGCTGAAGCAACTGTTGTTGCTGAACCTGTAGCTGTTCCAGTGGAAGAAGATCAAACAGAAACAATGGTTATCTTCCCTGATTTAGAAGAAAATCAAGAAAACTTCTTGAATAAAGATTAATAATTCGTTATTCTTCTATATGTAGTTCTTTAACCAAACGGTAGATAGTATTCTAAAAAGCGACTTAGGGATTGGTGTGAGCCTAAGATAGTAACGCTAGCTACTTATCAGTAAAGAAATCATTTGAATAAAACTGTTGAGGCGACTATTGTCGCAAAAACGGGTGGTACCACGTTAATTAACGTCCCGGGTCAGTGTATACTGGCCTGGGACTTTTTATTTAGAAAGGGTTTTATAATGAAAATTAAAGAAACGCTAAACTTAGGAAAAACTAAGTTTCCCATGCGTGGAAACTTGCCCCAAACAGAATTGCAACGCGAAAATGTTTGGTTTGAAAACAAGGTTTACGAAGCACGTCAAAAGTTGAATGAAGGTAAGCCTTGGTTCATGTTGCATGATGGACCTCCATACGCCAACGGAAACATCCACATTGGTCACGCTTTGAACAAGATTTCTAAGGATATCTTGGTTCGATACAAGTCAATGAACGGCTTTAACGCACCATTTGTACCTGGTTGGGACACACACGGGTTGCCAATTGAACAACAATTGACAAAGGCTGGTAAGGACCGTAAGAAGGTTGGACCAGTTATCTGGCGTAAGATGGCGGCTGAATTTGCTGATAAGCAAGTGAAGAAGCAAAAGGATGATTTCAAGCGTCTTGGAATTTCTGCAGATTGGGACAACCCATATTTGACAAAGGACCAAGAATTCGAAGCAGCTGAAGTCCGTGTATTCGGAAAGATGGTTGCGCGTGATTTGATTTACCGTGGGAAGAAGCCTGTGCTTTGGTCATGGTCATCAGAATCAGCACTAGCGATGGCTGAAATTGAATATCACGATGTGACATCAACATCAGTTTCATTCTCAGAACGTGTTGTGGATGGTAAGGGTGTGTTGGATAACGACACATACTTTGTTGTTTGGACAACGACACCATGGACTATTCCAGCGTCACAAGCGATTGCGGTTAACCCAAACTTTGAATACGTTGTTGTAAAGCCAGCAAACTCAGACAAGAAGTTTGTTGTGGCAAATGCCCGATTGGCTACTGCAGCAGCTGATTTTGGTTGGGAAGAATACGAAATCATCAAGACTGTTAAGGGATCAGACATTGACCGTGTAACTGCGCAACACCCATACTTGGACCGCGAAGTTTTGGTTATCAATGGAGACCACGTTACAGATGAAGCTGGAACTGGACTTGTTCACACAGCGCCTGGATTTGGTGAAGATGACTTCTATGCAGCACAAAAGTACGATTTGCCTGTTATCATGAACGTTGATGGTCAAGGTAAGTTGACTGACGAAACTGGTGAAGACTTTGCTGGTGTGTTCTATGAAGACGCTAATGAAATTTCATTGCAAAAGTTGACTGAAAATGATGCTTTGGTTAAGGCACAAGAAATTACACACAGCTACCCATTTGACTGGCGTACAAAGAAGCCAGTTATCTACCGTGCTGTACCACAATGGTTTGCATCAATTGAACCATTCCGTCAAGAAATCTTGGACAGCCTAGACGATGTTGAATTCCAACCTGCATGGGGAAAGAAGCGTCTTGGAAACATGATTCGTGACCGTGGTGACTGGGTTATCTCACGTCAACGTGTTTGGGGAGTGCCATTGCCAATTTTCTACGCAGAAGATGGGACACCAATTCTAGATCCTGCATTGATTGACCACGTCGCAAACTTGTTTGCAGAACATGGATCAAGCATCTGGTTTGAAAAGGAAGCGGCAGAATTGTTGCCTGCAGGCTACTCAAATGAACACTCACCAAATGGTATCTTTACTAAGGAATCAGATATCATGGACGTTTGGTTTGACTCAGGTAGCTCACACGAAGGTGTGCTAAAGGAACGTTCAAACTTGAACTTCCCAGCAGACGTTGTGTTAGAAGGTTCTGACCAATACCGTGGATGGTTTAACTCATCATTGATTACATCAGTTGCGGTTAACCATAAGGCACCTTACAAGCGTGTTATCTCTCAAGGGTTCGCCTTGGACGGTAACGGGGATAAGATGTCTAAGTCAATCGGAAACACAATTGTGCCTGAAGAAATCGTTAAAGACATGGGTGCCGAAATTATCCGTCTATGGGTAACTTCAGTGGACTCATCTGCTGACGTGCGTGTATCTAAGGAAATCTTGGCAAAGACATCAGACACTTACCGTAAGATCCGTAACACAATGCGTTTCCTATTGTCTAACGTTGATGACTTTAACCCAGAAACAGATGCGGTCGCATTTGCCGACATGACACCTGTTGACCAATACTTCTATGCACGTTTCAATGAATTTGTACGTGACGTTAAGGCTGCTTACGACGCCTACGATTTCCAAGCAATCAACAAGTTGATTATCAACTTTATCAACGTTGATTTGTCTGCATTCTACTTGGACTTCGCTAAGGACATTTTGTATGTTGAAGCACCTAAGGGTGAATTGCGTCGTTCATTGCAAACAGTGTTGTACAAGATTTTGGTAGACATGAACAAGATGTTGTTGCCAATTTTGCCACACACTGCAGAAGAAATCTTTGAATACATGCCATTTGAAACAGCTGAATTTGCCTACCTTACAGAAATGGCTGAAGTTGAAGATCTTGGTGACACAACGACTTTGATTGCAAACTGGCAACAATTTATGACATTGCGTGACGCAGCCAACAAGGCGCTTGAAGTTGCACGTGATGCTAAGTTGATTGGTAAGCCAGCTGAAGCTGCATTGACTGTTTACTTGACTGCTGAACAAGCTGAATTGTTGTCAGCGCTTGGTCAAGATGTTCGTGTCTTGTTGTTGGTTTCTCAACTACACTTAGCTGATATCGCCGATGCACCAGCTGATACACCAGTATTCGATGAATACACAATCGCAGTGGCACATGCCGAAGGTGAAGTTTCACCTCGTGACCGTATGTACCACACTGATTTGGGTACCGATGCTGACTTCCCTATGTTGTCAGCACACGAAGCACAAATCGTGCGTGAAAACTACCCTGAAGCAGTTGCTGAAGGTCTAGAATAATTAAGAAAGCCTCTACGTCTTGTAGAGGCTTTTTTATTTCGCTGATTGCGTAAATTAAACATGTTGCACAAGCAAAGCTGTGGCATAATTAGAACATATATATAAGCGAGTGTTTGCGGAAAAGGATGTACATGAGAAATGACAAAGTTATATTTTATTCGCCACGGTAAGACAGAGTGGAATCAAGAAGGACGTTTTCAAGGAAAAGATGGAGATTCACCATTATTAGCAGAGTCATTCGATCAAATTAAGCTATTAGGTGGTGCATTAGCTGATGTTTCATTTGATCATGCATTTACAAGTCCAATTAAGCGTGCAGTAGATACAGCAGAGCTAACATTAGAAGCCATGCATCAAGCAAATGTACCTTTGACAAAATTATCAGGTCTTGCAGAATTTGGTATGGGTGTTTGGGAAGGGATGCGCTTTGTGGATGTAGAAGCGGGTTGGCCTGAAATGCTCTATGCATACCGCCATCAACCAGAACTATTTGACGCGACACAAGTCGAAGGCGCAGAAACATTTGCCCAAGTACAAGGTCGTTTCATGGACGCTGTAAATGAAGCGGTGGCTGAATTTGGTGGTCCAGATGTCAATTTAATTTTCTTTAGTCATGGTATGTCTTTGACGGCAGGAATGGCTGCATTGGTGGAACTACCCTTGTCAGAAACACGTGCTCGTGGCGGGCTATCAAATACGAGTACCTCAATTTTAGAAACTAGTGACGGTATCAATTACGTTGAATTATCACGTAATGATACGAGTTATTTAAATCTTGGTGATGACAGTACAAACACTGTTTAATCCAGCAGTGAAGGAGTAAAGCAATGCCAGAAACAAATGCAATGGAACGAAGCGTTAGTGAATTAGTACAATTAATCGAGATGGACGCGGACAATTGGTCTGCCTATGTGGATTTAATTGGTGCTTTGGTATTATCTAATGCTTTGCCTGAAGCAGAAGAATTAGGCTTGAAGAGTCTGACGTTATTTGCAGATAATCCTGAAGCTGTTGATCATTTGTTGTATGCGGTTGGAAATGTCTATTACACAGCGGGAGCCTATGACCGTGCACAAACATTTTTTGATCGCATCACACTTGAGTCATTACGATTGGATGCTGCATTAATGCAGGCACAAAGTTTATATGGACAAGGGCAATATAAAAAAGCGTTGGCCTTTGCATTAACATACACTGAAAAAGTGCCCACAGACGTTGATGGGCATGTCCTTTTGGGACGTGTTTGGTTAGCGCTGAATAATCTAGATACGGCTAAGGACATGTTTGATAAAGCCTTAGGATTAGATGCGGATCATTATGGTGCTAATTTTGGTCGTGGAGTTGTGGCAGTCTCTAATGGGGATGCGCAACATAATGAATGGTTAGAAAAAGCCAAGCAATTGAATCCTGTCCAATTTAAATCAGATGCAGAACAATTAGATGGACTATTAACGGTGTTAGGAGGCAATTGATATGAATCAAGAAGCCAATTCGAATCAAGCAACAGTTCAAGGTCGGGTTGAACATATTGTGTTCGCCGCACAAGATTCTTTTTATAAGGTCTTAGCCATTGAAGTTGATGATAATAATTTTGATTATGATGATACTGTCTTAACCGTTACAGGAAATTTTGGTGATATTCAACTGGATGGTGAATATGAATTCTTTGGTCGCGTGACGACGCATGCCAAATATGGTCGTCAATTTTTAGCGGAGAATTATCAACGTATTTCAACGGGGACAATTTCTGGATTAGTCCAATATCTATCAAGTGAGCGTTTCAAAGGGATTGGAGAAGCGACAGCGCAAAAAATCGTGGATGATTTGGGGATTAATGCTGTTGAATTAATTTTAGATGATCCCGATGTGTTGGCTGATATTAATGTATCGGACAAAATTAAACAAACATTGTACGCACAATTACAACAATCTGATGGGATGGAACGCGCTATTTATGCGTTAAATACCTTTGGATTTGGTGCGACATTGGCCACGAAAATTTACGAGATGTACCAGTTAGAAACATTGCAGGTCTTGAAGGCGAATCCATATCAGCTTGTGCAAGATGTTGATGGGGTATCTTTCAAGCGAATTGATCAATTAGCTCAGCAACAAGGGATTTCTTTTGATGATGAACGTCGTGTACGTGCCGCTGTGATTGCTGCGTTAAACGCTGTGACATTTGATTCAGGTGATACGTATATTGATGTCACACAATTAATGCAAGCGACTCAGCGTTTGCTAGGGAGTCGTGTGTCTGGAGAGCAAATTAAGGATGCTTTCGAGAATTTACTGGCTAATGACTATATCGTTCAAGAAGGTGAACACGTCTATATTGAAGCGGTGTATGAAGCAGAAAAAGCCATTGCACAAAAAATGTTACGCATGACAAAGCACAATCGGGTTTCTTTTGATCGTCAAACTGTCGTTAAAGAATTGAGTGTTGTTGAAAAGAATAATCAATTTACGTACGATGAGGACCAAAAAGAAGCCATCATTGCAGCATTGACCAATCGTTTGTTTATTTTGACCGGGGGACCTGGAACGGGTAAAACGACGATTGTGAATGCGATTGTTGCAACATACAAGCGATTGTTACGTGCCGAAGGGTTAAAAGAAGATGCTGTACAAGCCAATATTCTTTTAGCAGCGCCAACTGGTCGTGCTGCCAAACGTTTATCTGAAGCAACAGATATGCCAGCTTCTACCATTCATCGTTTGTTAGGTATCACTGGTCGTGAGAATTTAGATGCGATTGATATCGAGCCACTCGAAGGTCGTTTGTTAGTTATCGATGAAATGTCGATGGTGGATACACAATTATTTGCCTTATTAGTTGAAGCAATTGCTTCAAACATGCATGTTATTTTAGTGGGTGATAAGGACCAATTGCCATCAGTTGGGCCAGGACGTGTCTTTTATGATTTGTTAGCAAGTGGCTTATTGAGTTATCGTGAGTTAGAAATTATTCATCGCCAAGGTAAAGGGTCAACAATTATTGAGCTGGCTAATGAAGTGAAACAAGGTCGTTTACCTGATAATTTGACGGAACGTCAAGTGGATCGTTCTTTCTTTCCAGCGTCTGGTACGCAAGTACGTGATATTGTCCAAAAAATTGCTGAGACGTGGCAGAAACGTGGATTTAGTGTCGCGGATATGCAAATTTTGTCACCGATGTATCGTTCAGCCGCTGGGGTGAATGAGTTAAATGAATTAGCACAAGAAATCTTTAACCCACTTACCGGGAAAAAGCGTGAAATTGTGATTAAAACAGGTGAGATGCCAACGAGTTTCCGTGTTGGTGATAAAGTGATGCAAACGGCTAATGATCCAGAAAACAACGTGTTTAATGGGGATATTGGTTACATCAAAACCATCATGTATGCCAAAGATAAAGAAAATGATGCTAAAGAAGACATTGTGACGGTTGAATTTGATACTGGGGTGGTTGATTATCCACGTCAGAATTTGATTCAATTACGTTTAGCATATGCAACGACGATTCACAAAGCGCAAGGGGCTGAATATAAATTAGTTATTATGCCAATGGTTGGTGCGTTTTCTCGTATGTTACAACGAAATTTGTTGTATACAGGTTTAACACGTGCGAGTGAGTCATTGGTGTTGATTGGGGAACAATCAGCCTTCATGCAAGCTGCACAAACTGAAGGTATTAAGCGTCAAACTACTTTGAAAGAACGACTACTCCAATTTGATTTGGGAGAAATTGTGGAAGTGACCTCAGAACCGGAGATGGTTGAAACACCAACGACTAAGGTGGCTGATGATAGCATTACTGAGGTCGTTCAGGATACGCCCGTTGAACCGATGGATGTTGCGAAAAAGGCGGTAAATGATGCACCCATTACTGGACCACTTACCGCTGAAATAATTATGGCCGAAATTATTGATCCTAATATTGGGATGATGGGGATGAAACCAGAAGATTTTGTTTCCGTTGACTAGATGTGAATCTGAACTAAAAACTAGGCACATAAAAAAAATTATGATAAAATAAGTTGATAAATTTTCGAAGAAACGGGGTTTTTGATATGTCAGGACACAGTAAATGGCACAATATTCAAGGACGTAAGAACGCCCAAGATGCAAAGCGTGGAAAGATCTTCCAAAAGATCTCACGTGACCTATACACGGTAGCGAAAGATGGTGGAGCAGATCCTGCATCAAACGCATCATTGCGTTTGGTTATGGATAAGGCTAAGGCCGCTAACATGCCAAAGGAAAACATCCAACGTGCATTGGACAAGGCGTCTGGTGCTGGTGGAGCGAACTACCAAGAATTGACATATGAAGGATACGGACCAGCTGGTTTGGCCGTATTGGTTCAAGCATTGACGGATAACACAAACCGTACTGCTGCATCAATTCGTGCTAGTTTCAAGCACTTCGGTGGAGAATTGGGAGCTACTGGATCAGTTGCTTACCAATTCGAACGTAAGGGATACATTGAAATTCCTCGTGATGGAGAAACTGAAATCGACGAAGACCAATTGTTTGAAGACATGCTTGAAGCAGGTGCAGATGACATGAAGACTTACGATGACCAATTCGAAATCTACACAGAACCTAAGGCATTCCCTGAAGTTCGTGATGCGTTGACTGAAAAGGGATACACTCTAGTGAACGATGAAGTAACAATGATTGCTGAAAACCCAATGGAAGTTCCAGCGGACAAGCAAGAAACATTGGTTAACTTGGTTGACGAACTAGAAGCAAACGATGACGTTGTGGCTGTATTTACAACTGCTGAATAATCATTTGCACTTATAAGTAAAATTAAGAGCCTTGGACAGGTAAAACTGTTCAAGGTTTTTTTGTGTCTTTCAACCAAACCTGGTGCTTTCTTTAGATGTTAGGAGGGTAAGTATGAAGACACAAATTCAAGCATTAATCGAAGCTGCGTATGCACAAAAAGCCAGTGATATCTATCTCATCCCCGACATCCAAGGTTATCGTTGTGGCTTTTACACTCGGACTGGTATCACCTGGCAAGAAACACTCACGCAAAGTGAAGGCGAGCATATGATTCGCTATCTTAAATACAAGGGTGGATTAGATTTATCAGATGGGCGTCGACCACAAGATGGCAGGATTCGATTTAATATCAATCAAGGGACGATCTATGGTCGGATTTCTTGTGTTGGGGATTATCAGTTACGAGAAATGTTGGTGCTGCGTTTAATCTATGCCTTATCGGCGGAATGGTTGTCTTGGGAGAATGACCAAGCGTTGAATCGTTTGGGTACACAGTTACAGGATGCAAATGGGTTGATTTTATTTGCAGGTAAGATGGGGAGTGGGAAAACCACAACAATGCACTACACGCTACAAACGTATTTGAAAGATAAATTAGTCCTGACGATTGAAGACCCCGTCGAAATTGTCCAAGCTGATTTTATGCAATTGGAAGTGAATGAGTTAGCTGGTATGACCTATGAACAATTATTGCGAGTGGCTTTACGACATCATCCAGAAGTATTAGTCATTGGTGAAATCCGTGATGCTGCCACAGCGGCGTGTGCGATTAAAGCGGCGTTAAGTGGGCATCTTGTATTGGCAACCATCCATGCGAAATCAGATGGCGATATCAAGGCACGCTTACATACCTTAGGTGTTAAACGTGCCTTAGCAGAACAAGCAATGACAGCGACTGTCTTTACACAAAAGCAAGCCGATAGTCAGCTTGTTCATTTGGAGGTCAATCGTTGATGCGACTAACCTCAAAAAAATGGACCAGAAAGACGGAACATCAATTTTTTCAGTCCTTACGCGACTTACAACAAAATGGCTATAGCTTATGTCGTAGCCTAGATGTCTTACAGGCGATGTACCCTAAAATAAGTGCGGATTTATTGGTCGTTAGACGTATATTGGCCCAGGGACGCCCCTTAACAGAAGCGCTAGCAACATTTGTGCGCCAGGGAATTTTAGATGAATTGTCATTAGTCTCTTTACATGGTTATCAGTTGGCATTATTAAGCGTGATTGGTCAACGTGAGCGACAGCAACTCCTACAACGAAAACGATTAATCACGGTCTTATGTTATCCAGTTCTGTTACTGCTGTTACTGAGTATTCTTGGTGCCTATTTAAGTTTCTGCCTCATGCCACAGATAGGCGCAAAGTTCTGTGACCAAATGACGTGGTGGGGCATTGGTATCGTTTGTATGAGTAGCTATTTGATTCCAGCGTGGTTTAAGCGCTTATCAAAGCGCCAACAATTGGCATGGGTACAACGTATCCCCGTGATTGGACCAATAATTCAATTGAGCGTCCAACAAGGTTTATGTATTCAGATTGGTTATTTGTTAATGAGTGGGGTGAATTTATATGACGTTGTGACCTATTGTCAGGGGCATCAGCGGTATTGGTTATGTCAATTAATCGGCCCGTCAGTGGCAAATGCTTGGGAACAAGGGCAAACATTAGAGCGCGGACTAAATCAGGTGCAATATCTACCGACAGAAGCAAAGACCTTATTCATGCGGGGGAATCCAACGCAACAAGTCGGTCGTGATTTAGTGCAATTAGCTGAGCACCTAAATGTCCGCCAAGAACAACGTATTCAAGCGGGTTTGGCCTCGGTACAACCACTATTATTTTTGGTGATTGGTCTGTTGGTAGTTGGACTTTATATGATGTTATTGTTGCCGATTTACGATCAAATGTTAACAATGGGAGGGCCGGAATGAAAAAGAAACGTCGTGGATTTACATTGATTGAAACAGTGACAACCTTATTTATCGTGTCATTATTAGCGATGTTGATTATTCCCAATGTCGCTAATGTTCGTCAAGCCGCGAATAAACGACAGTCAGACGCAATGGTTCATATGATTCAAGGTCAAATTGCGATGTATTATGAAGGCTCAAATAAAGCGAACGTGAATTACAAAGAATTAATTGATGGTGGTTATTTATCAGAAGCACAGGTGAAATCAGCCGAAGAAGCCGATATTTACATTAAGAATGGTCAGGCGATTAAAGGAGATTTGAAATAAGGCGCCAAGGTTTCTTACTAAATGAATGGTGTTTGGCGCTGGTATTACTGGGAACCATAATCGGTTTTACACCGACCTATCAGCGATACGCTGAGCAACTTGCTTGGCAAGGCTTTGAACAACAAATTCGTATGATGCAACACCGTGCTTTAATGCAGATGCGCTATGATAAAACACGCCATTATTTATATTTAGCAGAGACAACAGTGCAATTAGATAATGGCATCGCGATATCATTACCTGATGGTTGGCATATCGCGCAAGCGTGTCGGATTGAAATTAGTCGGGCGCATCCCCAAGCTGGGAAAGTACAATTAATGAATCAAACCAAACGGAAAGCCGTGGTATTTCAACTGGGAGGTGGCACGTTTGATATTCAAGGTTAGGCGGGGGTTCATATTGAGTGAAGCATTGATTAGTTTAATGATTGTTTGTTTGGCCATCAATATGACGGTGATGCTATTAAGCCAACAACGTACGCAACTAAAACGAGAACAAGACTTATTACGGGCCGCAGAAGTACGGTGGGAATCATTACGAACAATACGATAGCTAACCAATTAAAGGGAACTAGCCGTCATTTGCGTCAGGGCTATATTTTGATGGAAGTTGTGCTGAGCCTAGCGATTTTAAGTATGTTATGTCAGTTAGGGACACAGATGTTAAGCAGCGTCCGCTTAGACATTCATCAAACAATCCAACAAGTACGAGCACGTGAAATGACGGATTTAATTTGGCGTCTAAATAACATTGCACCGAAAATGACGCAGGTCAGGATTACATCAGATCAATTGACCTTTTACAACGCCAAAGTGCGCGATGATTGTACTTTAGGTTTGAATAAACAACGTCTCGTATATCGCAAACATGATCGTGGGTATTATGTGTGTTGTACGCAAGTTGATGCGGTCAATTTTCAGCGAATCTCGGCACACATAGTTTTGTTAAAAATCACATTTTTAGATGGCACCAAAGGAGAGGCTCAATTAGCTATCCATACTTGGGACAAAAGCAGAAGGAGCTGAGGACGTGATACAAAAACGAAAAGGCTGTTTGTTAATGACAAGTATTGGTTTGGCGATGATCATCAGTGTGGCAACATGCCTCTTACTGCCCATAAAGCAACATGAAATGCTGATTGTCCGCGATAAGCGACAATACCTAGAAAAACAAGCGCAACAGTTACAAGCTATCCGTCATGAACGGGCAAAGGGGAATGCATCTAAGCAGGCGTTAAGTGAACCATGATACCCCAGAAGTGTAAGACGAAAGTGAATACAGCATCATCTGGCTAAATTTAGCGGCGTGATAGTGATTTAAGCATTGAGTCAGGGGTGAAACTTGATACAATGGAAGTAACAAAAACTGATAAAAGAGGATGAAACCATGTTTGAAGCCATTGAGCAAGCAATTAAGCAATTACAAAAAGTGCAAGAAATGATTGGTGAAGTGATGGAAGGTCCAGCAATTGAAGCCCACATTGGGGTCTACGAATTATTGCTTGGTCAACCGGATACTTGGTTTACTGATTTACCAGCCGATATTCAAGCCCAAATTCAAGATGCCTTAAAGGAAAGTGGTTTCTTTGAATTAAATGCTGAACAACGTCGCCAAGTGTTGCAACTACAACTAGTTGCAACGATGCGTGCCGACAGTTTGCCATCAAACTACCAAGTCACACCTGATGCCATTGGTTTGTGGTTCACAGTTTTGGCTGAAACTTACTTTGCTAAGCAAGAAACTGTTGAAATCTTAGACACAACTGTGGGAACAGGAAACTTGTTAGCCACTGTTGCCTTGAGTTTGCAACAAAAGGGTAAGGAAGTGCATGCTAGCGGAATCGAAAACGATGATACGATGATTACCATCGCTAGTGGTATGGCTGCGTTAACTGATATGGATTGGGACTTGGTACATGAAGATGCTATGGTCGCGAATATGCCTAATCAACAATTGGTTATCGGTGATTTACCAATTGGTTACTATCCAAATGAAGTGGCCGATAACTTCATTACGAAGGCACCAGAAGGACGTTCATTCGTGCACCAAGTTTTGATTGAGCAAGCGATGCACCAAGTTCGTCCAGGTGGATTGGGATTGTTCTTGGTACCTGTTAATGCATTGGAAAATAAAGAATTGTTGGCATACTTTGCGGCCGATGCAGTACATTTCCAAGGGATGGTGCAATTGCCAGATAAGTTGTTTACAGATGCCAAGCAAGCCAAGAGTATCTTGATGTTACAAAAGGCCGGGGATGATTCACAACAAGCATCACCAGCCATGATTGGACTTGCGCCTGAAATGCGTGATTTAGATGGTATCCGTGATTTCGTTAAGCGTCTGCAAAAGTGGATGATTGAAAATAAGATTCAAGCGTAAACACTTGATAATTAAGGGATGACAATGAATAATTGTTGTCCCTTTTTTTCGTTTTGGCCTGTTTTTTTGGTACAATAGATAAGTGTACCGAAAAAAGGAGGACTTAGAATGCAAGCTCAAGTTGTAGTTGATGTACCGACCATGCAGACTAATCAACCTTATACTTATCAGATTCCAACCCATTTAGAAGAAATGGTGGAAGCGGGTATGCGTGTGATTGTGCCTTTTGGAAAAGGGAATCGTCGTGTACAAGGATTTGTCGTCGAAACAAGTCTAAGTGAAACGGACACAACAAATAAGATAAAAGAAATCGATGAAGTACTTGATTTGGCTCCAGTGTTAAATCAAGAGATGTTAGAACTTGGTGCGTGGATTGCACAGGAAACATTTGCATTTCAAATTAATGTGTTTCAAGCCATGCTGCCCAATGTGATGCGTGCAAAATATTCAAAAACGCTGCAATTGATTGATGGCGTTGATTTACATGATTATCCAGAAATAGCAGATTTGTTTGTGGATCGTTATGAAATTCCGTTTAATGCGGAAGAAGTTGATCCAGCTTGGTGGCCACAATTACAACGTCTACAAAAAAAGCAAATGATTCAATTTGGTTATTATGTGGATGATCGTGCGCAAGCCAAAATGGTAACGGCACTACGTCCAACGAAAGATGCGGCATTTTATGAAAACGAATTAACGCAGTTACGTAAAAATGCGGTGAAACAAGCGCGATTGTTACGCTATCTGGCTCAAGCAGAGTCTGTCTACCAACCACAACGAGAAATCGTGGCGGCATTAGAATTGGATTATGCGAGCTTGCAAAAAGCAGAAGATAATGGCTGGATTGAACGTACTGAAATCGAGCAATATCGTTTACCAAAGTTAACGAGTGCGATTGAACGAACTGAACCATTAGTATTAAATTCTGAGCAAGAAATTGCGTATGCAGCAATTACGGATAGCTTAGTCAATGAGCCCAAAACTTTCTTATTAGAAGGTGTCACCGGTTCAGGAAAAACGGAAGTCTATCTGCAAAGTATTGCGCAGACCTTAGCACAAGGTAAGACCGCCTTGATGTTAGTACCTGAAATTACGCTAACACCACAAATGGTGCGTCGTGTGAAAGGCCGTTTTGGTGACGCAGTTGCGGTGATGCATAGTGGACTCTCAGATGGTGAGCGATTTGACGAATGGCGTCGCATTGAACGTCAAGAAGTTAACGTCGTGGTTGGGGCGCGTTCAGCTGTATTTGCTCCTTTGGCAAATATTGGGCTAATCATCATGGATGAAGAGCACGAAGCAACTTATAAACAAGATGAAAATCCCCGCTATCATGCTCGGGATGTTGCCTTGTGGCGAGCCAAATATCATGGTGCTGTCAGCGTCTTAGGTTCAGCAACGCCTTCGTTGGAAAGTCGCGCACGTGCACAAAAAGGTGTCTATGGTTTGTTGACGATGACAAAACGTGCCCTGAATAATCCATTGCCGGAAACAACGATTGTGGATATGCGTGAAGCAGTCAAAGTAACTGGGGATGATTTGTTTTCACCGGAATTAATGACGGCAATACAGACACGCTTAGACCGTAAGGAACAAAGTGTCTTGATGTTGAATCGTCGTGGGTTTGCGAATTTTGTGACCTGTCGTGATTGTGGTGAGACACCAACCTGTGTGAACTGTGATTTGGCATTGACGATGCATGCACATCAAGGACAACTTGTTTGTCACTATTGTGGATATAGCCAGGCCATTCCAACAGCTTGCCCAGCTTGTGGCTCAAACCGTATTCGTCCGTTTGGAACTGGGACGGAGAAAGTGGAACAAGAATTACAGGCTCGTTTCCCTGAAGCGCGTATTTTACGTATGGACGCTGATACAACCCGTCGTAAAGGGGCGAGTGACGCCTTATTAGAAACCTTTGGTGCTGGTAAGGCAGATATCTTATTGGGAACGCAAATGATTGCGAAAGGATTAGATTTTCCAAATGTCACATTAGTCGGTGTTTTAAACGCCGATACAACATTGGGATTACCTGATTTTCGAGCGGCTGAGCGTACATTCCAATTGTTAACTCAGGTATCGGGTCGTGCCGGTCGTGCGGATAAATTAGGTGAAGTCGTGATTCAAACCTTTAATCCAGATCATTATGCGATTCAATTCGCACAGGCACATGACTATGAAGGTTTTTATGGTCAAGAAATGAGTTTACGTCGTGAATGGCGATATGCACCGTATTTCTATACGATACAGATTAAGATTGGTCATCAAGATGAAGCACATGCGGCTAAAGTGGCGTATCAATTAGCTGAATGGCTAAAGCCACAGATGGGTTCTCAAACAATTATGCTTGGCCCATCAACAGGAGCCGTCGCACGGTTAAAAAATAAATATTATTATCGTTTGGTTTTGAAGTATCGTAATGGTACCGAACTATTTAATGCATTGACTGAATTAATGCAAAAAGGCCAAGTATTACAAAGAGAAAAAGTCACCTTAGTGATTGACCGTGAACCGGTTAGTTTCATCTAAGGTGTGTAAAAGGAGTCAGTATGACAACAAAGATAAGGTGTGTAAAAGGAGTCAGTATGACAACAAAGATTATTTTTATGGGTACACCTGATTTTTCAGTGCCAATTTTGAATGCCTTGATTGCGGCACCAGAATATGATGTGATCGCAGCCGTAACACAACCTGATCGTCCAGTAGGGCGTAAGAAGGTATTACAACCAACGCCAATTAAGGCAGCTGCATTGGCTGGTGACGTGCCAGTGTTCCAACCCGTTAAATTGGGTGGTTCTGACGAATTGGACCAACTAATCGCGATGGAACCAGATTTGATTGTGACAGCTGCTTATGGCCAATTTTTGCCTACGCGTTTCTTAGAATCAGCCAAGATTGCAGCCATTAATGTGCATGCATCATTGTTACCTAAGTACCGTGGTGGGGCGCCAATTCATTACGCTGTGATGAATGGTGATGCCAAAACCGGTGTCTCAATCATGTACATGGTCAAGAAGATGGATGCGGGTGATGTTTTGTCACAAGCTGAAATTGCAATTCCTGAAAATGCAACAACAGGTGAGATGTTTGCGGATCTAAGTACTTTGGGGCGTGATACATTGTTAGCAACTTTGCCAGGCTTGATTGCTGGTGAAATTGAAGGGACACCACAAGATGCAGAATTGGTCAGTTTCTCACCAAACATTGCACCAGAAGAAGAAATTCTTGATTTCACAGGGTCAGCTCAATCAGTACATAACCATGTGCGTGGGTTAAACCCATTCCCAACTGCCCACACAACAATTAATGGTGTGCGCACAAAGATTCAACAAACACATTTGACTGGTGAAACAACAGAGTTGCCTGCCGGAGCAATTGTTAAAAAGACGAAAAAAGAATTGTGGTTAGCGGCTGGAGATGGTCAAGTTATCGCAATCGATGAACTACAACCAGCAGGTAAGCCTAAGATGGCCGTTGCTGCATACTTAAATGGCCATGCGGCCTTCAACGAAGGAGATATTGTAATTACTCATGACGAACCAAAGTAAAGGTAAGATCCCACAATGGGAAAAGAACAATGCACGTGCATTAGCCGTACGCACATTGGAAAAGGTCCAAAATGGTGCCTACTCTAATCTACAATTGAATGCGATTGTGAAGCAATCAGAACTAGATAGTCGTGACATCGCCTTTATGACAAACATGGTTTATGGGGTGATTCAACATCGTTTGACATTGAATTACTGGTTGACGAGTTTTGTTAAGAACCCAGACAAGTTGGATCCATGGGTTCGTGAATTGTTGTTGATTTCAATGTTCCAAATGGTTTACATGGACAAGGTTCCTAAGCACGCCATTTTTGACGAAGCAATTGAATTAGCAAAGCGTCGTGGGCACGCTGGAATTCGTAAGTTGGTGACGGGTGTCTTGCATGCCATTGATCGTGAAGGTTTGTCAGACTTTTCTGAATTAACAAACTTGTCAGAACGTCTGTCAATTCAATACTCAATGCCAGAATGGTTAGTGGAATCTTTCTTGAACGATTACGGACAAGAACGTACAGAACAACTGTTGACGAGTGTTAATGAAGCACCTAAGCAATCAGCTCGAGTGAATACAGTTATGAATACAGTTGAAGAAGCCATTGAAACTTTGACAGCTGAAGGCTTCACCGTTGAACGTTCTGAAGTGAGCCCAGTTGGTTTGTTGTTGAGCGGCGGTCATGTGGCCAGTTCAGATGCTTTTGCAAATGGACTTGTGACATTACAAGACGAATCAGCTATGTTGATGGCGCCAGCGATGACATTGACAGAAAGCATGCAAGTGCTTGATGCTGCAGCTGCACCAGGTGGAAAGACAACACAAATTGCCACATACCTTGACCCTGCGCAAGGTGGGATGGTCACAGCGTTGGATATCCATGAACATAAGGTCTCATTGATTGAAGATAATGCAGCGCGTTTGGCCGTTGCTAAGCAAGTTGATGCACGTTTGCTTGATGCACGTAAGGTTGATGAAGCCTTTGCAGATGCAACTTTCGACCGTATCTTGGTTGACGCACCATGTTCAGGATTTGGACTATTGCGTCGTAAGCCAGAAATTCGTTACGACAAGTCAATTGCAGATAGTCAAAACTTGCAACGTATTCAATTAGCCATTTTGGACGCAGTGGCGGACAAGGTTAAGGTTAACGGGGATATTGTTTACGGTACTTGTACAATTTTGAAGTTGGAAAACACAGACGTTGTGGATGCCTTTTTGGCCACACACGATGACTTTGAAGTAGTGCCAACATTCTTGGACAATGACTTAGACGTTCGTACAGCTGATGGTAGCGTACAAATTTTGCCAGATGATTTTGGTTCAGACGGTTTCTTTATTGCAACACTACGTCGAACAAAGTAAAACGTTCGATTGCTTAAAGAAACGTAGAAAGGAACAAATATGAAAATTTCATATGCGACAGATATTGGTCGTGTTCGAACGAATAATCAAGACTATGTTGGCGTCTACATGAATCAATTTGGGGCACAATTAGCTATCGTGGCTGATGGTGTCGGCGGAAGTCGTGGTGGAGATGTTGCATCAACGATGTTGGTGTCAGAATTAGGTCAACTGTGGCAAGCAACTGAATTTGTGAATGCAAGTGATGCACATGAATGGATTTCACAACAAACAGTGGAAGTAAATCACCACATTGTGGAAGCCTCTAAGCAATCAGCTAATTTAGAGGGGATGGCAACAACCATGGTGCTGGCTGCTATCTTTGAAAAGTCAGTTTTGATTGCCAATATTGGGGATTCACGTGCTTACCTGATTCGTCAACAAGTACTTCACCAAATTACTGAAGATCATAATATGGCAGCTGAATTGCTAAAAGAAGGTGCCATTACAGAAGCTGAAGTGGAAGTACACCCTGGCCGTAATGTGATTACACGTCAATTAGGTTTGGATGACATGGTTGATTTGGATATGTATGGCGTTGATTTAGAACCAGATGATCTACTACTGCTAACAACTGACGGGATGCTAAAGCATGTCCCTGAAACGCAAATTATGGATGTTATCCAACAAAGTGACGACTTGTCCGCAAGTGTTGAACAATTAATTTTGGACACAAATGCGGCAGGTGGAACCGATAATGTCACGGTCTTGCTTGGTCACCAAGAAAGCGAGGGCGCATAATGTTAACTGGACACTTAATTGGTGATCGTTATCGTATGATTTCTCGTTTAGGAAAAGGTGGAATGGCGAATGTCTATCGTGCCTTTGACACCATCCTAGAGCGTGAAGTTGCGGTTAAATTTATGCGCTTGGACTTGAAAGATGATCCGATGGTTCAAAAGCGTTTTCAAAATGAAATTCAAGCATCATCTGACTTAGTAAATCCACATATTACGCAAGTTTATGACTACGGTGAAGAAAATGGTAGCCAATACTTGGTCACTGAATTTGTGGATGGTAAAGATTTAAAGCGATATGAACTAACAGAAAGCCCAATCCCATTAACGAAGATTGTTGACTTGATGTCACAAATTTTGTTGGGGGTTGAAGCCGCGCATGAACAACACATTATTCATCGTGACTTGAAGCCGCAGAATATTTTGATTTCACTTGATGGTGAAGCTAAAATTACTGACTTTGGAATTGCTCGTGCGCAGTCTAGCTACGGTATGACGCAAACAAATACGGCCATTGGGTCGGTGCACTACATGGCACCGGAACAAGTCCGTGGTGAAACGGCTAGTGTTCGTAGTGACATTTATTCACTAGGAATTATGTTATTTGAACTTCTAACGGGTGATGTGCCTTACACAGGCGAAACATCAGTTGCGGTCGCTGTGAAGCACACGACTGAAACGATGCCTTCAGTTCGTGAGCAAGATCCACGTATCCCACAAGCTTTAGAAAATGTTGTGTTAAAAGCCACTGCTAAGCATCCAGCTGATCGTTATGCCAGCGCTGAAGAGATGCGCGAAGACTTGGAGACGGTGTTGTCACCTGATCGTGTTAATGAAGCAAAGTGGGTTGAATCACGTGTAAGCGAAGATTCAACGGTTACAAAGGTGTTGAATTTGTCAGGCGCTGATCGTCATGGTCAAGCCACACAAATGACAACAACGATTGCGACGCAAGTAGTACCTGATCGTGATGAGATAACGGTTGCACCTATTGGTGATGTGAAGAAACGTCAACCAAAAAAGACATCAAGAAAGCGTTGGTTGATTGCTTTGATTGGTGTTTTGTTGGTATCAATTGTGGCCGCTGCCTTTATGATTAAAGCGCAACCGCAAACCTATACGGTACCTGATGTTAAGACGATGAACTTGTCACAAGCTAAGGCGGCCTTGGCAGCTAGTAATTTAGCGTTGGGGGATGTCAAAGAAGAATATTCATCAACGTTAGCTAAGGATATGATCATTGCGTCAACACCAGGATCTGGCACGAAAGTTCGTAAAGATGCCAAGGTTGATTTGGTTATTTCTAAAGGTCCTGAAAAAGTGCGCTTTGGTGACTATGTGAATGCGAAGTACGCGGATGTTTCCGACGAATTAAAGCGTAAAGGTTATTTGATTAATCACGATTATCAATATAGCAATTACTATCCTGCGGGTTACATTATTAGTCAAAGCGTGAAGGCTGATGCTAAGGTTATTCCTGGTGATACAAATGTCACTTTTGTCGTATCAAATGGACCTTTGCCAGTTACACCAACATTGCCATCGACTCGACCAGAGACAAATAGTGGGGCAAGCGAAAGCAAAGATGAGCCGTCGTCCGAAACGTCTTCATCAGCAGAAGAATCTAAGTCAGAAGACAAAGACTCTGCCAAAGATGACAAAAACACTGACGATACAAAAGATGTAGAATCAGAAAAAGAAACAACACCTAAAGACGATAAAGACTAATTTATTGTCGTTAAGAACATTATAAGGAGGAAACATATGCCAAATTATCATGGACAAATCCAATTATCATTAGCCGGATTTTATGACGTTATGACAGATGATGGACAATTAATCCGTACACGTGCACGTGGGAATTTTCGTAAGCGTGATATTAAGCCAATGGTTGGTGACTTTGTTGAATTTTCAGTAGAACCACCTGAGGATGGATACATTCTAAGTATTGATGAACGTCGCAATAGTTTAGTACGACCACCTGTTTCTAACGTGGATCAAGCCATTGTGGTGACATCAGTGAAGATTCCTGAGTTTTCAACGAACTTGTTGGATCGCCAACTAGTTGCTTTGGAAGAAAAAAGTATTGAACCAGTTATCTACATTTCTAAGACTGACTTGTTGTCAGCCGAAGAATTTGCGGAACTATCTGAAATTATTGACGGTTACCGTGCGGCTGGATACGATGCAATTTTGCCAGAGAGTTCATTTGATGATGCTAGCTTAGCTGAAGTCAAAGAACGTATGCCTAATCAATTAACAGTATTGATGGGACAAACTGGGGCGGGGAAGAGTACACTGCTTAACCATCTGGTTCCTGGTTTGGAACTTGAAACGGGTGAGGTTTCTGAAGCCTTGATGCGTGGAAAGCACACGACCCGTCAAGTTGGTTTGATTGAAATGTTTGATGGACTTGTAGCGGACACACCTGGATTCTCAGCTTTTGAGGTCTTTGATATGGACGCTCGCGATTTGACACATTATTTCCGTGAATTTAATCGCTTAAGCCCAATGTGTAAGTACCGTGGATGTGTTCATTTAAACGAACCTGAATGTGCGGTTAAGGAAGCTTTGGAAGCTGGTGACATTATGGCTTCACGTTATCATAACTATAAAGAATTTTATGATTTGATTGAAGGCCGTCGACCGGTTTATAATAAGCATGATAAGAAACATTAAAAATTAATTTGGAAGAGGTAAATATTATGGCTATTAAAGTTGCTCCATCAATTTTGTCTGCAGATTACATGAACTTGCAAAAGGATGTTGAACTAGTTGAACAAGCTGGTGCAGAAATGTTGCACATCGACGTTATGGACGGAATGTTCGTACCATCAATCTCATTTGGTCCAAACTGGGTTAAGGGATTGAAGGAATTCGCTAACATTGAATTGGACGTACACTTGATGGTTGAAGAACCTGGTCGTTACGTAGATGTATTTGCTGATGCAGGTGCGGACATCATCGGTGTTCACTACGAAGCGACACAACACATTCACCGTGTTTTGCAACAAATTAAGAACCGTGGATTGAAGGCTGAAGTTGTCATCAACCCAGGAACATCTGTTGAATTGTTGGCCCCTGTCTTGGATATGGTTGATCAAGTTTTGATCATGACTGTTAACCCTGGATTTGGTGGACAAAAGTTCTTGCCTGCATCAATCGCTAAGATTGCACGTTTGCACGAAATGAAGCTTGAAGGTGGTTACGACTTTGATATCCAAGTTGACGGTGGTATCAATGACGAAAGCGCTAAGCTAGTTTACGATGCAGGTGCAACTGTTGCGGTTGCCGGATCATATGTTTACGACAAGGTTGATCCAGCTGCTAAGATTGCACGTTTGAAGGAAGTTACGGCTGACTAATGAAACGCATGCGTTTATTAGCTGCAGGTCCTAAGTCAGATTGGCCTGATGCTTTGGTAGAAGGTCAATTAGCAGGTCCGTGGGCTGGGGCTGATCGTGGTGCATTACGCTTATTAGCGTTAGGTCAGACGCCTGTCATGGCTGTTGGTGATTTTGATTCCTTAACGGAAGAAGAAGCACAGGTTGTTTTGCCGCAAATTGACCATGTTTTTCGTTCGATTCCGGAAAAAGATTATACTGATACTGAACGTTTAGTACGTGAGGTAGAGGAGATGTATCATCCAGATGAAATTGAGATTTATGGTGCAACAGGAGGTCGAATCGACCAAATGTTGTCAAATTTGTTTATTTTTGCCACCCCTGAGTTACAAGAAATTGCAACAAAGGTACGCTTGATTGATCGTCGCAATGATATTCGTTTCTATCTACCAGGTGAACATGCCATTACGCATGTGCCGGGGATGAAATATGTGTGTTTCATGCCTTTGACGCCGGTAGAAGAGCTCGACTTAATGGATGAGAAGTATCCATTAAAGTGGTCGGGGAATCCATATGCCTGGTCTTCAAATGAATTTACTTCTGAAGTAAATCATTTTAGGTTCAAAACAGGCGTTGTGGCAGTCATTCAAAGCCGTGATTAAAAGAAGTTTCCTGTAAAGTAAAAATACTTTACACAAAACCCTTGCACAAGGGTGATTGGTTTGATATTATTATTCAAGTAAATAAAAGCACTGAATGTAGAAATTTAAGAGCTTAAGATAGGAGGGGTTAACTTATGGCAGTTGATGCAATTACTGGAAAGCGTACTCGCTTTGGTAACCAACGTTCACACGCCCTTAACTCAAGTCGTCGTAGCTGGAAGCCAAATTTGCAAAAGGTAACCGTTAAGATTAACGGTTCTGCACCAAAGAAGGTTTACTTGTCAGCTCGTACTTTGAAGGCTGGATTGAAGAACGGTTCAATCGAACGTGTTTAATAGATAAAGCTACCAATTTTGGTAGCTTTTTTCTTTTTCTAAGATAAAAAAATGTGTTTGTCACAATAAATATGATGACATTTTTTAACGTCTGTTTTCAGGATGTGATAAAATAGACTATAGTCTAAATGGAGGTCATTAAACATGGCAGTTAAAATTCAAATGAATCAAGGAACGATTGAAATTGAAAATGACGTCATTGCAACGATTGTGGGAGCAGCCGCAACGGATAACTATGGTGTTATTGGTATGGCAAGTCAAACCCCATTGCGAGATGGCTTCAACCAAATTTTAAATGGAGACAACTTCGCTAAGGGTGTTGTTGTGCGCCAAAATACAAATGGGGTCGCCGTTGATGTATATATCATCACTGGCTATGGGATGAAAATTTCTGAAATTTCAAAGAGTGTACAAGCACGTGTCAAGAATGATTTAAACGTGATGCTTGGCATTATTGCAGACGAAGTCAATGTTATTGTGCAAGGTGTACGCATGTTGGAAGACTAATGCCAACACCATAAGGAGTTTAAATCGTGGAAGTTGTAACGAATATTACTGATGTTGAATTCAGTAAGATGATCAAAGCTGCAGCCGGTGCGTTGCAGGAAAATGCTGAAAAAATTAATGAATTGAACGTGTTCCCTGTGCCTGATGGTGACACAGGAACCAACATGATGCTTTCTATGGCCAGTGGGGCTGAATATGAAGCAGCTGAAGCTGACACCAAGGTAGGGGCTTTGGCAAAGGCGACATCAAAGGGATTGTTGATGGGAGCACGTGGTAACTCAGGTGTTATCTTGTCACAAATCTTCCGTGGGTTTGCAACAACAATTGCAGACAAGGATGTTTTGACAGCTCGTGATTTGGCAGACGCCTTCATGGGTGGAGCTGAAACAGCTTATAAAGCAGTTATGAAGCCAACTGAAGGTACAATTTTGACTGTTATCCGTGAAGGGGCTGCAGCAGCTAACCGCTCTGCTAACCAAACAGATAACGCAGTTGAAGTGATGCACGCTACTATGGAAGCTGCTGAAAAGGCATTGGCCTCAACACCAGATCTATTGCCAGTTTTGAAAGAAGTTGGTGTGGTTGACTCAGGTGGACAAGGATTAACAATTGTTTTCCAAGCTTTCTATGCAGCCTTGTCAGGTGAAGAAATCAGCTACACAGTATCTGAAGCAGCCGGACTAGAAGCTAAAGTTAAAGAAGTTCATGGTGGTGCACAAGCACAAATTAACCCTGAAGATATTGAATTTAGTTACTGTACAGAAATCATGGTCGGTATTGGTGAAGGAACAACCTACACTAAGGACTTTGATTACGACGAATTCTACGCACATCTAGCTGATCTTGGTGACTCATTGTTGGTTATCAATGATGATGCTGTTGTGAAGGTTCACGTACACACTGAAAACCCAGGAGCCGTTATCTCATGGGGAACGCAATACGGTGATTTGCAAAAGGTTAAGGTCGACAACATGCGTGAGCAACAAGTTGACGCAACTGGTGGGCAAGCCCAAAAAGCAAACGCTAAGCCAAAGCAAGACGCTGTTGACTTGGCCATCGTAACAATCGCAAGTGGTGAAGGATTCAATAAGTTGTTCACTGCAGCTGGTGCAACTGTTATCCTTGATGGAAGCAGTGCACCATCAACGCAAGACCTAGTTAAGGCAGTTAATGCTACTGGGGCCAAGCGTGCGATTATCTTGCCTAACGATAGCAATATCTTCATGGCAGCTGATCAAGCAATCGAACTAACTGATATTCCAACTGCTGTTGTACGTACACGTACAATGCAACAAGGATTAACATCAATGGTTGTTGGTTACACACCTGAAGGTGAACTAGAAGGTACTGTTACGGCTATGACAGGAACTCTAGCAGATATCCAATCAGGAGCGGTTACAACTTCAGTTCGTGATACAACATTGAATGGATTAGAAATCCACACTGGTGATGCGATTGGATTGCTTGACGGTAAGATTATCGTGGCAGTTCCAGATGCTGATATCATGACAGCTGCTAAGCAATTGATGGCTGAAATGTTGGATGAAGATTCAGAACTAGTGACAATTTACTATGGTGAAGAAGCAACACTAGAAATGGCACAAGAACTAGAATCTTATGCTGTTGAAGTTGATGACGAATTGGAAGCAGAAACATACGATGGTGGTCAACCATTGTACCCAATTTTGATGTCAGTTGAATAAAGATAAAAACGTAAAGAGTTAGCCTTGGCTAGCTCTTTTTTCGTAAAGTAGGTGATGAATATGATGAGCTTAATGGATTCAGTTGCCGTTTTAAGTGGTGTGGGACCTAAGCGTGAACAAGCGTTGAATGAATTAGACATTTATACAATTGCGGATTTATTGAGTTACTACCCAAAACGATATACAGATTTGAGTGAAAAGACGCCAGCGGAAACGCAAAACGGAGAAAAGATTACGTTTAAAGGTGTGGTCACATCAGATCCTGTTATTTCACGATTTGGTCGGGCTAAAGCGCGTGTAACATTCCGATTAACAGTATCGCCAGATACGATTAGTGTGTCTTTTTTTAATCAACCTTGGATTGCGAAGCAAATTGAAATTGGGCAAGAAATCGCGGTTTATGGGACATATGATCAACCACGTCAAAGTTTAAGTGGTATTAAGTTGATGAAGAATGAAGATGAGGACAGCCTACAAGGTGTATATCCATCTTCTAAGCAGATTAAGGCAGGGACCATTAAAGAGCTTGTACAGCAAGCCCTAGGCCGTTATGACCGTTTAATTCGCCAAGAGTTTGTACCGCAACATATTCGGGAACAGTACAAGCTAATGCCCCACTATACGATGATCCACACGATGCATGAACCACAGGATGCTTACACGCTAGAAAAAGCACAGCGTACCGCGAGTTTTGAGGAATTCTTTATTTTTCAGATGCGCCTGCAATTGATTAAGCAAATGAATCAATCTAATCAAGGTCGTGCTGTGTTATTTGATAATGAAACATTAAAGGCCTTCATTCAAACATTACCGTTTGAATTAACAGATGCGCAGAAGAAAGTGGTCAATGAGATTCTACGTGACATGCGTCGTCCTTTGCACATGAATCGTTTGTTGCAAGGGGATGTGGGGTCTGGGAAGACTGTGGTGGCTGCGTTAGCCATGTATGGCGCAATTACAGCCAATATGCAGGCTGCGATGATGGCGCCAACCGAAATCTTGGCACAACAACATGCAAAAACAGTTGGTAAGTTTTTTGATCCGAATGAGGTCAGGGTTGAATTATTGACAGGTTCAACCAAAGCAGCGGCTCGTCGCCAAATTTTAGAAGACTTAGAAAATGGCGAGATTGATATTTTGATTGGAACGCATGCGTTAATCCAACCAGATGTTGCCTTTCATAATTTAGGCTTAGCGATTATCGATGAACAGCATCGTTTTGGGGTGAAGCAACGTGCGGCCTTACGTGAAATTGGCATGAATCCAGATGTGTTAGCGATGACAGCGACACCAATTCCGCGAACATTGGCCATTACGGCCTATGGGGAAATGGATGTTTCGGTAATTGATCAATTGCCAGCAGGACGTAAACCAATTGAAACGAAATGGGTTCGTCACCATCAAATGGAGGATACATTCCAATTTGTCCGTGGTCAGTTAGATCAAGGCGCACAAGCCTATGTTGTCACGCCGTTGATTGAGGAATCTGAAGTATTAGATGCACAGAATGCACAAGCAATGTATGAAGAACTCGCCACAGAATTTGCCCCTGAATATAAGGTGGGACTTTTGCATGGGCGTATGACGAATGATGAAAAAGAAACGGTCATGGCCGCTTTTAAAGCCAATGAATACCAAGTATTGGTTTCAACAACAGTTATTGAAGTTGGGGTCGATGTGCCTAATTCATCTGTCATGATTATTTTAGATGCAGATCGATTTGGTCTATCACAATTACATCAATTACGTGGTCGTGTTGGGCGTGGTTCACGTCAGTCATATACTTTCCTAGTGAGTGATCCTAAGACACAATACGGTGTTGAGCGGATGGATGCGATGGTCAGCACGACAGATGGATTTGTCCTGGCCCAAAAAGATTTGGAATTACGTGGTGCGGGTGATATATTAGGAAAGCGTCAATCCGGTGTACCAGAGTTCCGTGTTGGTGACCCGGTGCAAGATATTCAAATGATGTCTGTTGCCCAAGAAGAGGCGATTACCGTTGTTAGCCAACCGGATTGGGATAAAAATCCAGAGATCACTGGTTTGGTTGAACTACTTGATGAAACAATGGTTCGTTACCGAAACTTTGACTAATAGGCGGACAGTTTATATAATTGATTGTATTAATCAAAAGAAAACTTGAAATTTCGAAGAAAACGTTGAGGAAAAAACATGTTTAAAATTGCAGTTGATGCAATGGGGGGCGATAATGCCCCGGCAGAGATTGTTGCTGGTGTTGAACTAGCACGTGATGCCATGCCAAATATGGCATTCCAACTTTACGGTGATCAAGCGCAAATTGAAGCGGTCCTAGTAAACAATGATCGTATCGAAATTATGCATGCAGCAGAAATGATTGAAATGGCTGAAGAACCAGTCCGTGCTATCCGTAAGAAGAAGCAAAGCTCATTGGTGTTAGCAGCGCAAGCTGTTAAGTCTGGTGAAGCAGATGCCTTGTTCTCAGCTGGGAACACAGGTGCTTTGTTAGCTGCTGGAATCTTTATTGTGGGTCGTATGAAGGGGATTGATCGTCCTGCTTTGATGACGACTTTGCCAGCTTTTGATGGACCACATCAAGCATTTACAATGATGGACGTGGGTGCCAATGCTGAAAATAAGGCCACGCACTTGTACCAATATGGTATCTTGGGATCATTTTATGCCCGCGAAATTCTAGAATTCGATAACCCACGTGTGGGATTGTTGAACAATGGAAGTGAAGCCGACAAGGGTGACGCCCTACACAAGGAAGCCTATGGTCTTCTTGCGCACGGTGGTGAACAAGGTTACTTGAACTTCATCGGTAACGTTGAATCTCGTGACTTGTTGCAAGGTGCTGCTGATGTTGTGGTTGCAGATGGATTTTCTGGAAACGCAACTTTGAAGGCGATTGAAGGTACTGCGAAGACAATGCTACGCGTGTTGAAGAGTACAATCATGGATGCTGGCTTGCGTGAAAAGATTGGTGGTGCTTTGCTAAAGCCAGGACTAAAGCGTGTTGCAGCCCGTTTGGATTATTCTGAATACGGTGGCGCAGTGGTGATTGGAACTAATCAACCGGTTGTTAAGACTCACGGGTCAGCATCCGCACAAGAAGTAGCCAATACCTTTACTCAAATTCACACAATGCTAGATGTCGATTTGACAGGTAAAATTCAACGTTTTGTGACGGACCATGCAGATGAATTAGCTGCACGTCCTGAAACTGAAGAAAAATAAAAGGAGGCTCCCATGAGTCGCGAAGAAGTATTTACAAAAGTAACTGGATTGATTGCTGACCATTTTGAATTGGATCAAGCAAATATTCAAGGATCAATGGATTTGATGGCAGATGTTGACGCCGATTCAATTGATTTTGTGGAATTAGTTTTGGAAATGGAAGACGAATTTGACGCTGAAATTTCTGATGACGATGCTGCCAACTTGAAGACAGTTGATGACATTGTTAACTACATTGCAAGCAAGTAATTTTAATTAAAAGACACAGCCAAAATGGTTGTGTCTTTTTTTGTATCATCCGCCATACAATGCCGTTTTCTGCTATAATTGTAGTTAACTATAGATTAAAAATGGGGGTAATTTCGATGTTTGACGTATTACAACAAGAATTAGCAACAAAGTATGATATTCGCTTTGACAATGAATCACTGTTGGAAGAAGCGTTTACGCAAGCCAACTATATCAATGAACACCCAGACTATGTGGGAAATGATTATCAACGTTTAGAATTTTTGGGTGATGCCGTGATGCAACAATCAACGGCCGTTTATTTGTTTAAACGCTACCCAGAATGGGATGAAGGTCGCTTGACAGAATTGCGGATTTCAATGGTGCAAACCCGTTCATTTGCAATTTTGTCACGTGAGTTACATCTAGATGAATATGTCCGCTTAGGGCGTGGAGAAGAACTATCTGGTGCTCGTAAGCGTGACTCATTGTTGGAAGACATTTGGGAAGCCTTTATTGGTGCTTTGTATTTGGATCAAGGTTCAGATACTGTCATGGATTTCTTAGAACAAATTATGTTCAAAAAGATTGATGAAGGTTTTTATGAACAATTTGTCGATTATAAGTCAAAGCTTCAAGAATTGTTGCAACAAAAAGGGGCAGTCACGATTAAGTATGCAAAGATTGCAGAAGAGCGTATCGAAAATAACAATCAATTGTTTACAGTGGCGGTTACATTAGATGGGCAACAATTAGGCACAGGTCAAGGTACTTCAACCAAGGCGGCAGAAAAAGATGCGGCACGACAAGCCTATCAACGTCTGAGTCAAGAGGCGAAATAACTCATTAGTTAGCGTTAGGGAAAACAATGAAACTTAAAAGTTTAGAAATTAGCGGCTTTAAATCTTTTGCGGAGCGAACCAAAATTGATTTCATGCCTGGAATTACAGGTGTGGTTGGACCCAATGGGTCTGGAAAATCAAATATTATTGAAGCCATTCGTTGGGTCATGGGAGAACAATCTGCACGTGGATTACGTGGGGATAAAATGGCTGACGTTATTTTTGGTGGAAGTGGTAAACGTGCTGCTTTGAATCGCGCGGAAGTATCAATTACATTCGATAATACAGATCGCTATTTAAAGTCTGAGTATAATGAAATTCGCATTACGCGTACGTTATACCGTAATGGAGATTCGAAATACCAAATTAATGGGACAACTGTTCGTTTACGTGATATTCAAGAATTGTTCATGGATTCAGGACTAGGACGTGAAAGTTTTTCAATTATCTCTCAGGGGCGTGTTGAAAGTATTTTTAGTGCTAAGCCAGAAGAACGTCGTACGATTATTGAAGATGTGGCTGGTGTCTATAAGTACAAGAAGAATAAAGACAAGGCAACCAAAGAACTAGATAGTGTGCATGATAGTTTGACGCGTGTTGAAGATATTCTGTTTGAATTAAATCAACGTATTGAACCTTTGGCTGAGCAAAGCGCAGTTGCACAAGATTATGTCGATCAAAAGGCAAAATTTACGAGTTTAGACCAAGACCGTTTGATTTTGTCATTGAATACTTGGCATCAAGAATTGGCGGATTTGCAAACGCAAGTGCATACACAGACTAATCAACGTGAACAAGTCACAACGGATGTAACTGATTTAGAAAAACAGTTAGCTAGTCATCAAGAGATGCAAGCAACACATGAAAATCAATTGACTGAGTTGCAACAAGCACTATTGACGTGTACAACACAAGTTGAACGTTTGACGGGAGATTTAAATCTGCAAGAAGAACGTCAAGCCAATCGTGAGCACGTCCGTCAGGAATTACAGGCAAAGCTTGGTGATGTTGAAAATGAATTAGCTGAGTTAACGGAGCAAATGACAACGCTGGTTGCACAAATAACGCAAACCAATGATGCCATTGAACAGTTATCTAGTGAATTAACAGCGCTACGCGTTGATCATCCACAACAAAATGTGAGCCAATTAAGTCAACGTATTGAAGAGGTGCGTAGTGACCTGGTTGAAACCTTACAAGCATTAGCGACGGCCAAGAATCAACAACAACACTTAACGCAAGAGAATCAACGTCAGGGTGCGCAAAGTGATCGTTTGGTTCATCGCCAAGAGACACTGCAAGCACAGGTTCAAAATACCCAAGTACAACAACGTGAACTGACCGATGTTCATCACGCTGCCCAAGCGGAATTAGAAACGGTTCAAACGCAATTAGATAAACTACAGGCGGATGGCAAGTCACAACAAGAGACTTATCAAGCAGCGCGCCAACAATGGTATGAAGGATTAAATGGCCAACAACGTTTGGAAGCCCGTTATGAATCACTTGTCCGTCTAACCGAAAATTATGATGGCTATTACCAAGGTGTGAAACGCTTGATGCAACAGCGTGACCAATTCCCCGGAATTCATGGTGCAGTTGCTGAGATGATGACGGTCTCAAATGAACATCAAGTAGCGATTGAAACGGCACTAGGAAACGCCTTGCAACAAATCATTGTGGATACAACGCGCACAGCTAAAGAAGTGATTCAATACATGACGAAAAATCGTTATGGTCGTGTGACCTTGTTGCCAATTGAAACCATGCAAAGTCGTCAATTACGTCCGGACCAAATTACGACAGTGGAACAACAAGCAGGTTTTGTTGGGATTGGGTCTGATTTAGTTAAAACTAAAGATGACTATGCTAAAATCATGCAGAACTTGCTTGGAACGACAGTCATCATGGATACTTTGGATCATGCAGTGCAAGCTAGTCGCGCGCTACAGCAACGTGTTCGACTTGTGACACTAGATGGACAAGTGATGAATCCAGGTGGGTCAATGACCGGTGGTGCAAATAAGCAAAACGGTAATGGTCTGCTTGCACAACAAGCCGAAACTGAAAAAGTTCAAGCTGATTTGACGCAACAAAAGACAGTGGTTTTGGCATTGGAAGAAACGGTTCGTGAGGCGGAAGCAGCATTGAACATGGCATCTGAAACATACCAGGCCGAACAAAAGCAAGTGATGTTAGTGCATGAAAAGGTCCAACAAGCGGTTGCGAATATGCAAGTTGGGGCTGACCGTTTGACACAATTAGAAAAAGAATTAACTGCTGTTAATTACGAATTACGTCAATTACAAGCAACCACAGAAGATGCAGACTTAGCGTCGAATTTAGATGCGATTGCCATGCATACACAAGCACAAGCAGACTTACAGCAACAATTGGATGACTTGCAATTGCAACGTCAACAAGCAGAGCGTGATGGCCAAGATGTAGATGCGCAAATCGCACAGATTCAAACAGTGTTGGCCACTGAAAAAGCCAATCTGATTGCGCAACAAGATCGTCAGTATGAGTTAGAGCGTCAAGTTAACAAATGGCAACAAACACAAAATGACGTGACGCAACAATTAGCGGACCTAACAGCAAATCAAGCTGACGTTCAGGCACGTTTAGAACACGAATTGCAACATACTAAAGCGCAACGTGAAGAATTAGTACAGCGTCAAGTCGTAACAGATACCAGCCTGCAACAAGAAAAGCGTGTTGTGCAAGAATTGCAGATGACTTTGCAAGAAACGCAACAGAAATTGCAGACCCAACAAGCAGATGAAAATGCTGTCCAGGTAAAATTGACGCAACGTACAACGCAATTTGAGCTAGCCCAACAAGAATTGTTGGAAAACTATGAGTTAACATTTGAACAAATTGTCGGGACGGATGTCACTGATAAGCCGCTGGCAGATATTCAACAAGAGTTAAAGCTTATCAAACGTGGCTTAGCTGATATTGGGGATGTTAACGTTGGGGCAATCCAAGAGTATGAAGAAGTGAAATCACGTCATGATTTCTTGCAGCAACAAAAGGATGACCTGTTATCTGCGCGTACGAACTTGCAACAAACAATGGATGAGATGGATCAAGAAGTGGAACGTCGTTTCGCTGAAACATTCCATGCCATTGCGACGGCTTTCGAAGCCATCTACGTCAAGATGTTTGGTGGTGGTCAAGCAAAGCTGATTTTGACTGACCCAGAGCATTTGCTAACAACAGGTGTGGATATTAAGGCCCAACCACCGGGAAAGAAGTTCCAACAAATGAGCTTGCTATCTGGTGGAGAAAAAGCATTAACGGCCATTAGCTTGTTGTTTGCGATTCTTGCTGTTCGACCGGTACCGTTTGCAGTATTGGACGAAACAGAAGCTGCCTTGGATGAAGCCAATGTTGATCGTTTTGCCGAGTATTTGCATGAGGTAAATGCGCATACACAATTTATTGTGATTACGCATCGTAAGGGAACTATGACCAATGCTGATGTCTTGTATGGTGTTACAATGCAAGAGCCAGGTGTGTCAACGATGGTCTCTGTCGATTTGACTGATGTCACAACACAAACAAATTAGAAACGAGGATACTTATCATGGGATTATTTGATTTTCTGAAAACACCAAAGCAACCAGCACAACCTAAGGTTGAAGTTGAAATTTTGTATCCACGTGCATTGAATGAAGATGTTAACGCTGAGCTAGCCGAAGTAGTGGTCGTTGAATTGCTACCAACACCTGGCATGGCCGTTGAAATTAAATTACCAACTGAAGAAGTGGCACCAGTGATGCCGATTGTTCCGGAAGAAATTGTGGTGGTAGAACTACAACCAACACCGGGGATGGCAGTAGACGTTAAGTTGCCAACTGAAGTAGTTGAAGAAACACCAGTCATTGAAGACACTACAGAAGCAGAAGCAGAAGCAGAAGCAGAAGCAGAAGCAGAAGCAGAAGCAGAAGCAGAAGCAGAAGCAGAAGCAGAAGCAGAAGCAGAAGTTGTCAGTGATACTAATTTGGAAGCTGGATTGACGAAGACACGTAAGACATGGGCAGATCGTTGGAATCAATTTATGTCTAACTTCCGAAGTGTTGATGAAGACTTCTTTGATGATTTGGAAGAAACATTGATTGGTGCCGATGTTGGGGCCAAGACAGCCTTGCAACTGACGGATGAATTACGTGATGAAGTGAAGCTGAAAAATGCGAAGAGCAAGCAAGAAGTTTCACGTATCATCATGGACAAGTTGATTGCACTGTACCAATCACAAGGTATCGATGAAGATACAAGCATGCATTTTGCCCCTGAAGGACCAACAGTAATCATGTTTGTTGGTGTTAATGGAGTGGGAAAGACAACAACGATTGGAAAGTTGTCTGCACGCTATAAGGCCGAAGGTAAGAAAGTCGTCTTGGCTGCAGCGGACACATTCCGTGCCGGAGCGACTGAACAACTAGAAGAATGGGGCCGTCGCAATGACATTCCTGTTGTGAGTGGTAAGCCACAAGTTGACCCAGCATCTGTTGTTTATGATGGTGTTCGTACTGCAATTGATACACAAGCAGATGTTTTGTTTGTTGATACGGCTGGTCGTTTGCAAAACAATGTGAACTTGATGCAAGAATTGGCAAAGATGAAGCGTATTATTTCGCGTGAATTACCCGCTGAACCACAAGAAGTGTTGTTGGTATTGGATTCAACAACCGGGCAAAATGCCTTGCAACAAGCACGTTTGTTTAAGGATTCAACTGACGTCACTGGAATTGTTCTAACAAAGCTTGATGGAACTGCTAAGGGTGGAATCATCTTGCCAATTCGTAATGAATTACATTTGCCAGTTAAGTGGGTTGGTCTGGGTGAACAAGTGGGTGACTTACAACCATTTAAGGCAGATGAGTTCACTAAGGGCTTGTTTAGTGGTTTAATTGAGGAGTAGTTATGGAAATTGAAAAGACAACGCGATTAAATGCGCTATTTGATTTCTATCAACCGCTATTAACAACGCGCCAAAAAGATTATCTGCAATTGTATTATGCAGACGATTTCTCATTGGGTGAAATTGCCGAAGAATTCGATATTTCACGCCAAGCGGTTTATGATAATTTGAAACGCAGTACACAATTACTAGAAGACTATGAAGCTAAGTTACACATGTTTGAGGATTACTTGAAGCGTGAAGCAGCAGCGACAGCATTGACTAGTTACATTAACGATAAGTATGCCGATGATGCGCAATTAGCTGGGCTAGTTGCGGAATTAGGCTTGCTAGAAGAGGAGTAAACAATGGCATTTGAAGGATTAACAGAACGCATTCAAAATGCGATGACAGGTCTTCGCCGTAAGGGGAAGGTTACTGAAGCTGATCTACGTGAGTCATTACGTGAGATCCGTATGGCTATGTTAGATGCCGACGTGAACTACACGGTTGTTAAGGAATTTATCCGTAACGTCCGTGAAAAGGCCGCCGGTGCTAAGGTGCTTGATGGATTAAACCCAGCACAACAAATCGTTTCTATCGTTAATGAAGAAATGGTTGCGATGATGGGAGAGACAGACGTCCCATTGAACAAGTCACCAAAGATTCCAACTGTTATTATGATGGTAGGTCTACAAGGGGCTGGTAAGACAACAACAGCTGGTAAGCTTGCTTACAAGTTGAAGGAAGAAAACAATGCACGTCCATTTATGATCGCAGCTGACATTTACCGTCCAGCGGCCATTGATCAATTAAAGGTTTTGGGACAACAAATTGACGTACCTGTCTTTGACTTAGGGACTGATGTTGACCCACGTGAAATTGTTCGTCAAGGTATGGACGCTGCCCGCGAAGCTAAGGCTGACTATGTCTTCATTGATGCGGCTGGTCGTTTACAAATCGATGAAGCTTTGATGCAAGAATTGGCTGACATTAAGGAAATTGCACAACCAGATGAAATCATGTTGGTTGTTGATGCAATGACTGGGCAAAATGCCACAGAAACAGCTGAAGGATTTAACGAACGTCTAGGTATTACTGGGGTAACACTAACGAAGTTAGATGGTGACACACGTGGTGGAGCCGCTTTGTCAATTCGTGCCGTGACAGGACAACCAATCAAGTTCGTTGGTCAAGGTGAAAAGATGACTGATCTGGATGTCTTCCATCCAGATCGTATGGCAAGTCGTATCCTAGGTATGGGTGACATGCTGACTTTGATTGAAAAGGCCCAAAAGGACTTTGATGAAAAGCAAGCACAAGCCACAATGGAAAAGATGAAGGACAAGACTTTTGACTTCAACGATTTCTTGGATCAAATGCAACAAGTACAAAACATGGGACCGATGGAAGATATCTTGAAGATGATTCCAGGTATGGCAAATAACCCAGCTTTGCAAAATGTTCAAATCAACGATAAGGACATGGCGCACATTAAGGCGATTGTTTATTCAATGACACCAGCCGAACGTGAAAACCCAGATTTGTTGAACCCATCTCGTCGTCGTCGTTTAGCAGCTGGAGCAGGTCGTCCAGTTGTTGAAGTTAACAAGCTTATCAAACAATTCAATGAAATGAAGAAGATGATGGGACAAGTTATGAACGGTAATATGGCTGGTATGGAACAAATGATGGGTGCCATGGGAATGGGCGGTCAAGGTTCTGGTATGAAGGGTAAGATGGCTAATATGGCGATGAAGCAAATGGCTCGTCGTGTTCAAAAGGCCAAGAAAAAGCGTAAGCGTTAAGCAAAATAATATTTTTTTACAAGTGTAAAGGAAAAACACTTTACACACATGGAAAGTCCTGTTATATTATTACTTGTAGAAAAATTACTGGAGGAAATTACACATGGCTACAAAGATCCGTTTGAAGCGTATGGGTTCAAAGAAGCGCCCATTTTACCGTGTTGTAGTGGCTGACTCACGTGCACCTCGTGATGGTCGCTTTATCGAAACTGTTGGAACATACAACCCATTGACTCAACCTGCAGAGGTTAAGTTGGATGAAGAAGTTGTACTTTCATGGTTGAGCAAGGGTGCTCAACCTTCAGATACTGTTAAGAACTTGTTCTCTAACGCTGGTATCATGAAGAAGTTCCACGAATCAAAGCTTGCTAAGTAATTAGTTGCTTGATTTAAAAAAAGAGTTACTCATCTGAGTAGCTCTTTTTTTGTTTTATTCAAGCATTAAGAATTAGTCTTTGGTGTGGAAACTACACTACATAGATGTTTTTATTTTATGCTATACTGATATACATAATTTTAAACACTTGAAGGAGCAATTATGACTTTATATAAAGTAGGAAATATCGTGAACACACACGGTATTCGTGGCGAATTGAAAGTAATGGCAACAACTGATTTTCCAGAAGAGCGTTTCGTAAAGGGACAAGAATTGGTAATCGATGGGCAAACACCTGTTAACGTAACTATTCAAACTGTTCGTCAACACAAGCAATTCTTCTTGATTTCATTCAAGGATATGCAAAACATCAACGACGTTGAAAAGTACAAGGGTCGTGAATTGATGATCGATGGTGAAGAACTACAAGATCTAGATGATGATGAATTCTACTACCACGAAATTGTTGGTTTGACTGTTATCGATAACGAAAACGGTGAAACACTTGGAACAGTTAAGGAAATCATGGAATTACCAGCGAACGACGTTTGGGTTGTTAGCCGTAAGGGACATGATGACATTTACTTGCCATACATCGAATCTGTTGTGACAGAAATCGATTTGGATGCCAAGACAGCTCACGTGACACAACTAGAGGAAATCTAACATGCGTATTGATGTTTTAAGTTTGTTCCCAAATATGTTTGCGCCAATGCGTGAATCAATTATTGGTAAGACAGTTGAAAAAGGACTAGTCGACTTTAATGTTGTGGACTTCCGTGATCACACAGATAACAAGCACAACAAAGTAGATGATGAAATTTACGGTGGTGGTCAAGGGATGCTTTTGATGCCACAACCCATCTATGCTGCAATGGATGCCATTGAAGCAGAAGCAGGTTCACGTGGGCGTGTTATCTTGTTGGATCCAGCAGGAGAAACATTTACGCAAGCCAAGGCAGAAGAATTTGCTAAGGAAGAGCATTTGACGTTTATTGCAGGGCATTACGAAGGTTATGACGAGCGTATTCGTGACTTAGTGACAGATGAAATCTCATTGGGTGACTTTGTTCTAACTGGTGGTGAATTAGGTGCCATGACAGTGATTGACGCTACAGTTCGTCTATTAGATGAAGCGTTGGGTGATCAAATGTCAGCCGTTGATGATTCATTTTCAACAGGGCTATTAGAATATCCACAATATACACGACCTGCTGATTTTCAAGGTAAGAAGGTGCCTGAAGTGCTAACTTCTGGACATCATGCGAATATTAAAAAGTGGAAGCAAAAAGAATCATTACGACGTACATACTTGCGTCGTCCAGATTTGTTAGAGAGTTACGACTTGTCAAAAGAAGAAGCTATTCTATTAGCCGAAGTTAAGGCAGAAGAATCTGAAAAATAATGTCTTGCACTTTAATAGTATAAGCGTTATATTTATATACGGTGTTCGCACCAAAATAAAACCCAATAATCCGCTGGCCAAATGGTGAAAGATTGTTGATGAGGAGATTAACATGCGTCAAAATGCTTTGTTGGAAAAGTTAACTGCAGATCAACTACGTACGGACTTGCCTGAATTCCGTGCAGGAGATACTGTTCGTGTACACGCCCGTATCGTCGAAGGAACACGTGAACGTGTTCAATTGTTCGAAGGGGTTGTTATCAAGCGTCAAGGTACTGGTATCCAAGCTACGTACACTGTTCGTAAGATTTCAAGTGGTGTTGGTGTGGAACGTACATTCCCACTACACTCACCACGTGTAGATAAGATTGAAGTAGTACGTTACGGTCGCGTTCGTCGTGCCAAGTTGTACTACCTACGTGCATTGCACGGTAAGGCTGCTCGTATTCCTGAAGCACGCCGTTAATCCTAGGATTAACAAAAACCATCTCATTCGTGAGGTGGTTTTTTTATTGTTTTGGCATAAAAGACTAGCCGGAAGTGTAAAATTATTGCATAATTAAACAACGACTAAAAGTGAGGTGTCTTTATGGACTTTTTACAGTTAAAAACATGGTTAACGCGCATTGCCGTCTTTATTTTCTCAGGCGTCATCGTAGCCATTGCCATGAATAACTTTTTGATCCCAAATAATATTTTCTCAAGTGGATTTAATGGGGTCGCACAATTGATAGCACTCTTTATTGAAGCTGTGTTCCATACACAAGTGGATGTTGGAGTTATTATTATGATTTTCAATCTACCTATTTTGTTGATTGGATTGAAATTTGCGGGTAAGCGATTTACATTAATTTCATTTTTAAACAGTTTCTTTATTTCATTCATGATGATTGTTATGCCACAAGGATCAGTTGTTGATCACGAACCTATTTTAGCTGGTTTGTTTGGTGGATTATTGGTCGGAGTGGCAATTGGACTAACCTTTAAGTTTGGTTTTTCTACAGGTGGTATGGATATTATTGCCATGGCTGTACAAAAGGCAACTGGTAAGTCAATTGGAAGTATCAGTATGTTTATCAATGGAGCCATCGTTATTATTGCTGGAGCTTTTATTGGTTGGCAAAATGCGATGTACACAATTATTGGTATCTACGCGACTTCAGTAGCGATTGATTCGATTCACACACGTTACCAAAAGTTGACCGTATTTATTGTGACACGTCGTGCAAACGAAGTAGCCGAAGCGCTACAAAACCGTTTGATCCGTGGTATCACGATCATGCCATCAATGGGTGCCTTCTCACATGAAGCGTCATCAACATTGATGATGGTTATTTCAAAGTACGAAGTAGCCGAAGTAACTGAAGTAACTAAGATGGTTGACCAAGATGCCTTCTTAAACATCGTTGAAACGGTGGAAGTGCCACAGAACTTCTATAATGAAGATCTACAAGCACAAATCCGTAACGAACGTCGTGCGGCAAAGAATCAAATCGATGCGGCATTAAATGTTGAAGAAACAATGGAACAAGGTCAATAACACGAATTTTGAATCTCAAAGGAGTAAGAAGATGCCATTTGTACATGTAGAACTTGTTGAAGGCCGTTCTGACGAACAATTGAAGGCTATGATGGCTGATATTACAACAGCCGTTGAAAAGAATACTGGGGCACCTCGTGAAGCGATTAAGGTAATCGTAAATGAAATGTCTGCAAATCGCTTTATGGACGGTGGAACTTTGCGTTCAGAGAAGTAATTCAGTACAATAAAAGGAGTTGATTATTTAATCAACTCCTTTTAATTTTATAAAAAATAATTTGTCAAAAAACTAACTGAAGAAACTAGGAGTAACGCCATGGCTGATCAATATATTTTATCTATTGACCAAGGGACAACAAGCACCCGTGCTATTTTGTTTGATCATGATGGTCAAGCAGTTGCAAGTGCACAAAAAGAACTACCACAAATCTTTAAACAACCGGGTTGGGTTGAACATGACGCTGAAACAATTTGGGATGATACACGCCAAGTAATGGCAGAAGTGATTATTAAAACCAATATTGAACCATACAAAGTAGCTGGAATTGGATTAACAAATCAACGTGAGACAACTGTGATTTGGGATCGTATTACTGGTGAACCGATTGCACCGGCAGTCGTATGGCAATCAAAGCAAAGTGATGGCTTTGCTCAAGCGTTAAAAGATGCTGGGCATGCAGACATGATCTACGAGAAGACTGGACTATGGGTTGATGCGTATTTCTCTGCAACAAAGATTATGTGGTTGTTAGATACTGTTCCTGGTGCACGTGAACGTGCTGAACGTGGTGAACTACTGTTTGGAACAATTGATACATGGTTGTTGTATAAGCTAACTGGTGGGGCAGTACACGCTACTGACGTATCGAATGCTTCACGTACAATGATGTTTAATATTCACACATTGGCATGGGATCAAGAATTACTAGACCTATTTGATATTCCTGCTGCAATGTTGCCAAAGGTAAAAGATTCTTCAGGACATTTTGGTCATACTGCTGACTTTGCTTTCTTTGGGATTCAAGTTCCTATTTCAGGAATTGCCGGTGACCAACAAGCAGCATTGTTTGGACACCATGCTTTTAATGCAGGGGATGTTAAGAATACGTATGGAACTGGATCATTTATTATGATGAATACAGGGGATACGATTTCAACGTCTGATAACGGTTTGCTAACAACGATTGGTTACGGTTTGAATGGAAAAGTGACTTATGCGTTAGAAGGATCTGTCTTTATCGCTGGGGCAGCCATTCAATGGTTGCGTGATGGGTTAGAGTTGATTTCAGATGCGCGTGAAACGGCAGAATTAGCCGCTGTGTCGCGTGAACGTCATCCTGAACGTATTTATATGGTACCAGCCTTTACCGGGCTAGGAGCGCCGTATTGGGACCAAAATACACGTGGTGCTATGTTTGGGCTAACACGTGCGACATCTAAAGCAGATTTGGTCCGTGCGACGATTGAAGCTTTGGCTTATCAGACCAAAGATGTGTTGCTTGCGATGGAAAATGATACGCAATTACACGTTGGAAGTTTGGTAATTGACGGTGGTGCGGCCGCTAATACGTATCTACAACAATTCCAAGCTGATTTGATTAATGTGCCAGTTCAACGACCTGCCCATCTAGAAACAACTGCACTTGGGGCAGCTTTCTTAGCTGGGCTTGGTGTTGGTTTCTGGGAGAATCAAGCGGATTTGCCGGTTACAACTGATGGACAACACAGTTATCCGGATGCAACGCGTGAAGAGGAAATGGTTACGGCCTATAAGGGATGGTTGAAAGCTGTTGCTGCGGCACGTACATTCCAAGATTAATCACAACATAATGAATAAACAAAAACCCGTTAGGATAGTCTGACGGGTTTTTCTGTGCATGTGAATCCATCTAATGATAGACTTTAAGTAAGTAGAAAAATTGATTATTGTATTGGGGATGAATAGGGGGAGAATATGTCACATTACGAGAATCCGTCGGCCGTATATGCTTTTATGTTTGATGAAGCTAAAGAGCATATTTTAGTCCATCAACGAATGAATACAGGGAAGCGTGATGGCTTTTACGATGTGGCCGCATCAGGTCATGTGGATGAAAATGAAGCCATGAAAACCGCGTTAGTACGTGAGTTAAAAGAAGAAATTGGTATTGATGTTGCTGAAGAAGATCTCACATTTGCGGTGATGATACATCAACGTTATGGCTCAGCTGGTTTGATTTACTATAACGGATATTTCGTTGTAGAAAAGTATGCGGGAATTCCAACGGTCAAAGAACCGCATAAAAGTGGTGGATTAAAGTGGGTGCCGATTAATGATTTGCCTGAGCAATTTATTCCTGATCGCAAATTAGCGCTAGATAGTTATTTCAAAGGCATACCTTATGTTGAAAATGGTTGGTCATAAGACGACGACTATTACATGCGAAATGATTATGCTGCAATAAAAAAACTCGAAATTGACGGTTAGGTCAGTTTCGAGTTTTTTGTTAGCATTATTTTTGATCAGCGTCTAATTCAGCCAAACGTGCATCAATTTCTGCCAAGATAACAGCTTGGTTATCTGGATTTTCTAGGTCGTACTTTTGCAAATCAACCATCATCTTTGGTGAAGCATCATAGTCTTCATACCATTGTTGGTAGGCTGTCCACATCTTGAAGTAGTAATCACGCAATTCTTCGTTATCGTCGAATTGTTCGTAATCACGTCCACGCTTCTTGATACGGTACAAAATCGTTTCAAAATCAGCGTTAGCAAAAACCATCAAATCAGGACGGCGCTTTTCCATCGTTTGCAATTCAGCCATCATGTTGTCTAACAACTTCATGTAGACGTCCATTTCAGCGTCTGAAATGTTTCCTTCACGGTGATTTTCTTTTGTAAACAACGCATCTTCATAGATTGAACGATCAAGAATGTTATTGTCTGCGCTCAAGGCCTTCTTAATCATCGCGAAACGCTTATTCAAGAAATAAATTTGTAGTAGGAATCCGTATTGCTTTGGATCTGCGTAATAAAGAGGGAGTACTGGATTTTCACCAACGGGCTCAAAGAAAGCCTCTGTTCCCAAATGTTCTGCTAATAAACCTGTTAATGTTGTCTTACCGACACCAATCATCCCAGCTGTGATAATCACCATGGTCGACCTTCTTCTTCTAAAATTTCGTTTTGATTATGTGAATCAATTCGTTGTTCCTATCTTAGCTAAAAGAAAACTTGAATGCAATTCTTGACATTAGAAAAAGGTACTGGGTCAAAGACTCAGTACCTTGTTTTGAGCGGTTTATCCGCACATATAAATTACTTTTGGCGTGCCAATTCGTCACGAATTTCAGTCAAAAGTGCAACCGTAGGGTCGATTTCTTCTTCGGCAGGCTTACGCAACTTGTTCATGATCTTTACCAAGATAAAGACAACGAATCCAGTTAGGATGAAGATAATCATGTTGCTCAAGAATGAACCAATCTTAACTTCAGCGGCACCGATAACCCAAACCATATCGTTCAAGGCAATTGAACCAGTCAATACACCGATGAATGGCATGAAGATGTCATTAACCAATGATGTTAGTAGAACTTGGAAAGCTCCTCCAACGATAAAGGCAATTGCCATGTCTAACATGCTTCCTTGTGTCAAGAAAGTCTTAAATTCTGAGATAAACTTACGCATTTTGTGCTCCTTTTCTATTAGAACCGTATAATATTTCTTATCTGTTTAATTTTAAAACAAAAGCCGTGAAATGCCAAACGGAAAGGTGAATTTCTGGTAAAATAGACATATAAATGTAGCGAAGCGGGGAAATGAAAATGACTTATAAAATGTTGGTATCCGATTTAGACGAAACATTGTTGAACAACGATGGGACTGTTCATGCAGAAAATGTACGTGCAATCAAAGAAGCGATTGCGCAAGGTTTTAAATTTGTCCCCAATACTGGACGTGCATTTAGTTCAGTACAAGAATTGTTGAAAACATTAGGATTGTATGATGAAGCCGGACAATATGTGATTTCATACAATGGTGCTGCAATTGTTGAAAATGAAGGGAATAAAGTCCTAGTAACACGCGGAATGAAATTACCTTTAGCGCAACGTATTTTAGATGCTGGTTTGATTGATGAGACAGTTGATGCCCACATCTACACAGTGGACACATTGTTTATTTACAATATTTCAGCATCTGACGCAAAGTACATGGCTGAACGTGGCGTGTCATACAAAGAAGTCGAAACATCAGATTTGTCATTCCTAGTGAATGAAGCACCGGTGATGAAGGTTATTTTTGAACACGAAGATTTAGCAGTTCGCGAAGCAATTAAGGCGTCTGTACTAGCGGCCGTGGGTGAAGAAACTGTGGAAGCAACATTCTCATCAGGTCGTTACATTGAATTTAATATGGCAGGTGTCGATAAGGGAAGTGCAAGTTTGATGCTTGGTGAGCGCCTAGGAATCACACGTGATGAAATTATTGCAGCTGGTGATAATAACAATGATTTGAAGATGCTAACTGCAGTTGGACTAGGGGTTAGTGTTGCCAACGGAATCCCAGCAGTTCAAGAAGCCGCTGACATTGTTACTGAACGTACAAATAACGAAGGTGCTGTTGCTGAAATCTTGGATCGTTTCGTGCTTGGAAAAGACTAATGATTAAATTAATGTACGTACTCTCAAGCGTGGTGACGATACTGGTATTAATTGGTATTGCACTGCTTGGTGAACATCTTGCTTGGTCGCCAATGATGTTTATGAGTATGATATTGATTGGAGCGGTTGGTATGACTGTTCTGATGACAGCTATCACGATATTATTGCAACGGTGGCAAAAGGAGCGTGAACAAAATGACGACAAGAGATGATTGGCTGAATGGTGCCTTGTGGTTGATTGGTGGGATTATTTTAGATTTCGCCATTCAAATTTTAGGTGTTGGTGCTAGCCAAGGGTTAGCCATGGTCTTTGGACAACCGGCAAATGGACTATTAGCAACTGTATTACTGATTTTGATTGTGTTAGCGATGACTTACGGGATTGCAACATTACTGATTTATGCGGTCAGACTAAAGTCACCAAATTTACGTTTACATCCGATTAAGTGGGATCGATTGAAGTATGTATTCCTAGGATATGTTGGGATTGTTGTCGGGATTATGTTGGTCAATTTTGTCCGTGTGTTACTGACCGGTGATGTAGATGTTGCGACTAACCAACAAGTCTTACAAGATACGTTCAATCAAGGTCCATACGGGATTGTATTTGTTGGGGTACTAGCGATTATTGTGGCGCCGATTGTGGAAGAATTGATTTTCCGTGGGATTGTGATGAACTACTTTTTTAAAAATAAGGGGTGGTGGTGGAATATTATCTTATCAGCTGGTCTGTTTGGTTATTTCCACGTCTATGCGGCTTTCAATCCATTCGACTTTTTACAATACGCCTTAATGGGTGGTATCCTAGCATATATCTACAAAAAGACGCATCAACTCCAATATGCAATGTTGGCGCATGCGTTGAACAACACACTTTCATTCCTAGCCATGATGGCAATGCTATAAACGTTTAACTGGGAATTAAGCACAATATAGGAGGCATGACATGACAGAATATCTATACACAACTTTTGGTAGTGAAGAAGTTTTACAAATGGTTCGAGAAGCTAATCCCGAACGTGGGTTAATGTTGACGGTGGACGATACTGATCCATTGCGTTACCAACTGCTTGATAAGACGACAGCTAAGTCTGTGTTCAGTACACCAACAAGTTATGAAATTTTATCTCAAACAGGTAAGTCTAAGGAAATTCGTGGATGGATGAATTTCACATTTTTGACTATTTCAGACCAAGAACGTGCCAACTTTATCCGTCGTTGGGAAACATTCCAAACACATGGATTTGATCAAGTTGATGGTTTCATGAGCGCCTTCTTGCTACAACGTACTGATGAACCGCAACAAATGGCTATTTTGACAACGTGGACGTTAAAGGAATTCTGGACAATTTGGGATGATGAAACAGAAAATCCATTAACACCATATGAAGCTATGGCATCACGTTACGGACTACGTAATAGTCAATACTCATTTGCTGCCTTTAGTAAGCAAACGCTAGATTAGACAGGAAAGTAACACATGAAAAAAATTGTAACTGGCTTTTATGAACACACGCTTGAATGGGGAATGTTAGCGTTAGGAGTGATCTTGTTAGGTTTCTTTTTCCGCGACACCTTCTTATTGGCACAAATGGTGTTCACGGCCAACATGACAGCAGATTTTTATGCTATCAGTGAATTAGTTTTAGAAACATTTTTGTTTTTTGAATTTGTGGTTTTGACGCGTGAATATTTCATCACCAACCATATTTCATTAACAAACTTTATGTACATCGGAATTACAGCCATGTTACGTAATTTATTGGTCAATCATGCCAACGCAACTGAAGTGTTGATTCAAGCGTTTGCTATTGTGGTACTATTGCTTGGGTTGATGGGATATTTGTTGGTTAACCAACGCCTAACGAACTTAAAGCATGCGGATGAACGTGATACGATTGACTTTGAAATCAAGCATGAAGCCGATCGCTTAAAGCGCGACTAAAGAATGATAAATAGCACTGAAAGGAGCAGTTTAAATGGATTACGAACGAATTAATGAAGATACTATTCGTGTGATGATGACACCAGATGATTTATCTGATTACGATGTTGCACTAATGGACTTATTAGAAAGCCAAGAAAAAATGGAACGTTTCTTCTACTCAGTGCTGGAAGACGTTGATGCTGATCACGACTTTATGGATAATGATGCCGTAACGTTCCAAATTTTGCCGAGTGGTCAAGGCTTAGAACTCTTTATTTCTAAGAACCTAAGTGACCATACGGGGATGAGTAAGGCTGTTGCAAATGCATTGAATCAAACAGAAGGTGATGAGCCTGATGATGATGTTAAGGAAGAACTATTGAATCGCTTATTGGGATTTGATGATACGACACCTAAGCATGATGATCGTAAAACAGTCGTTGCAGATGAAACGGTGGAAACACAAATCCAAGTTGAATTTGCCACGTTTGAAGATGTTTTGCATTTCGCGCAAATGCAACCTAAGCTATATGCAACTGAACAATTGTTCCGTTACCAAGATAAATATTATTTGGTTATGACCTTTGATGAAGCACATGAAATGGCAACAATCAAAGATAGCACAGCAATTGCCCGTGAATATGGGACAGTAAGTCCAGTTTCAGCGGATGTTTTGCATGAACACGGTGAACAGATTTTTGCGGAAGAGGCAACGAGCCAATTACGCCATTATTTTGACTAAAAATAGCATGCAATATTTAGAAGAATCGCCTTAGGGCGATTTTTTTATTGGCTAAAAAATTAGAGGGAACCCACGAAAGACTCTGTAAAAATGGTACAATACTAGCAATAAAATTAATTGGAGGACCGATAGATGAGTCAAGAACTTTTACAACGAGATGAATTGCCAACGGCAATGACTTGGGATCTCGCAACTATTTTTCCAAATGATGATGCTTGGGAAGATTTATTTGAAGATGTTGCTGAACGTCTAGAGTCAGCTGAATACTTTGCCGGAACTGTTACAAATTCAGGACCACAATTGTTAGGTGCCTTACAATATGGTTTGAACTTGATGCGTGACTTAGAAAAAGTTTACGTATATGCATCAATGAAAAGTGACCAAGATACAGCGAATGGTTATTACCAAGCGATGAATAATCGTGCGGAAGCGTTGGGTGCCCAAGTTGGTGCAGCGATTGCTTTCTTTGATCCAGCTATCTTGGCCTTAACAGAAGCAGAATTAGCGGCTTTGTTTGAAGAGACACCAGAATTAGCACAATTCGAACATTACTTTGAAAGCCTATTAACACAACGTGGCCACGTGTTACCAGCGGAACAAGAAACATTATTGGCTGCGGCTGGAGATATCTTTGGTGCCTCACAACGTACCTTTAGTGTCTTAGACAACGCTGACATTCAATTTGGGCGTGTTGAAAACGCTGATGGTGAATGGGAACAATTGTCAAATGGTGTGTATTCAAAGTTACTAGAATCAACAGATGGGCGTGTTCGTCAAGATGCCTTCCAAACATTCTATGAATCATATATCGCTTTAGAAAACACATTGGCCTCAACATTAGCTAGTCATGTTAAGGGACACAATTATATGGCTCGTGTTCATAATTATGAAACAGCCCGTCAATCTTCATTGGCAAGTAACCATGTACCAGAAGCAGTGTATGAAACATTGGTGACAGAAACAAACAAGGCACTACCATTGCTACACCGTTACGTGGCTTTGCGTAAGCGTTTATTAGGTGTTTCAGAACTACATTCATATGATTTGTACACACCAATCTTGGGTGAACCAGATTACGCCATCGATTATACATCTGCACAAGCGACAGCGTTAGAAGCGTTGCGTCCATTAGGGGATGACTATTTAGATGTTGTAAACAAGGCATTTGATGAACGTTGGATTGACGTACCTGAAAACAAGGGAAAGCGCTCAGGGGCTTATTCTGGTGGTTCTTATGATACGAATCCGTTTATTTTGTTGAATTGGGTTGATAACTTGAACAACTTGTACACATTGGTGCATGAGATGGGGCACAGTGTTCACAGTTACTTAACACGTCAAAATCAACCATATCACTACGGTGATTACCCAATCTTCTTGGCGGAAATTGCCTCAACAACGAATGAAAATCTGTTAACAGATTATTTGTTGGAAACAATTGATGATAAGGCGTTACGTGCGTTTGTATTGAATCAATATTTAGATGGTGTAAAGGGAACGATGTTCCGTCAAACACAATTTGCGGAATTTGAACAATGGATGCATCATCAAGATGCGCAAGGTATTCCGTTGACGGCTGATGTTTTGAACGAAGCGTATGCTGAATTAAACCAACGTTACTACGGTCCAAGTCTTGAAGTTGATCCAGAAATTGCGAATGAATGGTCACGTATTCCACACTTCTACTACAATTTCTATGTCTTCCAATACAGTACTGGATTCGCTGCTGCAACAGCGATGGCACATGAAATGAAGACAAAGGGTGCGACAGCCGTGGATGCATACAAGAACTATTTGAAGGCTGGTTCATCAGCGTTCCCAATTGATGTGATGAAGACAGCAGGGGTTGATATGTTACAACCAACATACTTGCAAGAAACATTTGCGATTTTTGAAGAACGACTAAATGAATTTGAAGCATTAGTTAATGAATTAGATATGTAAGTTCTATGCATTTTCAAGGCATTCACTTGTCGCATAATCGATAAACATGTAGAATTACAGTTATAAAAGAAATTGGAGGGATTTATATGACACTGGGAGGAATTGCGTGGCTGATTGTCGCGATTGCGATTTTGTTGTTTTTGGGGTCAATTAGTTTCATGATTTTCCGCATTACGCAACCGTTGAAGAATGTGTTGAAGGACGTTGATATCATTGCTCGTGAAGCAGATGACTTGTTGGTAAATACTAACGTGTTGTTGGAAGATGTTAACGGTAAGGTCGAAGTTCTTGACCCAGCCTTCCAAGCGGTAGCGGATTTGGGAGAATCAGTTTCTGATTTGAACGACGCAGCTCGTAACTTGACGACTAAGATCGGTACAAGCAACATGTCAAAGATGGGACTATTATTTGCGACATTTAACGGAATGCGTAAGGGATCATAAAAACGCATAGCTTATAAACTGGAGGGGAAACCATGGCAAACGGATTTATTAAGGGATTGTTGGTAGGTGGAGCAGCCGCTGCTGCTGGATACGCTGGATACAAGATGTTGAATGAAAATCAAAAGAAGGAAGTTAACCGCAAAGTTGCGGATGCAACTGACTCAGTGATTGAATACATCTTAGATGCTGAAGCAATTGCAAGCGCTACTTTTGCTGCTGCAAAGGCTAAGGCAGAAGATTCACTTGAAGAAGCTGGTTTGGAAGAAAAGTTTGGTGCCTTGAAGGATCAAGCTGAAGGTTTCGTGAACCAAGCTATGGATAAGGCACAATCTTTTAAGGATGATGCTGAATTAGTTGAAGCTGTTACTGAAGCTGACATTTTGTTGGATGCAAGTGACTTGGCTGCTGAAGTAACAACACCTGAAAAGGTTGAAGTTGTTGTTTTGGAAGCACGTCCATTGCCAGAAAAGGAAGTTCCAGAAGCTGAATTGAAGGCAACTGCAAAGGAACAAGTTAAGAGCTTGGCTAAGTCAAGCAAGAAGCCTTTGTCAGAATCAAAGAAGCAAGGTTTGGCTGAAGAAACAGAAGACAAGAACAAGTCTGCTGCTAAGTCAAAGTCAACTAAGAAGTCTAGCTCACCAAAGAAGAAGGCTGCTAAGTCAAAGTCAGATACATTATCAAAGTCTGATCGTCCTGCATTGTCAAAGAGTGAAAAGTCATTGGCAGATACAGACAAGAAGGGTTTGGCTGATAAGAAGTAATTTATCAATGTCATCAATGAAAAAACCACATCGTAGAGATGTGGTTTTTTTTTAGTCAATAATAAGTAGTTCTTTTGATGTATGTGTAAATGATTCAGATCCTGATTCAGTCACAACAACGGAATCTTCAATACGAATACCTAAATCACCGGGGATGTAAATTCCGGGTTCGATAGAAAAAGTCATACCGGGTTCCAGAATAACATCATTGCCAGCCGCAATTTGTAGTGATTCATGAACAGATGAACCCAAACCATGGCCTAGGCGATGGATAAAGAAATCACCGAATCCACCCTCAGTAATAATGTCACGAGCAATCTTATCTAAGCTACCTGTTGTAATACCAGGCTTAACCGCTGCTTGCGCTTCACGTTGTGCCTTTAGAACTAGTTGGTAGATATCACGTTGACGGAATGAAACGGAATTAAAGGCCACTGTTCGGGTCGCATCTGATACATAACCATCATAGATTGTTCCCAAGTCGAATAGGGCCATTTGTCCACCTTTAAGCTTAGTATCGTTCGTTGCGCCGTGTGGATCTGCCGCATGCGGACCAAATTGTACCATGGTGTCAAAAGACATGCCTGTAACACCGTTCATCTTTAATTTATATTCTAATTCGGCTTGGACGCTTAATTCAGTGATACCGGTACGTAATGCATCAAAACCATATTGGAAAGCTAGGTCAGCATCACGACCAGCTGCGTGCATTTTAGCGATTTCATCGGGGGTCTTAATAAGACGCATACGTTCAATAATTGGTGACAAATCAGCCGTAAACTTTAAATCAGGGAATGCCGTTTGTAAGGCATTCGCTTTATTAAGGGTTAATTGTTGTTGTTCAACGGCCCAGCGTGTTGTGTGTGCTGTTGTCTCACGAATGTGTTCGGCGATTAGAGCAAATGGATTTTCAGAATCTTGGTAACCATAGACTGGATATTGCCAACCCGTTGCTCTTACTGCTTGAACTTCTAATGCGGGTGCAAAAATGAACGGATCATTTTGCGGAAAAACAAATAATGCTAGAATTCGTTCGATTGGATCTGATTCAAATCCTGTTAAATATGAGATTGAATGGAAATCAGAAAAGTAGGCAACATCAATGCCTTCAGTGTTAAGCCAGTTTTGGACTTGCGTTAGATGTGTCGTCATATCAGAACTCCTTTGATTGAATTATATCTATTGTACTCTTTTAATTAAAAAATGTTTGTGCTAAAATTAGCACTTGGCTTTGAAAAGATTAATGAAAACGTGTTATACTTACCGAGTAAGCGCTTTCTGAAATACTCCCCCAGATTTTAATCTCAGGGAATGAGGAGAATTATAATGGAAAAACAAACCGTAACAATTTATGATGTCGCGCGTGAAGCCAATGTATCAATGGCAACAGTATCACGTGTTGTGAATGGAAATGCAAATGTTAAGGCTGGAACTAAAGAAAAGGTTCAAGCTGTTATTAAAGAATTAGGCTACCGTCCAAATGCGATTGCACGTGGATTGGCCTCAAAGCGAACAACAACAATTGGATTAATTCTACCTGATTTAACTGATCAATATTACGTTGAATTAGCCCGTGGGATTGATGACGTCGCTAAGATGTACAAATACCAAATTATCCTAACAAGTGCTGGGGAATCAAACGAAAAGAACTTAGAAGTTATTGATAACCTACTTGGAAAGCAAGTTGATGGGATTATCTACATGGGAAACCATATTGATGAAGACGTGGATGAACGCCTAGACTCAATTGATGTGCCTGTTGTATTTGCTGGATCAGTGGATTCAGAAAACCAACACCCATCAGTAAACATCAACTACATCGAAGCGTTTGAACAAGCGACTGGTATGTTGTTGGCGAATGATCATGAAAAGGTGGCCTTTATTTCTGGTGATCTAGAACATGCTATTAACAAGGACCATAAGTTGAAGGGATATCAAGTTGCATTGGAAAAGAAGGGTATGGCTGTTGACCCAGACCTAATTTTCCAAGGTAGCTATGTATATGAATCTGGATACGCAATGGCTAAGGACATTATTGCAACAGGCGCAACTGCGGCGATTGCTGTTAATGATTCTATGGCTGCGGGTGTACTAAATGGATTGACTGATGCTGGCGTGAAAATCCCAGCAGATTTTGAAATCATTACGAGTAACAACACTGCGTTGACAAGTATGACGCGTCCGCAATTGAGCTCAATTACACAACCAATCTATGATCTTGGAGCGGTTGCAATGCGTGTTTTGACAAAGTTGTTGGATCATGATGAATTAGCTGAAAAGCAAATTGAATTACCACATGGTTATGTGGAACGTGCTACAACAAATTAAAACGCAATATAAGCTCATATGAGCGAATTACGTATTACGTGGATAAAGATATAAGAATAGCCGTCAGAAGTCATTTGAAAGCTTCTGACGGCTTTTTTGAAACGTTTTAAAGGTAAGAGGAGTTAAAACGTTTAATTTTGAGAGAAGACCACGAAAGAAAATAAAAACAGAGTGACACTGTTATGTGTGACTCTGTTTTTGAAATGCTGACTTAGCGATGATAGATGGGTTTAAAGGAGACAACGGGATTTGAACCCGTGCACCGATTTATCACCGGTTCGGCGGATTTCGAATCCGCTGCATTACCACTCTGCCATGTCTCCAGTTACAGAACATGTTCATTATATCGAGGGGGAAAAGGGGATTCAAGCAAAAAAAAAACAACGCCGTAGCGTTGTTGAGATAGCCCATCAGGGAATTGAACCCTGGATGCCGGTGTGAAAAACCGGAGTCTTAACCACTTGACCAATGGGCCAGGCTTGTTTTAAAAACAAATAGCTCATCAGGGAATTGAACCCTGGATGCCGGTGTGAAAAACCGGAGTCTTAACCACTTGACCAATGAGCCAAAATATCGAGCAATAGCCCATCAGGGAATTGAACCCTGGATGCCGGTGTGAAAAACCGGAGTCTTAACCACTTGACCAATGGGCCGATAGTTTGTTTTAAAAACAAATAGCTCATCAGGGAATTGAACCCTGGATGCCGGTGTGAAAAACCGGAGTCTTAACCACTTGACCAATGAGCCATGAATGTTGCATGTCTTAAACAACAGAGATTAATATACCAAGTTTTAAAACCTTTGACAAGTCTTTTTTCAAAAAAAAAAAAATAAAATGTGTGTGTTGCGTATTTTGCTTAACTTGCTTACACTGGTAACAAAGTCATACGTGAGAAAAAGGGTTAGGGAGAATTATGAATCTTTTACGTTGGATGTTGGATAGACATGAACAAGAAGTATTGGAGTTGCATGACTATTTGATATTGCATGAAGGGGAAAAGCTGTTACTTAAGACAGTGATAGAAGAATTGGGATGGTCACGATATCGTGTTGTGACTGCATTTAATAGTTTAATCGATGATCTGAACTTAGTTGATCAACATGCGGTGTCAGAAGAAAAGTTTATTTATGACACGAAATATATTGAAGTAAAAAAGCAAAATCAAGCAGCTGTTTTAGAATTAGAACATTATTACCGCCAAAATTCAGTTATTTGGTGGTTCTTAGTTGATAGCTTAATGGAAGATGTTACATCATATGAAAACTTTGCTGTGAAACATAATACCAGTGTGTCTGTCATTCGTTCATCTAAAGAACGTGCGACTGAAGCACTAAGCAAGCATGGCATTAAGATTACCAAGAATAATCATTTGGTGGGAGATGAAGCAACGCTTCGTACATTCTTTGTTCATATTATGAATCAGTATCATAGTTATACTGAAATGCCATTGGATGAATTCGAAAATGACGAAATTGAAGATATTGTGGATATTGTGGTAGATATCTTTGATATCGAGAACCGTCAATCATTGCGTCAGTCACTTCGTATTCAAGTGATGATTGCGATTATTCGTATTCGAAAAGGACATTATCTACGCGATGTTGATATGCCAAAAATTGTACGTCCGTCTGATGAATGGCCACCAGATCAAAAAATTCGATACCAAAAGTATCGTGCATTATTCCAGGAGACATTTGACTTACCAGAACACGTCATTCATACAGAAGTAGTGTTCAGTATTTTAAGTTTATTTGTTAGTGGGATTATTCGCGATGCACCTCGTGGGGTATTGACGGATAAGATGCGTAAGCATTTTACAGAAGACCGTGAACGTTTTGTACATCGTTTTGAGCAATTCTTTGGGAAGGAATTGCCAGACGAATATCAATATCGTTTGAGTCTTGCTTTAGCAGGACCAAATATGCGACAAGCATACTTTGAAAACACCTATGATCGTAAACGTCATAGTATGCAGTTCTTAGAAGAGAACTTTCCGATTCAGTCGCGTTTCATTGACTGTGTCATGGCGGATTTCAAACGAGAACGTCTTTCTTGGACGCCGAATGCTGATCGTAAGGTAGAAAATCTATCGCAAGAATATTTCAATGCGATGGTTGCCATTGTTCCAGCAGATATGATTTTACCTAAAATTCATATTGCGTTGGATTTCTTATATTTCCCAGGACTAGAAACTGTCTTGCGTCGTATTTTTGAAAGCCAATGGCAAATTAATTTTGTGTTTAATGAAATTGAGGATCCGGATTTTTACATTTCAGACATGGAATTAGACACTTTCGAAAATACAAAAGCATTGGTTTGGACTACTTTCCCGGATGCATCTACATTAGGTCAATTTATTAAAGAAGCGATGGCACTAAGTGAACGTAAGTTCTTAGAACAGCGTAATGTGGATAATTGGGAAGAGTTAACGGCTCAATTGGCGCCGAAAGAAGTTGAATAGTTATTATATAAATATATAAACGGTAACGAACATTTTGTTTGTTGCCGTTTTTTTAATATATATTCTAATGATTTATTTTTATTCGTTGTATTTATATGCATTTTTATAATATTTGTTTCTTCGATTACTTATTATATAAAAGAATTAGATGTGTTTTTAAGTGTCTGTAGACTTATTGAAACGTTTTACTAGAAAAATAAATACAAAAAAAGATTATTTTAAATGTTTTATGTAGATTAAAAATTTTAAATAATGTATTATTTTGAGTGTAAGAACGGGAAATGTATGTAATGTATAAAAGGAGATTTCTAATGGGATTTAAAATGTATAAGGCTGGTAAATTTTGGGTATTTAGTGCAGCTGTTTTGACTGTCGTGGGTGCGGCAGGTGTAATGGATGCGAATAGTCAAATTTACGCGAATTCAGAAGCGACGCAAGGTGGGCAACTTGCAGCGACTTCAAAAGAATTAATTGTTAATAAAGATAATTTTGAAGAACATTTCAATATTAACGGGGCAGCAACGTATGATAAAGATACGGGAATTGCAACCCTAACGCCATTCCAACAACGTGTTTCTGGGAATATTTCTATGAAACATAAGTTTGATGCAACGCAAGATTTCTCTATTTCTGGAGAAATTAATCTAGGAGCGAATAAGAACGGGTCTGGAATCAGTGGGTCTGGAACAAATCGTGGTGGTGATGGAATCGGAATTTTGTTCCACCCAGGGGATCCTAAAGTTGTTGGTGGAAAAGGTGGAGCTATCGGAATCGGTGGTGTACCAAATGGATTTGGATTTAAGTTTGACACATATTGGAATCGAAATGATTCAAACGCAGCTGATGCTTGGGCAGTAAAAGACCCTAAGACAAATGCTGCTGGGGAGAGCTTAGAACTAAAGTCTTTTGGTGCATTCGTTAAGAACCGAGCAGATAATGCTGCGGAAACAGTTGTAGAAGCAGGAACGGCTGACCCTAAGTTAATTGGAGAACCGGATGGAAACACATTCAAGCCGATGGAACTTAAGTATACTGCTGCAACAAAGACTTTGACTGTGACTTATGAAGGAAAGACATGGTCACGATCAATCGCAGACTGGATTACGCAAGATGAATTGTCATTTGCTATTTCTGCATCAACAGGGCCAGCGTTGAACCTACAACAATTCCGTATGAACGAATTGCGTATGACACAAAATGTGCCAGAAACACCAACGCGTCCGGTAGATGAAAAGGGAAATCCAATTGAAGTTCCAGCAGATAAGACAATGCCAATTGTTGATGGATTCCCAGGTGATGAAGTTGAAATTGATATTAAGGATATTCCTGATATCCCAGGATACGATAAGCCGGTAGCTGATGAAAATGGTAAGGTGAAAGTTAAAGTTCCCGAAGCAGGAAAGATGATTGACTTACCATATACTGAAAAGTCAACACCAACACGTCCAGTGGATGAAAAGGGAAACCCAATTGAAGTTCCGGCAGGAGAAACAATGCCAGAAGTAAAGGGTGAACCAGGAGACGAAGTTGAATTGAATGTTGATGACTTGCCAAACATTCCAGGTTACGAAAAGCCAAAGGGTGACGAAAATGGTAAGGTAAAGGTCAAGATTGTTGATGATGGTAAGGGTGGAAAAGTCTACGATGTAACTTACACTGAAAAGTCAACACCAACACGTCCTGTAGATGAAAAAGGAAACCCAATCGACGTACCTAAGGATACGAAGATGCCAGATGTGAAGGGTGAACCAGGAGACGAAGTTGAACTTGATGTAAATGAGTTGCCAGACATCCCAGGATACGCTAAGCCAGAAGCCGATGAAAACGGTAAGGTAAAGGTCAAAATCAAGGATGATGGTAAGGGTGGAAAGGTATATGACGTAACTTACGCTGAAAAGACAACACCAACACGTCCAGTAGATGAAAAGGGAAACCCAATCGACGTACCTAAGGATACGAAGATGCCAGAAGTAAAGGGTGAACCAGGAGACGAAGTTGAACTTGATGTGAATGACTTGCCAGACATCCCAGGATACGCTAAGCCAGAAGCCGATGAAAACGGTAAGGTAAAGGTCAAAATCAAGGATGATGGTAAGGGTGGAAAGGTATATGACGTACCTTATACACAAGCTACACCAACACGTCCAGTAGACGAAAAGGGAAACCCAATCGACGTACCTAAGGATGCGAAGATGCCAGAAGTAAAGGGTGAACCAGGAGACGAAGTTGAGCTTGATGTAAATGACTTGCCGGATATCCCAGGCTACGAAAAGCCAAAGGGTGACGAAAATGGTAAGGTAAAGGTCAAGATTGTTGATGATGGTAAGGGTGGAAAGGTCTACGATGTAACTTACACTGACAAGAAGACACCATCACGTCCAATCGACGAAAAGACTGGGGAAGAAATCAAGTTGCCAGAAGGTAAGACAATGCCTGAACTTGACGGAAAGCCAGGAGAAGAAGTTGAAATTGATGTGAACGACTTGCCAGACATCCCAGGATACGACAAGCCAAAGGGAGACAAGAACGGTAAGATCAAGGTGCAAATTCCAGAAGATGGAAAGCCAGCTGATGTGCCATACACACCAGCCGAAGATAAGAAGACACCATCACGTCCAGTAGATGAAAAGACTGGGGAAGAAATCAAGTTGCCAGAAGGTAAGACAATGCCTGAACTTGACGGAAAGCCAGGAGAAGAAGTTGAAATTGATGTGAACGACTTGCCAGACATCCCAGGTTACGATAAGCCAAAGGGTGACGAAAACGGTAAAATCAAGGTGCAAATTCCAGAAGATGGAAAGCCAGCTGACGTGCCATACACACCAGCCGAAGATAAGAAGACACCATCACGTCCAATCGACGAAAAGACTGGGGAAGAAATCAAGTTGCCAGAAGGTAAGACAATGCCTGAACTTGACGGAAAGCCAGGAGAAGAAGTTGAAATCGATGTGAACGACTTGCCAGATATCCCAGGATACGACAAGCCAAAGGGAGACGAAAACGGTAAGATCAAGGTGAAGGTACCAGAAGATGGAAAGCCAGCTGACGTGCCATACACACCAGCCGAAGACAAGAAGACACCATCACGTCCAGTAGATGAAAAGACTGGGGAAGAAATCAAGTTGCCAGAAGGTAAGACAATGCCTGAACTTGACGGAAAGCCAGGAGAAGAAGTTGAAATCGATGTGAACGACTTGCCAGATATCCCAGGATACGACAAGCCAAAGGGAGACAAGAACGGTAAGATCAAGGTTCAAATTCCAGAAGATGGAAAGTCAGTTGATGTCCCATACACACCAGCCGAAGATAAGAAGACACCATCACGTCCAGTAGATGAAAAGACTGGGGAAGAAATCAAGTTACCAGAAGGTAAGACAATGCCTGAACTTGACGGAAAGCCAGGAGAAGAAGTTGAAATCGACGTGAACGACTTGCCAGATATCCCAGGTTACGATAAGCCAAAGGGAGACAAGAACGGTAAGATCAAGGTGCAAATTCCAGAAGATGGAAAGCCAGCTGACGTGCCATACACACCAGCCGAAGACAAGAAGACACCATCACGTCCAGTAGATGAAAAGACTGGGGAAGAAATCAAGTTACCAGAAGGTAAGACAATGCCTGAACTTGACGGAAAGCCAGGAGAAGAAGTTGAAATCGACGTGAACGACTTACCAGATATCCCAGGATACGACAAGCCAAAGGGAGACAAGAACGGTAAGATCAAGGTGCAAATTCCGGAAGATGGAAAGTCAGTTGATGTGCCATACACACCAAAGAAGAACACGACACCATCACGTCCAGTAGACAAGAACACTGGTAAGGAAATCAAGACAGACAAGAGTTTCCCAATCCTAGAAGGAAAGCCAGGAGAAGAAGTTGAAATCGACGTGAACGACTTACCAGAAATCCCAGGTTACGATAAGCCAAAGGGAGACAAGAACGGTAAGATCAAGGTTCAAATTCCAGAAGATGGAAAGTCAGTTGATGTGCCATACACACCAAAGAAGAACACGGCACCATCACGTCCAGTAGACAAGAACACTGGTAAGGAAATCAAGACAGACAAGAGTTTCCCAATCCTAGAAGGAAAGCCAGGAGATGTTGTTGAAATCGACGTGAACGACTTACCAGAAATCCCAGGTTACGATAAGCCAAAGGGAGACAAGAACGGTAAGATCAAGGTTCAAATTCCAGAAGATGGAAAGTCAGTTGATGTCCCATACACACCAAAGAAGAACACGACACCATCACGTCCAGTAGACAAGAACACTGGTAAGGAAATCAAGACAGACAAGAGTTTCCCAATTCTAGAAGGAAAGCCAGGAGATGTTGTTGAAATTGATGTGAACGACTTGCCAGATATCCCAGGTTACGATAAGCCAAAGGGAGACAAGAATGGTAAGATCAAGGTTACTATTCCTGAAAACGGAATGATTGACTTTGGTTACACACCAATTGAAGCTGGAAAGCCTGGTCAATCACAACAAAACAACAATGGTTCAAAGAACACACCTGACAACAACGCTCCTCAAAAGGGAAAGTCAAAGGGTGATGCAGCATATCCAAACACAGGATCAGAAACAAATGCACTTGTTTCAGCTCTTGGTGCAGCTATGTTGGCTTTGACAGGATTATTTGCAGGGTTGACTAAGTTGCGTAAGAAGTAATTTGAAACTGCGTATCATTTAAGTGAATAGCTTTTTGTAAAGAACCCTCGGAAATTAACCTTTCCGAGGGTTTTTATAATTAATTATAAAAGTCGTACAAAAATATTGTTTTAAATATTTGAAACTGGCAGTTATATGGTAAAATGTAATGTGTGATAATAGTATTGTTTGTTATTAATGTGTTACATGGGAATGTGACGCGTATAACAGAAAGGGGTGTTTGTTAGTATAATGGGCATTGGGTAAGGGACGTGTATTTGTTAGATGGGATTTAACCTGACAAATACATTTGAATATTGTAGTTGTTGCTATTTCAGCCGTGTAATTCACGTCTGGCAGGGGCAATCTATGATTTTTTGTAGGATAATATGTTTACGAAGGAGAAGTATATGGCGAAGAGCATTAAGAAAATGTTCATTATCATGATGGCAATGGTATTGTCATTCTCAGGTGTACCGGCCTCAGTATTTGCGGCTGATTTAAACCCGGGCGATTATGTTGATAAAGTGCAATATGGAAAAGAAGAAGTAACTTCAGGTGACTATGTCAGTTTGAGAGTTGACTTTAATGAGAAGGGTGTTGAAGGAGAACCTGGAGCGAAATTATTCGCTGCAGGGGACACTGTTACACTACCCCTACCACCAGAACTAAAGGCATTGAAGCAAAACATCAAATTAGGAGAATATGGTGAAGTTGTTGTGACTGGTGACAAAATGGTCATCACGTTTAACGACAAAGCCACAACGATGGAACACATCAAGGGATACTTCGAAATTGAATTGTTTGTGGAACGTGTTGAGGACGGATCAGAACAAGATGTTGTTGCTGATTTGAACACAGGACTGGGAACAAAGTTGAAGGTCAAGGGATACCCAATTCGTGAAGGTGGCGAAGAAGGTGAACGTGGTCGCTACGACTTTGGATACAAGGGTGGAAACGTTAACCGTGATGAACCAACAATTATTGATTGGTACATTGTTGCTAACGCAAACCAAGACGAATTGAATGATGACATTATCATCAAGGACGTTTTCGGTGAAGGTCAATCAATGGTGGATGGTACATTTACAATCATGTACGAAAAGCCAGAAGAAGCTGAAGGTATCAAGTTTGTTCCAAACGGAAGTGGATTTGATCTTGTAATCAGCAAGGACTTCGCAAACAAGCGTTCTGTTCAAATGAGTTACCAAACAAAGATTAATGACGATTCTAAAAAGCAAAAGATTTTTAAGAATGAAGCAGAAATTAAGTTTGACTCAGCTATCGATGGTAAGGGTGAATTTACTGCTAAGAGTGAAGTTCAAAACCGTTTGTCAGTAGACGGTGGTGCTGAAGGTGATCAAGTATTCGAATTGGTAGTTGAATATCAAGACGAAGACGGAAACACAATTGCCCCTTCAACTGCACCAAAGGACTACACGGACGGTGCAGACTACACAACTGATCCTATTGACATTGACGGATACGAATTTGTGAAGGTTGATGAAAACAATGACCCACAAAACGGAAAGATCAATGGTAAGGACGCCAAGGTTATCTACGTCTACAAGAAGAAGGCTGAAGAACCAAAGCAACACAAGTTGGACGTAATCTATGTTGACGAAGAAGGTAATGAAATTTCAGAACCTGACGAAACAAAGACATTGGATGACAAGTCAGATTACAAGACAACACAAAAGGACATCGACGGTTACGAATTCGTAAAGGTTGACGAAGAAAACGGTGACAAGGCCAACGGAACAATCGATGGTAAGGACGCCAAGGTTATCTACGTCTACAAGAAGAAGGAAGAACCAAAGCAACACAAGTTGGACGTAATCTATGTTGACGAAGATGGTAAGGAAATCGCACCAGCTGATGAAACAAAGACATTGGATGACAAGTCAGATTACAAGACAACACAAAAGGACATCGACGGTTACGAATTCGTAAAGGTTGACGAAGAAAACGGGGACAAGGCCAACGGAACAATCGATGGTAAGGACGCCAAGGTTATCTACGTCTACAAGAAGAAGGCCGAAGAACCAAAGCAACACAAGTTGGACGTAATCTATGTGGACGAAGATGGTAAGGAAATCGCACCAGCTGACGAAACAAAGACATTGGATGACAAGTCAGATTACAAGACAACACAAAAGGACATCGATGGTTACGAATTTGTAAAGGTTGACGAAGAAAACGGTGACAAGGCCAACGGAACGATCGATGGTAAGGACGCCAAGGTTATCTACGTCTACAAGAAGAAGGCCGAAGAACCAAAGCAACACAAGTTGGACGTAATCTATGTTGACGAAGATGGTAAGGAAATCGCACCAGCTGACGAAACAAAGACATTGGATGACAAGTCAGATTACAAGACAACACAAAAGGACATCGATGGTTACGAATTTGTAAAGGTTGACGAAGAAAACGGTGACAAGGCCAACGGAACGATCGATGGTAAGGACGCCAAGGTTATCTACGTCTACAAGAAGAAGGAAGAACCAAAGCCAGAAACAAAGCCAGAAACAAAGCAACACAAGTTGGACGTAATCTATGTTGACGAAGATGGTAAGGAAATCGCACCAGCTGATGAAACAAAGACATTGGATGACAAGTCAGATTACAAGACAACACAAAAGGATATCGACGGTTACGAATTCGTAAAGGTTGACGAAGAAAACGGTGACAAGGCCAACGGAACAATCGATGGTAAGGACGCCAAGGTTATCTACGTCTACAAGAAAAAGGCCGAAGAACCAAAGCAACACAAGTTGGACGTAATCTATGTTGATGAAGAGGGTAATGAAATTTCAGAACCTGACGCAACAAAGACATTGGATGACAAGTCAGATTACAAGACAACACAAAAGGACATCGACGGTTACGAATTCGTAAAGGTTGACGAAGAAAACGGTGACAAGGCCAACGGAACAATCGATGGTAAGGACGCCAAGGTTATCTACGTCTACAAGAAGAAGGCCGAAGAACCAAAGCAACACAAGTTGGACGTAATCTATGTGGATGAAGAGGGTAATGAAATTTCAGAACCTGACGCAACAAAGACATTGGATGACAAGTCAGATTACAAGACAACACAAAAGGACATCGACGGTTACGAATTCGTAAAGGTTGACGAAGAAAACGGTGACAAGGCCAACGGAACGATCGATGGTAAGGACGCCAAGGTTATCTACGTCTACAAGAAGAAGGCCGAAGAACCAAAGCAACACAAGTTGGACGTAATCTATGTTGACGAAGAAGGTAATGAAATTTCAGAACCTGACGCAACAAAGACATTGGATGACAAGTCAGATTACAAGACAACACAAAAGGACATCGATGGTTACGAATTCGTAAAGGTTGACGAAGAAAACGGTGACAAGGCCAACGGAACAATCGATGGTAAGGACGCCAAGGTTATCTACGTCTACAAGAAGAAGGTCGAAGAACCAAAGCCAGAACCAAAGCAACACAAGCTGGACGTAATCTATGTTGATGAAGATGGTAAGGAAATCGCACCAGCTGACGAAACAAAGACATTGGATGACAAGTCAGATTACAAGACAACACAAAAGGACATCGACGGTTACGAATTCGTAAAGGTTGACGAAGAAAACGGTGACAAGGCCAACGGAACAATCGATGGTAAAGACGCCAAGGTTATCTACGTCTACAAGAAGAAGGTCGCAGAACCAAAGCCTGAGCCAAAGCCTGAGCCAAAGCCAGAACCAAAGCCAAAGCCAGAACCAAAGCCTGAGCCAAAGCCAAAGCCAAAGCCAGAACCAAAGCCTGAGCCAAAGCCAGAACCAAAGCCAAAGGCTAACAACAAGCCAGCAGAAGGTAAGAAGACAACAGAAACAAAGTCAACTCCTTCTCAAAAGCAAGTTGAAAAGAAGTCAGAAGCTAAGAAGGGTGAATCTTTGCCTAACACTGGATCAAAGAAGAACATCTTCGTTTCAGTTGCTGGATTGATTCTTTTGATTGGGGCACTTGCATTTGCTATCCGTAAGCGTAAGCAACAATAATTTTTAATTAAATATGTAAGTGGTTTGTAAATAGAAACGAACGGTAGAATTATTTTGCCGTTCGTTTTTTATTTTGTCTTTTTTAAGGGCAATAACATAAGCTAGGAGAGTTAAAGCCTTATTTTACGCTTATTCAGTTGGTGTTTAAGAAAAGCATGTTAAAATGTAAGTATGTAATTAAGTCAAAGTAGGAGAACGATATATGTTCACAGATAAAAAAATTGTGGTCATGATAAGTGGTGGTATCGCAGCATATAAATCAATCGTATTAGTACGTGGTCTCCAGAAATTAGGTGCACAAGTACGTGTGGCAATGACGGAATCTGCTACTGGATTTATTGTGCCAAAAACATTGGCTGTGTTAACAAACGCACCTGTATTAACTGATTTGTTTGCATCAGATGATCAACAAATTGGGCATATTGAACTATCTGATTGGGCGGATTTGATGATTGTTGCGCCAGCAACTGCAAATCTGATTGGTAAGATGGCGAATGGTATTGCGGATGATGCAGTGAGTTCTGTACTAAGTGCACGACATGTTCCAACATTTGTCGTGCCAGCAATGAATGTACATATGTGGGAAAACCCAGCTCTTCAAAGAAATCTTTCTGTGTTGAAAGCGGATGGTGTACATATCATAGAGCCAGCTGTCGGATTACTTGCAGAAGGTTATGAAGGTAAGGGCCGTTTGGCAGAGCCAGAAGATGTTATTGCGCAACTTGAGGCGTATTTAAATCGGGATATGGTGCTAGCTGGTCGGCGAGTATTAATTAGCGCTGGAGGAACGATTGAGCCAATTGACCCTGTTCGCTTTATTGGAAATCGCTCATCAGGAAAAATGGGCTATGCATTAGCTGAAGAAGCGCGCCAACTTGGTGCAGACGTAACGCTTGTTACGACCGTAAAACGCGCAGTCCACGCTGATATTCATGTTTTGATGGTTGAAACAGCGCAACAATTAGATATGACGATGAAAGAACAATTTGATGCGGCCGATATCGTTATTATGGCTGCGGCTGTTGCGGACTTTCGAGTCGCGGAAATTGCAGAACATAAGATGAAAAAGACCGATGGTGATGACACAATGACATTATCATTAGTGAAAAATCCAGATATTCTGGCTGGATTAAGTGCATTGAAAACACATCAATACATGGTTGGTTTTGCGGCAGAAACACAAAATGTGATTGACTATGCACAGAAAAAATTAGCCAAGAAACGTGTTGATATGATTGTTGCCAATGACGTTTCTCAGGAGAATATTGGGTTTGCCCATGACACAAATGCAGTCAGTTTGGTCACAGAAAATCAGGTAGAGACGTTACCTCTAGCAACGAAAAATGATATTGCCCACGCAATTTTAATGCGTATTAGTGAAAGGTTACAAAAATAGCATGAATATTGGAATTGATAAAATAAATTTTTTCTCCCCAAACCTATACTTAGATATGGTCGACTTAGCTGAAGCACGTGGTGAAGATCCTAACAAGTACTTAATTGGTATCGGACAAACACAACAAGCGGTTATCCCGGCGACACAAGATATTGTGACTATGGCCGCTAATGCTGCGGATGCAATCTTGACTGATGAAGACCGTGAAAATATTGAAGAAATTATTGTGGCAACAGAATCAGGGATTGATCAATCTAAATCTGCCGCTGTTTACGTGCAAAGCCTACTAGGGTTGAACAAGTATGCCCGCACAATTGAAATGAAGCAGGCATGTTATGCGGGAACATATGGTCTGATGCATGCTCGTGATTTTGTGGCTGCCCATCCGGATAAAAAAGTCTTAGTGATTGCGACAGATATTGCGCGCTATGGGCTTGAAACTGGTGGTGAAGTGACGCAAGGTGGTGGAGCTGTTGCAATGCTTGTTTCAGCAAATCCACGTATTATGACAATTAATCAAGATAGTGTCTACATGACCGCAGATATTATGGACTTTTGGCGTCCAAATTACACAAGTGAAGCTGTTGTTGATGGTAAGTTTTCAGCGAATATTTATCGTGATTTCTTTGGTGAGCTATGGGCCCGTTACAAGGACAAGAACAATCTGTCATTAACAGATATGTCAGCATTTGTGTATCATCTACCATTTACAAAGATGGGCTTGAAGGCATTGCGTGATATTTTGCCAGAAGTTGATGAGGATAAGCAAGCAGCCTTTTTAGCAGCATTTGAAGACAGCCGTGCCTACAATCAACAAGTAGGGAATCTGTACACGGGTTCAACCTACTTGAGCTTGTTGTCATTGTTGGAGAACACAAAAACGCTTGAAGCTGGTGATCGTATTGGAATCTTCTCATATGGTTCAGGTGCAGAAGGTGAAGTGTTCACGGTAACATTACAACCAGAATTTAAGTCTGCCTTACCGTTGGGAAACTTCGCAGACTTGTTGGCTAATCGTCGTCGTGTCACAGTGGCTGAATATGAAAAGATTTTTAAGTCAGTTCTATCAGGATCACAAGATCGTGAATTAGATGTGAGCGCAGATTCAGCACGTTTTGTGTTAGCTGGTTTGAAGGAACAACAACGTCAATACCTTGATCAAAACGATTAAGGGAATACTACATTATTTGGGGGAATGAAGCATGACAAAGATTTACCTAGCAGGACCATTTTTTGATGATGAACAAATTGAACGTATTAGCCGTATGGAAGAGGCTTTGACAGCCAATCCAACGGTGGCATCGTTTTTTAGTCCACGTAAAGAAGAGTTTGAAAATCGTGTGATGGGAACACCAGAATGGGCCGCCGATGTATTTGAGATGGATCGTGTCAACATTGATAACGCTGATGTTGTGACAGCGGTTATTGATTATGAAGGAACGTACGTAGACCCGGGGACTGCTTGGGAAATTGGATATGCAAATGCGATGGGAAAGCCTGTTCTATTGATCAAGGAAAAAGCAGAAGGTAGTGTGAACTTGATGATGGGAATTCCAGCGCACGGTGTTTTGACAGACGTGGCTGAAATTGCGAACTATGATTTTAATGAGATGCCACGTAGCTCATGGCAAGGTGATATGTTTTAATTGAATCAATTTGAGAGAATCTTTGATACAGACAGTCTTTTTTCTGTGTTAAGGGTTCTTTTTTGTACAGATTAGATTAAAATAGAAGACATGAAGTTGTACGGAGATGCATCCGCAATGCATTTAAAAAGGGGACGTACGGAGAAGGAGTTTCGTGGGGGAATGTTGAAAATAAAATTAAGGGAATATTGGATACCTTTAGTCATATCAGGGATTATGATTGGCTTAGCAATTTGGTTGACCATGTTCTTACTATATAAACAACAAGTAACGGTTCAAGTGAATCAAGTGCCAATTCGAGATGCACGTGGCTATCAAGCTAAGAAACTTGGGACTTTAGAACAAGGTGAACATTTACAGATTTTGAAAAGACAAGATAATTGGTATGAGGTGCGTCGTGAAGACGAATCAACAGGATGGGTAGCAAGTTGGTTAGTAGAACGCAAGCTACCGCTAGATGAAATTACGCCACTATCTGAAATGACCATTGTGGTTGATGCTGGACACGGGGGAAGTGATCCGGGGTCATTGGCTAATAATGGTTCTGAAGAAAAGCAATACACACTAGAGACGGCACAAAAGATGCAAAGCCAGTTAGAAAGTCGTGGGGCAAACGTAGTTATGACACGCAGTGGAGATACTGATGTGACGTTAGAAGAGATTGCTAGCCTACCGAAGAAAGCAGCTGCAGACTTATTTGTATCCATTCATTTTGACGCCGTAAAGAAGAATCAAGCGCGTGGATTTACAACATTTTATTACCATGACGATGGTTCTATTGCATTTGGTGAGGCGATTAATAATGAACTAGCCAAACGTGTGCCAGAAAAGATGCCGAATCGTGGTAATGACTTTGGGGATTATTATGTGTTACGTAAGAATACAGTCCCCGCTGTCTTAATTGAAGGTGGTTATATTGATTCAGATAAAGACTTTAGTTACATTAAAGACGGAAATTATCAAAACAAACTAGCAAAGAGTGTGGTTGCTGGAATTGATCAATATAATGTCGAGAAAAACGGGTAGCTCTAGGCTTGACGTTGTCTACTGGATATTAGATAATAAAAGACGATATATAAACCAGTGATGAAATGAATTTTATGTCTAACAAGCCAAGCGAGTGGGAAATGGTGCAAGCCCACATTGTCAGCATAGAAGGGACACTTCTGAGGTCGCGTTGCGCGGATGTACACCGTTATCGTACGTTGAGAACCAAAACAAGGTGGTACCGCGCGTGAATGCGCCCTTGATAACATATTTTTTGTTATCGAGGGCTTTTTTTATAGCCTGGTATCGTGAAAGGACTTTAATTATGGCAAAATCAAATTTCCAAAAGCCAAAAGGAACGGCAGACTTACTACCAGGAGAATCATATAAGTGGCATTTCGTTGAAGAAACAGCCCGTTTGTTGTTTTCTGATTACCAATACCAAGAAATTCGCACACCATTGTTTGAAAACTTCGATGTTTTTGCGCGTTCAGCGGGAGATACATCTGATGTGGTAACAAAGGAAATGTATGACTTCTACGATAAGGGAGAACGTCATATTGCATTGCGTCCAGAAGGAACAGCTGGAGTTGTGCGTTCATTTGTTGAAAACAAGTTATTCGGACCAGAATTCCAAAAGCCATACAAGGCATTCTACATTGGACCAATGTTCCGTTATGAACGCCCACAAGCAGGCCGTATGCGTCAATTCCACCAAATTGGGGTTGAAGCATTAGGATCAGAATCACCAGCATTAGATGCTGAAACAATCGCTATGGCCGTTGATTTGTTCCAAACACTTGGACTAACAGATCTAAAGGTAACGATTAACTCATTGGGTGATCCAGAATCACGTGAAGCCTACCGTAATGCATTGATTGATTACCTACGTCCATTGGCTGATGAATTATCAGCTGACTCAAAGCAACGTTTGGAACAAAATCCATTACGTGTCCTTGATTCTAAGGACGCACATGATCAAGAATTGGTTGCGGATGCGCCATCAATTTTGGATTACTTAACACCTGAAGCCCAATTGCATTGGGATAAGGTTCAAACATACTTGGATGCTTTGGGGCTAGATTACGAAATTGACGCGAACACTGTTCGTGGTTTGGATTACTACAACCACACAATTTTTGAAATTATGACACAAAACGCTGTTCTTGGCCGTGGTTGGACAACCATTGCGGGTGGTGGGCGTTACAATGGCCTAGTACAAGAATTTGGTGGACCTGAAATGCCAGGTGTTGGATTCGGAATCGGGCTAGAACGTTTGATGTTGTTGCTAAATGAAATGGATGCAAACTTGGGGATGGCACCAAAGGTAGATATCTTTGTGGCTAACCAAGGTGAAGGCACGGATGTTGCTGCTATGCAAATGCTACAAGCCGTTCGTTCATTTGGTTACAGTGCAGAACGTGATTACCAAGATCGTAAGCTAAAGGGACAATTTAAGGCTGCTGACCGTATGCAAGCGCGTTACATGATTATCATTGGGGAACGTGAATTGGCGGATCAAGTCGCTAACTTGAAGGACTTGGAAACAGGTGTTGAACGTACTGAAAAGTTAACAGACTTGTACACAGCATTGCCTGATTTGTTAGAAGCAACTGTAATTGATGGAGAATAAAAATATGAAGCGAACTAATTATGCTGGACTAATTGATGAAACTTACTTAGGACAACGTGTGACACTTGATGGTTGGGTACAAAAGCGCCGTGACTTTGGTGGTGTGTTGTTTGTCGATTTGCGTGACCGTGAAGGGCTTGTGCAATTATCATTTTCAGACGAAATTAATGCAGATGCGATGGCTATTGCATCAGACATTCGTACAGAATATGTGATTGAAGTACAAGGAACAGTTACAGAACGTATTGAAGGGGCACAAAACCCTAACTTGCGTTCTGGAAAGATTGAAGTTCGTGTCGACCATATCGAAGTATTGTCAGAAGCAAAGACAACACCATTTGAAATTGAAGACAAGATTGAAACAGCTGACGAACTACGTTTGAAGTACCGCTACTTGGATTTGCGTCGTCCTGAAATGCAACGTAACCTACGTATTCGTTCAAAGATTACAGCGGCAACACATGACTTCTTGGATAATGCTGGTTTTATCGATATTGAAACACCTATCTTGGCTAAGTCTACACCTGAAGGTGCGCGTGACTACCTAGTACCATCACGTATCTACCCAGGATCATTCTATGCATTACCACAATCACCACAATTGTTTAAGCAATTGTTGATGGGTGCTGGTTTTGACCGTTACTACCAAGTTGCACGTGCATTCCGTGACGAAGACCTTCGTGGAGATCGTCAACCTGAATTCACGCAATTGGACTTGGAAACATCATTCATGAGCCAAGATGAAATCATGGCATTAGTGAGCGAATGGGTTGCCCACATCATGAAGAAGACGGTTAACTATGACCTTGCAATTGATCAAATTCCTACATTGGAATGGTCAGAAGCCATGGAACGTTTTGGAACAGATAAGCCAGACATGCGTTTTGGCATGGAATTGCAAAACTTGACTGACTTGATGGCTGATTCAGACTTTGGAGTCTTCTCTAACGCTGTTAAGAACGGTGGACAAGTTAAGGCCATTGTTGTTCCTGGTGGCGCTGAGAACTATTCACGTAAAGATATCGACAAGATGGGACAATTCATCGAACGTTTTGGTGCCAAGGGACTAGCATGGTTGAAGGTATCAGAAGCAGGGATTGAAGGGCCAATCGCTAAGTTCTTGACTGAAAAGGCCGATGCTTTGCTAGCACAAACAGATGCCCAAGTTGGTGATTTGCTGTTGTTTGCAGCCGACCAACCAGGTGTTGTTGCGGCTAGTTTGGATGCTTTGCGTCGTTCAGCCGCTGAAAAGTTGAACTTGATTGATGAATCAAAGTGGGCATTTGCTTGGATCATCAACTGGCCACTATTTGAATACCAAGCTGAAGAAGATCGTTGGATTGCAGCGCACCACCCATTCACAATGCCAAATGAAGAAGATTTGCTATTGATGGATACAGTTGAAGGTGCACACAAGGCCCATGCTCAATCATATGACTTGGTTTTGAATGGATATGAATTGGGATCAGGTTCAATCCGTATTCACCGTATGGACATTCAACAAAAGATGTTGCAAGCCATCGGATTCACACCGGAATCAGCCAAGGAAGCATTTGGTTTCTTGCTAGAAGGTATGGAATACGGATTCCCACCAATGGGTGGAATCGCACTTGGTCTAGATCGTTTGGCTATGCTGTTGGCTGGACGTGACAACATTCGTGATGTCATTGCATTCCCTAAGAATTCAAAGGCCACAGAACCAATGACTGATGCGCCAACACCAGCAAGTCGTCAACAAATTGTTGAAGACTTGGGCTTGGTCTCACCTGTTTACGCTGAAACAGATGTACCAAACATGGCCGAAGAATAAATCACGCTCATATCATTTTTCGTTATTAGAATGGAGGAAGCATGAGCTCGATTATAAAGTTTTTTGACCAACACGAATCTGCTTCGCGCGTCTTTACAGCATTGTTGTACGCATTGACCTCAGCCATTGCGTTGAATTTTTTCTGGATTCCTGGAAATATTTATTCATCCGGATTTACTGGGTTAGCCCAAATTGTGAATACGATTAGTAATCGCTACATGGGTATCGATATTCCGATTGGTGTTTTGATTATCCTATTAAACGCACCGTTACTAGTTTTGGCGTACATTAAAATTAGTCGTCGATTCGCCTTGTTTACAACGGTTGCCTTGGTTGGAGCCGCAATATCTATTCGATTTGTAACCGGACCAACGATTCCTTGGAGTACAGATCCATTAGTACTTGCTATCTTTGGTGGTGCTGTTAATGGATTCGGAACCGGATTTGCCCTGCGTAACGGGATTTCCACTGGTGGATTAGATATTATTGGAATTCTAGTCCGTAAGAAGACGGGGATGCGTATGGGGGCTGTTAATCTAACCTTCAATGCCTTTATCGTCTTAACAGCTGGATTTTTGTTTGGACCGCAATTTGCGCTTTACACAATTATTAGCTTAGTGGTGAATGCGAATGTGTTAGACGGTGTCTATACACGTCAACAACAATTACAAGTCATGATTGTCACAGACAAGCCTGCACAAGTGATTGAATTAGTACAAAAGGAATTGCGTCGTGGAATTACGATTGTTCACGGGGCAGAAGGGGCTTATACGCATGCGCCTAAGGAAGTGCTGTTTACAGTTATTTCGGCGTATGAACGATATGAATTCCGTGATGCCTTAGCAGAGGCTGATCCTAGTGCATGGGCGTCAACTTGGCGTATTGAACGAACGATTGGTCGTTTCTTCGAACCTAAGTTATAACTGGATTGATATTTAGAAAAAGTCATTGTTTTTCTGTTTGACAATGGCATTTAAGATGTATAAAATAGTAAAGAACAAAGTGTGCAACGTTAAATGGTTGAATTTTTCACACGGGAAGGGAGGGTAAACATTATGACTATGACTGTTGTTCGTAAGAATGAGTCACTAGATGATGCACTCCGTCGCTTCAAGCGTGGAGTCTCAAAGGATGGTACTCTTCAAGAATACCGTAAGCGTGAGTTCTACATTAAGCCATCAGTTCAACGTAAGTTGAAGGCTGAAGCTGCTCGTAAGCGCAAGAACAAGAAGGGACGTTAATTCGTTCTAGCCGGGCTACCGTTGGGTGGTCCGGTTTTGTTTTATATATTTGTTAAATACATGTTTTTCTCGTTAATAGAAAGGACTTAAAAATGTCATTAATTGAAACACTATCAGCTGATATGAAGACAGCCATGAAGGCTAAGGACAAGCAAACACTTGGTGTTGTGCGTATGTTGAAGTCTGCATTGTCAAACGAACAAATCAAGTTGGGTGCTGACCTAACTGAAGAACAAGAAGTTGCGGTTTTGTCACGTGAAATGAAGCAACGTGTTGAAGAACTTGAAGGAAATCAAGCAGCTGGCCGTGATGACCTAGCCGAAGAAGTTCAAGGTCAAATGGACGTTTTGAAGCGTTACTTGCCAGAACAATTGTCAGATGAAGAAGTTGAAGCAATTGTTGTGGAAACAATCGCGCAAGTTGGTGCAACAAGCAAGGCCGACCTTGGTAAGGTGATGGGTGCTTTGATGCCTAAGGTTAAGGGGAAGGCTGACGGTAAGTTGGTTAACCGCTTGGTTATGGAAAAGCTTGCCTAGTAAGTACGGGACTATTCCCGGTACATAAAAGTGCGGTATAATTAAGTATTCAGCAAGATTAATGGAGGAATAAGTCAATGGATGTTGCTATGATAGACCAGTCAACCCCTGGGTTGACGACTGAACAAACAGCCTTAGTCACTGATATCTTGGATTTTGCCGGTAAGTATCTAGAATTACCCGCAGACACTGAAATGTCAGTTACATTTATGCATAATGATGAAATTCAACGTTATAATCGTGAATATCGTGATAAGGATCGCGCAACTGACGTGATTTCTTTTGCAATCGAAGATGACGATGAAGATATGCCTTTGATGTTTGATGAAGACATGCAAGCTGATTTGGCAAAAAACCTTGGTGATATTTTAGTTTCAGTTGATAAAGTTGCTGAACAAGCTAAGGAATACGAACATTCATATGATCGTGAACTAGGATTTTTGGTTGTTCATGGTTTCTTGCACTTAAATGGATATGACCACACATTAAGTGAAGCGGATGAAAAGGAAATGTTTGGTCTCCAAACAGAAATTCTGGATCAATATGGATTGGAACGCTAAAGACCAACAAACAGAAAAAAACACGTGCTTTCTACAATCCTTTGGTCATGCTGTAGATGGGATTAAAGTTGTTTTAGAGCGCGAACGTAATATGCGTTTTCACTTATTAGCAACTTTGGTCGTGATTGCAGGTGGTTTGTGGTTAGGAATTGGTCGTTCAGATTGGATCTGGATTACAATTTCAGTGTTTATTGTCGTGGTCGCCGAATTTACCAACACAATGGTTGAGGCGATTGTCGACTTGATTGTCGGAGAAACGTATGCACCATTAGCAAAGGTCGCCAAAGATGTGGCTGCTGGTGGTGTATTGGTTGCTGCAGGTACGGCAATGATTATCGGTAGTTTGATTTTTCTACCATACATTTTCCCCCTTTTGGGTTGGAAATAGCGGAAAGTTAAGGAATAAATATGAGCGAACAAGCATTTAAGTCAGGTTTTGTGGCCATCGTTGGGCGTCCTAACGTTGGAAAGTCAACATTGATGAATGAAATGATTGGTGAAAAGATTGCCATCATGTCACCCAAAGCCCAAACAACACGTAACAAGATTCAAGGAATCTACACAAATGATGACGGGCAAATTGTCTTTATTGACACTCCTGGAATCCATAAGCCTCAAAACGGATTGGGTGACTTCATGGTGAAGACAGCAATGTCATCACTTGGTGAAGCTGACATGATCTGGTTTGTTGTGAATGCTGATCAAAAGCGCGGTGCTGGAGATGACTTTATTATTAATCGTTTGAAGACAGTGGATACACCTGTTTACTTGATTATTAACAAGGTTGACTTGGTTCACCCACAAGAATTATTGGCAATTATTGACGATTACCGTCAACAAATGGAATTTGCGGAAATTTTCCCAATTTCAGCGTTGGATGGTGATGGTGTGCCAGAACTATTGAACGTGACAATGGGTCACATGGAAGAAGGACCACAATACTACCCTGAAGATCAAATTACTGATCACCCAGAACGTTTTATTATGGCCGAATTAATCCGTGAAAAGGTCCTACAATTGACACGTCAAGAAGTGCCTCATTCAGTTGCGGTTGTTATCGAAACAATCGAACGTGAAGGAGATGCTAAGCTACACATTCAAGCAGCGATTGTTGTTGAACGTCCAACCCAAAAGAACATTGTTATTGGTAAGGGTGGCGCAATGATTAAGGAAATCGGAACGCGTGCGCGTAAGGATATCGAACGCTTGATGGGTGAAAAGATTTTCCTTGAATTGTGGGTAAAGGTTGAAGATCGCTGGCGTGATAAGCCACAATCTTTGAATGCCTTTGGTTACAACGAAGATTCAGAAGTTTAATCTATTCATGATTTAGTTAACGAGGGAGGTTGCCATGGCAGATGTTTTTGATGCAATTGTGATGTATCAACGCCCTCACAAAGAGCATGATTTAATGGTTAAAATGCTGACTAAAGATTATGGTAAGCGAATGTTTTACATTCGCCATGGTAAGTCTAAGCGCTATGCATATGCAGCAGATGTACAACCGTTTACAATTGGTAAATACGAAGGGTCAATTAATGCAACTGGCTTGAGTTTTATGAATGATGTTAAACAAAGTCATATGTCGCGTACTTTTTTGGAAGATATGCATCGCACTGCCTACATGACTTACATTATGGGGTTGGTCGATGCCGCATTCGTGGACAATCAACCTTTGCCAGCTTGGTTTGATGAAATTGCATTAGCAATTGAAAAAATGGAAGCAGATTTTAGTTCAGCGGCTTTAGCCCATTATTTTGAGCTCAAGTTGTTGCCTGCATTTGGTGTGCATATTGATTGGACGCATTGTGTGGTGTGTGAAGAAACCACGCCACAAATGGATTTCTCCATGAAATTAGGTGGTTTATTATGTGCAAAACATTTTGGACAAGACGAACATCGGATGCAAATCGTGCCTAAGGCACTGTATATTTTGCGTCAATTTAGTCAAATTAGCCTAAAGCAAATGCATTCATTACAAGTTAAATCGAGTACGAGTCAAGAAATGACACGTGTCTTAGATGCGATTTATGATGACCAAGTAGGAATTCAACTTAAAGCAAAGTCGTTTATCAATCAATTACAGAGCTGGGAATCTCGCTTACAAACGCGACAATCTGATGCAAATAATTGACAATTGATAGCGGTGGCGTAAAATAGAAGTTAAGCGATGAGAACAGAAGAAACGTGTCTAAAAGCACAGCGAGCTACCGATGGTGTGAGGGTAGCCTTTGAAGCATGTGGGGAGCTGTTTGAGCATTTAATTAGATAATTAAGCTGCCGGATTCATTCGGAAGTAGGGTGGAACCGCGATAACATCGTCCCTACATCAATCACGTTATGTGGTTGGTGTAGGGACTTTTTTTCTGCACTGCCACAGGAAGGAAACACTAATGAGCACAAAAATGAGTGTCCAAGATATTATTTTAACGCTTCAAACATTCTGGGCGAAGCAAGGTGCCATGTTAATGGAAGCCTACGATACTGAAAAGGGAGCTGGGACTATGAGCCCATACACGTTCTTACGTGCGAATGGACCAGAACCTTGGAATGCTGCCTATGTTGAACCATCACGTCGTCCAGCGGATGGACGTTATGGAGACAACCCTAATCGTTTGTACCAACACCACCAATTCCAAGTGGTTATGAAGCCATCTCCTGATAACATTCAAGAACTATACCTAGAATCATTGGAAGCATTGGGAATTGATCCACTTGCTCACGATATTCGTTTCGTTGAAGATAACTGGGAAAACCCATCAATGGGTGCGGCTGGAATCGGTTGGGAAATCTGGTTAGACGGAATGGAAGTGACGCAATTTACGTACTTCCAACAAGTTGGGGGAATCCCAGTTGATGCCGTTACATCAGAAATCACATACGGTTTGGAGCGTTTGGCGTCATACATTCAAGACGTACCAACTGTTTACGATCTAGAATGGGGAAATGGTGTTCTTTACGGTGACATCTTTAAGGAACCAGAATTCGAACACTCAACATACTCATTTGATACATCTGATGCAGAGATGTTATTGCGTCACTTCAATGAATACGAAGTTGAAGCAAAGCGTGCATTGGAAGCTGGTTTAGTACACCCCGCCTATGACTACATTCTAAAGGCATCACACACATTTAACTTGTTAGATGCACGTGGAACGGTATCTGTTACAGAACGTGCGAAGTACTTGAGCCGTATCCGTAACATGGCTCGTATGGTGGCTAAGGCCTTTATCGCTGAACGTAAGAAGCTTGGTTTCCCTCTTTTGAAGGACGAAGCATTGCGTGAAAAGTACTTACCAACGCAAGAAGAGGAGGCCAAGTAACATGGCAGATTTTCTATTAGAAATTGGACTAGAAGAAGTTCCAGCGCATTTGGTTTCACCAGCGCGCGAACAATTGGTTGAACGTACAGAAGCGTTTTTGACAGAAGAACGTTTGGCCTATGGCAAGGTTGAAGCTTTTTCAACACCTCGTCGTCTAGCTATCCTAGTACGTGATTTGGCGGATAAAGCTGAAGATATCGCACTTGAAATCAAGGGACCTATTAAGCGCGCAGCCGTAGATGCTGATGGTAACTACACAAAGGCAGCGCAAGGATTCGTTCGTGGACAAGGTATGACAACTGATGACATCATCATCAAGGAATCAAACGGAAACGAACACATCTTTGTTTCTAAGTTTGAAGCTGGTCAAGCTGCAGCTGAAGTTTTGCAAGGATTTAAGTCAGTGGTTGAAGCAATGCAATTCCCAACAATGATGCGTTGGGGACGTCACAGCTTTGAATACGTTCGACCAATCCGTTGGATGGTCGCCTTGTTAGATGAAAACATTGTGCCATTTAACGTTTTGGATGTTGCGACAGGACGTACATCACGTGGACACCGTTTCTTAGGACAAGATACTGAAATTGCAACAGCAACGGCATATGTCGATGCGCTAGACGCACAAGCAGTATTGGCTGATTCTGAAGCACGTAAAGGACAAATTTGGCAACAAATTGAAGCCATTGCGGCTGCGAATAACTGGTCAGTTGTTCGTGACGAAGACTTGCTAGAAGAAGTTAACAATTTGGTTGAATTCCCAACGGCATTTAACGGAAACTTCGATGCTAAGTACCTAGACTTGCCAGATGAAGTGTTGATTACATCAATGCGTGAACACCAACGTTTCTTCCACGTTGTCGATGAAAAGGGTGCGCTATTGCCACACTTTATTTCTGTTCGTAATGGTAATGACCAACACTTGGATAACGTGATTGCTGGTAACGAAAAGGTGCTTATTGCCCGTCTTGAAGACGCCGTATTCTTCTACGGTGAAGACCAAAAGCATGATATTGCTTACTACAATGACAAGTTGAACAATGTTTCATTCCACGCAAAGTTGGGATCTGTTGCAGATCACACACGTCGTGCCCAATTGCTAGCTGCTTTGTTAGCTGACCGTTTGGACTTGAATGAAGAACAACAAGTTAAGTTGGCTGAAGCTGCATCAATCTACAAGTTTGACTTGATGACTGGTATGGTTGGTGAATTTGACGAATTGCAAGGTATCATGGGTGAAAAGTATGCCAACTTGTTTGGCGAAGCACCTGAAGTTGCGGCCGCAATTCGTGAACACTACATGCCAATCAGTGCGGGTGGTGAACTGCCTGCAACTGACTTGGGTAAGATTTTGTCTTTGGCAGATAAGCTTGATACATTGGTCTCATTCTTTGCTGGTGAAATGATTCCTTCTGGATCAAATGACCCATACGCTTTGCGTCGTGCCGCATCAGGTGTTGTAAACATCTTGCATGCGAACGATTGGGCTTTTGACTTGAATGAATTGCTAGTCACATACGTTGCTGCCATTACAGAAAGTGAAGACCATGTTGGTTTGCCAGAAGACGTGGTTGCGCGTTTGGTAGCCAGTGTTGCTGATGTAAACGACTTTTTGACAGACCGTGTTATTAAGGACTTGCAAGATCAACATGTTCGTCACGACGTGATTAATGCTGTGACACAAGCAAACTTAACAAGCACAACACAAATGTTTGATTCAGCTGCGGCTTTGTTAGCACATCAAGATGATGCTAACTTCCGTGGTGGTGTTGAAGGATTGACACGTATCATGCGTTTGACAGCCAAGAACCCAACTGACGCAGAAGTATCAGTAGAATTGTTTGAAAACGATGCAGAAGCAGCCTTGTACGCTGCTACAACAGCGTTGGATGCAGAAACAACTGATGACTTGTTAGTTGATTTGTTGGCCCTAGAACCAATGATCGCCGCATACTTTGATGTAACAATGGTTATGGTTGAAGATGAAGCGGTCCAACAAAATCGTCTTGCAACCTTAGCGGTTGTGAGTGAGATTGCTGGTCAAATTGCAAACTTCATGCAATTGGATGTTAAGAGTAAATAAATCCGATAATGAAAAGAGGTACAGCCTATGCTGTACCTCTTTTTTTAGTATATATAAGTATACCAATTATTTGTTTTCATAATAAATGTGTTTATGGTGGGGGTTTAGATAGTGTTAATGCGGTATTTTTAAAACCTGACTAGTATCTGTTAATCATGAATACCAATTGTGTGTTTACATTTTTGATAGAATAGTTGATAATAGTCAATATCGAAAATGAAAGCGTTTACCAAAAACGCAATGAGGGAGAGAAGATGAATAAGCCGAAGTTATATTTAGATATGGATAATGTGTTGGTAGATACATTGCCGGTGTTGAATGCGTATGCGCAAGAACATCCAGATGCAGGGAAGCCAGATCGTATACCAGGAATATTCGCTGATTTACCAATTAAAGATGGTGTTGCAATGGCCATTAAATGTTTGGCACCTTATTTTGATCTCTATATTTTATCAACAGCACCTTGGCATAATCCAAGTGCTTGGCAAGACAAGATGATTTGGTTAGAAAAACATTTTGGCGAAGGGGAATTAAACCCATTTTATAAAAAAGTGATTATGACACATGACAAAGGATTAGTGCATCAATCAGGCGGTATTTTAGTCGATGACCGTCCATACCATGGTGCCAGCGCATGGGCTGACGCTGAAAGTGATAGCGTGTGGATTCAATATGGGTATACGTCAGAATTAACATGGGAAAAGGATTTAGTACCGTATTTAATTGATATCTCAACGACGTACGGCCAAATGATGACCCCTAATTTAACGCAAGCAGTTGCAGAAGCAGATACGATCACAGGTGCAATTCATGGTGATTTGGTGACATTTGAAAAAGAAAGTTGGGAATAAGGAGAGCTAATCATGATTACAAATAGTACTGAAATGTTGCAGGCGGCACGCCAAGGTGGCTATGCTGTACCTGCATTTAATGCGAATAATTTGGAATGGGTGAAGGCGATTCTACAAGCAGCCCAAAAGACAAACTCACCAGTGATTGTGCAAGTAACTGGTGGCGCGGCTAAGTATATGGGAAGTTTTAAAGTGGCCCATGATTTAATTGTAAATTTGCACGATGCATTAAACATTACTGTGCCAGTTGCGATTCATCTAGATCATGGTGCATATTTAGAAACCCAAGAAGCATTAGCCGCAGGGTTCACGTCAATTATGTTTGACGGTTCTTCACTAGATATTGATGACAATTTAGTCCAAACGACCAAGTTAGCGGTGCAATTACATGCACGTGATGTCACCTTAGAAGGTGAAGTTGGTACCATTGGTGGTGAAGAAGATGGAATTGTGGCGCAAGGTGAAATTGCCCCTGTAGAAGATGCGGTTAGAATGGCAGAGTCAGGGGTGGATATGTTGGCGGTGGGTATTGGAAATATTCATGGTCCATATCCTGATGATTGGCAAGGATTAGATTTTGATCACTTAAGAGCCATTACAGCGGCGATTAAAAACAAAATGGCCATTGATATGCCGCTAGTGTTGCACGGTGGCTCAGGTATTCCAGACGACCAAATTCAAGAAGCCATTAAATTGGGTGTGGCAAAGATTAATGTGAATACGGAAGGTCAATTAGCTTTCCATGATGCCATCAGAGCCTTTGTTTTAGCCGATAAAGATTTGGAAGGTAAAAACTATGATCCGCGTAAATTCTTGTTACCAGGAACGAACGCAATTGAAGACATGTGTGTCGAACGAATCCATGTTTTTGGTTCAAATGGCAAAGCCTAAGCCATATGACGCACGGCTGACATATATTGGAAATTAAAAAGAACGCTTTTATCAATACTTTAGATGGTACTTTTGTAGTAAAACACGAAAGTATGTTTTGAACATCACAAAGTTTTGATAGAGGCGTTTTTCAATTAATCGTATACTTATGGAAGGTAAGTGTATTTTTATGTGACATTTTCGTCCTTTATTTTAAATAAAAGTATGTTTTATCGCGGTGTATTGTGATACTATGAACAACGTGATGTTACGCGATATTATGATATTCGTTATGTAGAAAGAAATAATTAGCTAACATTGAAAGATTATTACATACAATTTGGAATTTATAGGAGTGCAGAGCATGAAGCGCAAGATTTTTGGTGAAGTAGCGGGAACCGCGCTATTGATTTATTTAGGGACAGGTTTGGTATTACTTGGTGGTCCATACACTGATTTGGTAGGTCCAGCATTAGGTTGGGGATTCATGTTTACCATGTTAGTTTACACATTTGGTCCACTATCAGGTCCGCATTTGAACCCAGTTGTAACGTTGACAATGTATTTGACAAAGCGCATGCCTGGTAAAGAAGCGGGTGTTTACTTTGTAAGCCAACTAGTTGGTGGATTGCTAGGTGAATTAGCGTTAATTGCAACATACAGTGGTTTCTTGTCACAAAAGGGAATTGCATGGTCTGATGCAATTGCTGAACACCATTTGGGAAGTACAATGTATCCTAACCTAACAGCAGGATCAGCTTTCTTTGTAGAAATGTTGATTACAACAATCTTGTTGACTGTATTGTTGGTCTTCATGAACCGTCTAACGAATGAATTCTCAGGACAATCTCCCATCATTGTGGGTGTAACAATTATTGCGCTTGTGATGTTCAGTGGGAACCTAACAGGAACTTCAATGAATCCTGTTCGTTCACTATATCCAGCTTTGTTTGCTGGAGGTGAAGCACTATCTGCTGTCTGGGTATACTTAACAGCGCCATTTGCAGCCGTATTTATTGCTGTATTGATTGATAAATATATTTTAAATGACTAAATAAAACGAAAACACTAATTTTAAAATTAGTGTTTTTTTTTAAATTTCACATACATGTATGCGTTTTCATGTATAATAAAGAAGTATTGAAGTGTATGAGGAAAACAGGGAGGAATGAGTAATGACAATATTAGTTTCAATATTGCCAATTGTGTTACCGGTGATTCTATTAGGGATTTTGAATATGCCGGCTGTAAAGGGAATGGCAATTAGTGCTTTAGCTGTGACAGTAGCAGCATACTTGTATTGGGGGATGCCAGGGGATGCAATTGGGGCCTCTATCCTACAAGGAATTCACAAGAGCTTACCAATTGCATGGATTTTATTGGGAGCCATGTTGCTACTAAAAGTGTTGCAACATACAGGGGCCATTGATCGTATTAATTTAGGATTTATGAACCTAACGCAAGACATGCGTCTCCAAGCCGTGATGATTGCCTTTTTGTTTGGATCATTAATGGAAGGTGTGTCAGGATTCGGAACGCCAGCGATGGTAACGGGACCTTTGTTGATTGCCTTGGGATTTAAGCCATTGTCAGCGGTATTTTTGGCATTGGTATCTGATTCAACTGCCGTATCATTTGGGGCTGTGGGAACACCTCTAACGGTAGGTCTAAGTAATGCGGTACCTGCCAATGAATTACCACAAGTGGCGATGCAAATCTCTCAAATTGAATTGTTTGTGGGAACATTTATGCCATTAATTCTAATCGGTATGTTAGTAATGGTATTGCCTAACCAATACAGCAACAACCGTCTAAAGAGCTTATTAGAAGTCGTACCTTGGTTGTTGTTGATTGGATTAACATACACTGGAACAAGCTTTACGGTTGTTCGTGTGATTGGTTACGAAATGGCGTCAATTATTTCACCATTAATTGCCATCGCAGTGAGTGTGTTAACGATTAAGTTCGGTATTTTAGTACCAAAGTCAGCCAAAGAAAATCCATGGCGTCAAGAACCAATGTCAACGGAGAACAGCACAGAAATTAAGAGTGACATGCCGCTATTGTTGGCGTGGTTACCATACATCTTAGTGGTTGTAGCATTATTGATGACAAAGTTTGTGACACCAATCAAAACATTCATTAACAGTACCTTTGATTTGTCATATCGCCAAATTCTAGGTTTTGAAACAATTAATTCTGATTGGTTGATTTTGGCTAACCCAGGAACAATCTTGTTGATTGTGGCAATTGTGACTTTGTATTTGCAAGGTGGTCGTTGGCGTCCATTCCAATCAAAGGCTGTTGATGTTGTGAAGGGGATGAAGGGAACAATGACAGCCCTAGTTGTGACATTGATTATGGTACAAGTCTTCACGAACTCAACTTATAACATGAACGATTTGGTAAGTATGCCAATTTATCTTGCTTCTACATTGGCTGAATATCTAAGTAGCACTTGGCTAATTATTGCGCCTGTACTGGGAGCGCTTGGATCATTCATTACAGGTAGTGCCACAGTTTCCAACTTAACATTCTCACCTATTCAACATAGTGTGTCTGTGGATGCTGGTTTGAACCAGTCATTAGTACTAGCGCTACAAGTCATTGGTGCAGCCATTGGAAATATGATTTGTATTCATAACATTGTTGCCGCTGGTGGTGCTGTTGGCTTGAATGGTAAAGAAGGGGACATTCTTCGTAAGACCATTATTCCAGCCTTAATCTATGTCACATTACTAATTATCGTTGGTTCTATCTTTGGGATGATTAACGCATAAAAATTGGAACATTTAGTTACTTTTGCTATAATGGTAATCATTAAGGCGTGAATAATAATGAACAGGTCTATTGGTGACCAGCGGGAGTGCTATGTTAATTTTTGGTTTTATTGGAATTCTGTTTGGCTTTGTCTTTCTAGGATGTGGTGCATATTTCTGGGATACAGGATTGCCAAATGAAGAGAACAAAATTGAATTCGTAATGATGGGAATTGGAATCTTGTTGCTACTAGTTGGCACATATCTAATGTTCAGTGTTTAAAATATATAAAATGCGTATGGCAACTGATTAGGTTGTCATACGCATTTTTTTTATGCTTAAAGTCAATTTGTTTAGTTTCATTTAAGTTTCAGTCGTTAATTTCAATAGGTTAGGAATAATTGTAGAGATTCCTTGTGTCAAAATGAAAGATGAGTATTTCATGGAAGTTAGTATTGGATATTGGATTGGATTTTTTGCGTTTGTCATTGTTATGTTGGCCTTGGATTTAGGGGTCTTCCATAAAAATAACGAGACACCAACAATGAAGTCATCCTTACTTTGGAGTGCATTTTGGATTGCCTTAGCATTCGCCTTTGCCGGCGGTGTGTGGGTAGTTGGCGGATCTGCTCCAGCTATTGACTTTGTAACAGCATACTTGTTAGAAAAGTCATTGAGTATTGATAATTTATTTATCTTTATTCTGGTCTTCACATTCTTTGGGATTGAATCGAAGTACCAACACCGTTTGTTGTTCTGGGGAGTTTTCGGAGCGCTTGTAATGCGTGTTATCTTTATCTTCGGTGGTGCAGCCTTACTACATCGTTTTGCTTGGTTGATGTACATTTTCGGAATTTTCTTGGTGATTACAGGAATCAAGATGTTCTTTGAGAAAGATGACAATCAAGACTTGAACGATAATAAGATGATTAAGTTCTTCCGTAAGTTCTTGCCATTGAAGGAAGATGTTAAGGAGCCACATTTTGTGGTTCGTGAAAATGGAAAGTTGTATGCCACACAGTTCTTGTTGGCATTGCTATTCATTGAAGCCTCTGACCTATTGTTTGCTGTAGATTCTATTCCAGCAGTATTGGCCGTGTCACAAGATACCTTTATCGTTGTGACATCTAATATTTTTGCGATTATGGGATTGCGTTCATTGTACTTTGCCTTAGCAGGGATTTTGCCAATGTTCCGTTACATCAAGTACGGTCTAGCCGGGATCTTAACATTTATCGGATTTAAGATGATTTTGAATGAAGGTAGTGCGATGTTTGACTTACCATTTAAGATTTCAAACACAGTCTCATTGGCTGTGATTGTTATCTTGTTGGTGGGATCAATCGGTGCTTCTATCTGGGCAACCAAGCAAGAAGAAAAAGCACAACAATCATAATTCTCATATTGAGATGGAAAAGCAGCCTTAGGGCTGCTTTTTTAATACCAAAAATTTGCGTGAATGATGATATAATAAGCTTATATTATTAAAGAGATGAGGGTTGTTTGTTATGGCAGAGAAGATTTTATTTGGTACGTACACAAAGTCAGCATCAAAGGGGATTTACGAAGCAACGTTTGATGACGCAACAGGTACAATGGGACCAGTTGAATTGGTTGCAGAAGTTGGATCACCAACTTATGTTGCCTTGAGTAAGGCAAACAAGCTATACGCTGTTGATCGTAAGAACGGCGAAGAAGGTGGAATTGCTATGCTTGATTACGCAAATGATCAAGCAGAAATGGTACAAGAAGTGGTTGAACCTGGAGCATCAGCAGCATATGTTGCTGTCGATGAAGCGCGTCAATTTGTTTACTCAGCAAATTATCACCGTGGATTGGTACAAGTATTCAAGATTGAAGCCGATGGGCAATTGACTGAAACTGACCGTTACCAAGCAACTGGAAAGGGTCCTCGTCCAGAACAAGCATCATCACACATGCACTTTTTCAACGTGACACCAGATGGTCGTTTGGTTGCTGTTGATTTGGGTTCAGACAATGTTTTGACATTTGATTTGTCATCTGATGGTAAGTTGACATTGGTTAACACATACACAACAGAACCTGGTTACGGACCACGTCATATCCGTTTCAGTGCAGATGGTAAGCATGCTTACTTGTTAGGGGAATTGTCATCAAAGCTAACTGTTTTGTCATACAATGAAGATGGTTCATTGACACCGTTACAAGTGGTTTCAACAATTCCAGCTGATTGGACAGAACACAATGGAACAGCCGCCATTTACTTGTCAAATGACAACCGTTTCTTGTACAGCACAAACCGTGGACACAATTCAATGGCTGTCTTTGAAATCCAAGAAGATGGTGCACATGTTGAATTGATTCAATTGATTAGCACAGAAGGGGAATTCCCACGTGATTTCGCGTTGTCACCATCAAATGACTATTTGATTGCTGCAAACCAAAACACAGATAACGTTACGATTTATTCACGTGATGCCCAATCTGGAAAGTTGACTTTGAAGGAAAAGGACTTGTTCTTGCCTGAAGGAGTTTGCGTTAAGTTTATCTAAGAGCTAAAGGCTTTAATAAGATTCGAATTATAGCACGGATGACAATAGTTATCCGTGCTATAATTTTTTGAAATGGGTATTTTTAAATATATCCGAACACCGTTGGAGGAATTATTTTATGAGCACGAACCATATTGTTTTATTTGAACCGTTGATGCCAGCTAACACAGGGAACATGGCCCGTACGGCAACCGGAACAAACACAAAGCTACACTTGATTGAACCATTAGGATTTAAGTTAGATGATAAGCATGTTAAGCGTGCTGGATTGGATTACTGGGATACTGTTGATATTACAGTTCACAAGAATTTACCAGCATTCATGGCAACTTTGACTGAACAAGATCAATTGTTCTTGATTTCTAAGTTTGCACCACAATCTTATCATCAAGCAGATTACACAAATCCAGATCATGACTATTACTTTATGTTTGGTAAAGAAACAACTGGTTTGCCTGAAATGTTCATGAAGGAACATGCTGAAAAGGCTTTGCGTATTCCACAAAACGATACAAACATCCGTTCTTTGAACGTATCAAACACAGCATCAATTATTATCTATGAAGCATTGCGTCAACAAGGATTCCCAAACTTGGACCTTACGCAAGACTATGATTACGATAAGCTAAAGTAGGAGGAGCTATGGCTGCGAAAAGTAAAACAACCAAAAAAACGGCGGCCAAGCGTAAGCCTCGCAAAAAGACAGCTCAAAAAAGCTGGTTGAATCAACATTGGCCACAATTAGTCGGCCTAGGATTAACGCTTGCGACCATTTTTGCCATTTTGCAGGTGGGCTTGCTAGGTAAGTTTTTGGCTAACTGTGTACGTTGGTTAGTAGGTGGTAGTTATCAATTCTTGTTATTGATGCTATTGATGCCATTCTTAGTCTTATTGGCGTATGCACAATGGCCAAAGCGCTTTAAGGCGCATCATTACATTGGTTTCAGTTTGTTTTATTTTGGCATCATGTTAATTAATGCCATTTTGTTCTTTTCACCCAAAAACATGTATATTGAATTGCCCGCAAAAGTGACGCAATTTATTAATCAAGACTTTATGAATCATGCTAGCTCAACGCCTGTCGGTGGTGGTGTGATTGGTGCTCAATTGTATGAGTGGACCCACATGATTGCTGGAAATTTTGGATCTTGGTTAGTTGGTATTTTACTTCTAGTGGGTGGCTTTGTTGTGATGTTTAAAGTACCTGTTCGTGAAGTGTTTGATAACTTCTTCTCATTAGCCGAAGGTACCGGTGATTTTGTCCAATCACAAGCCACGCAAGTACACGAGGCTGTGACTGAAAAAGTCACAACTTTCCGTGAAAACCAACGTCAAAATATGACCGATGTCTTTAAGGACAACCCTTTTTCTTCTGAACCGGATCCGCAAGCAGAAGTATCTGCGACAGCAACGGCAGGAAAGAGTATTACCAAGACGAAAAAGCGTGAACCTGACTTTACACAGGAAGCCACAACATCTGGTGCCGATTTCTTGCCACCAGAAATTATTGCGCCGGAGCCACAAGTTACGAAAGTTCAAACGGCACCAATTAAGTCAGCGGTGGAAGCGAAGGCAGTGGATCTACCACCATTACCACCAGAACCAATGTTTGATGATGACTTTGAACCAGAAAATGTGATTCAAAGTGCAGATGTTATGGTGGACCCAATTACGATTCAACCTGATTTGCCTGAGGCTGAGATTGATACGTTGTCACATGCGGATATTTTCGGGCATGATGATGCGAAAACATCACCAAAGACACAAGCCAAGCCTGATAGCTTTGGGCATGTCGAACCAACCACACAAACAATGCCAACGGCTGATGTTGATGCAAGTGGATTGGGTAATGTGATCGATGATCGTGATTATGATTTGCCAACAACAGCATTAATGACAGAGATTGGCTCAACTGATCAATCAGCTGAACGTGATGCGTTGAATGAAAAAGCACGTCTATTACATGAGACATTGAAGAGCTTTAACATCAATGCCACGGTTGAAAAAGTTGTATTGGGGCCAACGGTTACCCAGTATGAAATTAAACCTGCTGTGGGAGTTAAGGTATCTAAGATTCAGAATTTAGCTGATGATTTAGCCCTTGCTTTAGCAGCCAAGTCACTTCGTATTGAAGCGCCAATTCCAGGGAAGAACGTGGTTGGAATTGAAGTTGCCAATGATCAACAAGCGACGGTTGGTTTCCGTGACATGATGGATGAAGCAGGAATTGATACTGAGCATCCATTAGTCGTTCCAATTGGACGTGGTGTGACAAGTGGTGTGGTTAAGATGGATTTGACCAAGATGCCTCATTTATTGATTGCTGGATCAACTGGATCTGGTAAATCAGTGGCGATTAATGGTATTTTGGCGTCAATCTTGCTGCAAGCAAAGCCAAGTCAAGTGCGTTTGATGTTGGTAGATCCTAAGAAAGTGGAATTGTCAGTCTATAATGATATTCCACATTTGATTACACCGGTTGTTTCGGATCCTAAGAAGGCTTCGCTTGGTTTGAAGAAGGTAGTTGCTGAAATGGACCGTCGATTCAAAGTGTTAGCTGAAGAAGGTGTGCGTAACATTGACGGATACAACCGTTATGTGCAAAAACACAATGCGACAAGTACTGAATCAGTCTTGCAAGAAATGCCATACTTAGTTGTCATTATTGACGAATTGGCTGACTTGATGATGACGTCATCTGTTTCAGGTGATGTTGAAAATGCCATTGTGCGTATTGCGCAATTGGGACGTGCCGCAGGAATTCACATGATTGTGGCAACGCAACGACCATCAGTTGATATCATTACGGGATTGATTAAAGCCAATGTGCCTTCACGTATGGCCTTTGCGGTGTCATCTGGAATTGATTCACGTACGATTTTGGATTCTAACGGTGCTGAAAAGTTATTGGGTCGTGGAGACATGTTGTTCTCACCAATTGGTTCAAGTGGACCACAACGTGTGCAAGGTGCCTTCTTGAGTGATGAGGATGTTGAGAATCTAACAGACTTCATTAAAGCCCAAGGAGAAGCGCAATACGATGATACAATGACTGTTTCTGATGCTGAAATGCAAAGCCTTGAACAAGGGGATGCTGGATCAGGTAGTGACCTTGATGAACAATGGGATGAAGTGCTTGAGTTTGTATTACGTGCAAACGGAGCTTCAACGTCATCAATTCAACGTCACTTTAAGATGGGGTATAACCGTGCCGGACGTCTCGTTGATGATATGGCTGACCGTGGCTTGATTGGTGGACCGAATGGTTCTAAGCCACGTGAAGTACATTTCACGGCTGAGATGTTACCTTCATTGCGTCGAAATGCGCAACAATAATTGATGATTAAATAAAAGTCATACACTGAGGTGTATGGCTTTTTTGTTTAGGTTAGAAAAGTTTTAAAGTTAAACTGTTTTTTAATAAGAAAACTTGATAAATGTTATAATAATACAACTTATCAGAGAAGAAATTAAGGGAGGGACGTGTCATGATTGAATTGACGCATCTAACGAAGCAGTTTGGGGATAAAACGGCTGTTAGTGATTTAAATATGACGATTAAACCTGGTGAAGTCATGGGGTTAATCGGTCAAAATGGTGCTGGAAAGACAACAACATTTCGTATGATTTTGGATTTTATTACACCAACCGAAGGAACTGTCTTGTGGGATGGACAACCTTTAAATGCCCAAAAGCGACAAAAATTAGGATTTTTACCTGAGGAACGTGGATTATATCAAAAGCAAACAATCGAAAATCAAGTGTTATACTTTGCGGAATTGCACGGGATGAAGCGACAAGATGCGAAAATTGCATTGCGAGATTGGATGCAGCGTTTAAACGTGGTGGGAAAGCCAGAAGATAAGGTCCAAGCTTTGTCTAAAGGAAATGCTCAGAAGATTCAACTGATTTCGACTGTTATCTTTGAACCAGAATTTTTAATTTTAGATGAACCATTCTCAGGGCTTGACCCAGTGAACACAGAATTAATGATGGGTGAAATTAAGCGTTTGAAAAATAATGGGGCGAAAATTTTATTTAGTTCACATGATATGTCAGGGGTTGAATATTTATCTGACAAGATTACGATGTTGAAACATGGAGAAACGGTCTTACAAGGGACTCCTGTAGATATCCGTGAATCGTTTGGTCGTAGTGAAGTGTATATTGAATCTCCTGTTACAGATGTGCAATTACAACAAATTGCTGGAGTAGATACAATTGAAGTATCTGGTGCAGGACGTCAGATTCATCTAACAGATCCAGCGGCTGGAAAAGACATTTTTAATGTTGTTGCAGCCGATGGTTATGTACCTGTGTTTGCACAAACACCGCCAACGATGGATGAAGTGTTCCGACGCGAAGTTGAAGCAGGAGGGCATAACTAATGTTTATGAAACAACTGTGGTTAGTGATGCGTCAAACCTTTATGACGCGTGTGAAGACAGGTGGTTATTGGATGTTGGTGCTATCACCAATTTTAATTGTGGGAATTATTGCTGGAATCACCTTCTTTATGCAAGCAACACAAAACAAAGATACGCCAACCGTGGCGGTGGTTAATCAACCACAATTGACGCAAGCCTTACGTCAAGATACGCAATTAGATGCGGAATTGACGGATGTTTCTTCCAAAACTGTTGCGGAACAAGATTTAGCAGCTAAAAAAATTGATGGTGTGTTAACGGAATCTAACGGAAAATACACGTATGCGTACACATCTGATTCGCATGAAATGAATCAAGACGCTTTACAAGCTGGTATTAATCAATATGCAATGCTAAATAAAGCGCAAAAGTTAGAGCTTTCTTCACAAGACTTAACAGAATTGATGCGATCACCTGAATTGAAGATGGTGGTGCAAAGCGATAAAGGTAATGCAGATGGTGGTGCAGCCGCAACGGCTAATTATGCCTTGGCTGTCGCATTGGGAATTTTCATCTTTGTCTTTCTGAATGCGTACGTTAGTATGATTGCGCAAGAAATTGCGAATGAAAAGTCATCTCGTATTATGGAAATTTTGTTAGCAACAACATCTCCAGCCGTACAATTCTTTGGTAAAATTGGTGGTATTTCGCTATTAGCGCTATTACACGGTCTGATTTATATTGCAGCAGGGGGAATCTTTGCCTTAGTTGCACCAAATAATGAAATGCTTGTACAAGCAAAATCAGTGCTTGTTGGTGTTGATTGGAGCTTTGGATTGATGACCTTGGCAATTGTTTTCGTAGCAATTGTACTGTATATGGTCTTAACGGCAATGATTGCAGCGATGGTTAATGATTTGAGCCAAGTCCAACAGGCAGTTTCACCAATTACCTACCTATCAATGATTAGTTATATGTTGACGTTCATGTTGAATGGAAATGCGCATAATGTGGTCTTGCAAGTGTTATCATATTTGCCATTCTTCTCACAAACGTTGATGCCAGCACGATTGGGCCTACAGTATGCAACGATGACCGACGCATGGATGGCATTAATCCTAGAAATTGGCGCCTTGATTGTCTTAAGTTACTACGGATTACGTATCTACAAGCGTAATGTGTTGACCTATCAAGAAGGAAATCTATTAAAGCCAATGTGGCGTAGTATCACAAAGATGCTAAAAATAAGTACGATTGATTCGCATTAAAAATAAAGTGAGGGAATAATGATGGAAAGAACAATATTTGCCCACCGTGGTGTACCAGCAAAGTTACCAGAAAATACAATGCGTGGTTTTAATGCAGTCGCTGATTCTGATGTGATGTGGATTGAAACTGATGTGGCTATCACAAAAGATGGCCAATTAATTTTGATGCATGATGATTTTCTAGATCGTACCACAGATATGACTGGTGAAATCACGGCTAAAGATTGGCCAGAGATTAAATTTGCGGATGCATCTGTTAATGCGCCTAAGAAATTACGTGGTGAACGTATCCCAACGATGGAAGCCTTTATTCCATTTATCAATCACCATGGTTTAAATATTAATTTCGAGTTGAAAGGGGTATCAGGACCAAATGGTTTGGCATTATCTAAGCAACTGGTTCGTCAAATGATGACTTATTTGGATCAACTGGATGCGGGTGTTAAAGTCCAAATTTCAAGTTTTAATCCGATTTTGCTGGGGATGATGCGTCAAGCGTATCCAAAGGCCCAATATGCATTGCTATTTGAAAAAGCAACGTTTAACCCAGATTGGCCTATGCTAGCGCAAGCGTGTGAAGTGACAGAAATTAGTATCGAAAATGAAGGATTAACAGAAGCAGATGTTACGCAAATCCGTGCATTGGGGTATGAAGTTAATGTTTGGACTGTTAATTCAGGACGTCGTATCAAAGAATTGTTTGATTGGGGTGTGAAGGGAATCTTCACTGATAATGCACCTAAGTTTTTGAAGATTGCGACGAAATATTCAGATAATTAAGAAATAGAAAAGGCGCTAATCGTTAGGATTAGCGCCTTTTGCGTGTTTTTATACTTATTGTTTCTTTTTGGTACCCAAGAAACGGTTTTTATCATCTTGCATTGGTTCGTCGAGAGTTGGAATATCAAAACGATCTTCAACTTCTCGGCTATTTGTATCTTTTCGACGTGTTAGTAATCCCATGATATGCCTCCAATTAGTTGTAGGCTATATTATAGCACCTTTTATCAGGTGATAGATGACTTTTCAGAAAAGGGCAATGGTATAATAAAGACAAAGAATCGATAGAGGAGGCAGTCATGGCATCTACCCATATTGAGCAAAAATTATCGCTTTTACCTGATCAACCAGGATCGTATCAGATGAAAGATATTAACGGAAAAATTATTTACGTTGGTAAAGCGAAGAATCTAAAAAATCGTGTGCGTTCATATTTTAAAGGTGAGCACAGTGGTAAAACCGCGCAATTAGTTGAAAATATTGCGGATTTTGATTTTATTGTCACGTCTTCAGAAAAAGAATCATTGTTATTGGAAGTGACGTTAATTCAGAAATATCAACCGTATTATAATATTCGGCTAAAAGGGGGGACGGGATATCCGTATATTAAAGTCACCCACGAACGTGATCCTAAGATTGAGTTAGCCAATGAAGTTAAAAAGGATGGTGGTTTGTATTTTGGACCGTATCCTAATGTTTATGCGGCCCAAGAAACATTGCATTTTTTACAAAAGGCTTATCCGTTACGTCGTTGTAATGGTTTTCAGGGTCGTCCATGTCTGTACGCTAACATGGGGCAGTGTCTAGGTGCATGTTATCGTGAAGTACCGGTCGAAGAATATGACGAACAAATCAAACGTATTCAAGCGTTTTTGAATGGTCGTACGAAAGAAGTCACACAAGAGTTAAAAGCAAAGATGTTGTTGGCATCAGAAGAAATGGCCTTTGAACGAGCTGCTGACCTACGTGATCAACTACAATTCATTGAAGCGACCGTTGAAAAACAAAAGATTATTTCAAATGATGGTACGCCTCGTGATTTGATTAATTATTATGTGGATAAGGGCTGGATGTCGGTGCAAATTTTCTTTATTCGACAAGCTCGCTTGATGAAACGAGAAAAGCGTGTGTTTGCGATTGTGGAAGATGCAGCCGACGAATTAACGCGTTTTATTTTACAATTTTATCAACGTGATAATTCTGTGTTGCCTAAAGAATTACTTGTTCCGGCTGGCTTGGATACAGCTAATTTAAGTGCGGTGTTAGGTGTACCAGTTCGTACACCGCAACGTGGTGAAAAAAGGCAATTACTTGAATTAGCTGAGAAAAACGCAAAAATCGAACTTGATGAAAAATTCCGACTAATGGAAATGAACACCAAGAAGACCAGCGGTGCTTCCCAAGAAATCGGAGATGCGCTAGGCTTGACTGAAATCCACCGTATTGAAGCGTTTGATCATTCGCACATTAGTGGGCAAGAAATGGTTTCGGCAATGGTTGTCTATGAAGATGGTGTACCAAATAAAAATTTGTATCGTAAGTACAAAACCAAAACAGTTGAACATGCCGATGAGCGTGCTGAAACGATGGAAGTTATCCGTCGTCGCTATAGTCGTCTGTTAAAAGAACATGGTGAAATGCCAGATTTGATTTTAATGGACGGGGGAGACATTCAATTAAATGCAGCCAAAGAAGTGATTGAGGACGAACTTGGTTTGGATATTCCAGTGGCCGCCATGGTGAAAAACAATTACCATAAAACCGCTGATTTATTAGTCGCTGCAGGAGAACCAGCTGTTGCCTTAGATCACAAATCACAAGGGTTCTTTTTGATTCAACGTATCCAAGAAGAAGTACACCGTTTTGCGATTACTTTCCATCGTCAATTACGTTCAAAGTCATCATTAGGATCTAAATTGGATGAAATTAGTGGTGTGGGTCCTAAGACACGTCAGAAACTTTTGACGACATACGGGTCTTTGAAGAAAATTAATGATGCGCCCCTAGAAGACTTACAAAAACTAGGGATTAGTAAAAAAGTTGCGCAAAACATTAAGATATCATTGCAAGCACGAGATACAGATTAAACCAATAAAATACCATTCGCCGGTTGGCAATTGTGTTCAGATAATGTAAACTGGAAGATACTGAATTTCGCGTGGAACATAACTCTGAAATAAAAGAAAGTGAGGTCATGAACATGGCGTTTGTCGACCAAGTTAAAATTAACGTTAAAGCAGGAAAGGGTGGCGATGGAGCTGTCTCTTTCCGTCATGAAAAGTATATTGATCGTGGTGGTCCTTTCGGGGGTGACGGTGGTCATGGTGGAAACATTGTAATGGTTGTTGATGAAGGTCTACGTACTTTGATGGACTTCCGTTACAAGCGTCACTTTAAGGCGCAACCAGGACAAAACGGTGCAACTAAGGGTATGACTGGACGTTCAGCAGAAGATATGATTATTCGCGTACCACAAGGTACAACAGTAACAAATGCTGAAACTGGTGATATTATTGGTGACTTGACTGAAGCTGGGCAAGAATTGATTGTTGCCAAGGCTGGACGTGGAGGACGTGGAAACATGCGTTTCGCGTCATCAAAGAATCCTGCACCTGAAATCGCCGAAAACGGTGAACCTGGTGAAGAATTTGAAATTGGACTAGAACTTAAGGTTTTGGCCGATGTTGGGCTTGTTGGATTTCCATCTGTTGGAAAGTCAACATTGTTGTCTGTTGTGACAGCTGCTAAGCCAAAGGTGGCCGAATACCACTTTACAACATTGAAGCCTAACCTAGGAATGGTTCGTCTAGAAGATGGTCGTGACTTTGTTATGGCCGACTTGCCTGGATTGATTGAAGGTGCGTCAGAAGGTATCGGACTTGGAATTCAATTCTTGCGTCACGTTGAACGTACACGTGTTATTTTGCACATGATTGATATGTCTGGAATCGATGATACACAAGATCCATTCGAAAACTACATGAAGATTAATGCAGAATTAGAAGCGTATGACCCAGCCTTGTTGGAACGTCCACAAATCATCGTGCCAACAAAGATGGATATGCCAGATGCGGCTGAAACACTAGCAACGTTTGAAGAAAAGATGGCAGAAGCCGGTATTGATGCTGACATCCACCCAATCTCTTCTTTGACACGTACAGGTGTAGAAGACTTGATGCAATACACTGCTAACTTGTTGGATGAAACACCAATGTTCATCCCTAAGGGTATGGAACCACAAGATGAAACAGCCTTGTATGAATTTAATGACACTAAGCCAGCGTTTGAAATTGCGCGTGAAGAAGATGGTACTTGGATCTTGTATGGTGAAGAAATTGAACGCCTATTCCAACGTACAAACACAAACTTTACAGAATCAATGATGCGTTTCGCACGTCAACTACGTTACATGGGTGTCGATACAGCTTTGCATGAAGCTGGTGCCCAAAACGGAGATACAGTGCAAATTCTTGATTTCCAATTCGATTACGAAGTATAAAGTTAACGAACTCCGTGATGCTAGTTATCAAACTAGTATCATGGAGTTTTTTGTTTATGCGACCATAAACTAGTCACGGGATATACGCATCTGTTTAGGAAAATGGATGGGGGAAATGGCACAAACATCGTGTATGAAAGGTTTGCGTGCGGTTACTGAATCGGGTAAAATAGTTAAATGCATTTATTAGTTGAGAGATAACTAATAAATTTAAGTGATGATTGAATGTGAGAATAAAAATGACTGAAGAAATTATTTTAAATATCTTGAAATTTATCCTATTGGGCGCGTTAGTAGGAATCGGTGGGATTATTGTTTACCAAATTCGTAAGCAAAAAATCAATGTACGTGAACGATTTGGAAAAGGATTTGTTATCGGACTATTCGCCGACTTTGGGGATACGTTAGGAATTGGCTCATTTGCGACAACAACAACTATGTTTAAAGCAACAAAGTGGTTGGATGATGATCGTAAATTACCGGGGACAATGACAGTTGCGCATGCAATCCCAGTGTTTGTGGAAGCTTTATTGTTCTTGACGGCTGTTAAAGTAGAAGCATTGACACTTGTTTCAATGACCTTAGCCGCCGTAGTGGGAGCCTTTGTTGGAACCCGCGTGACGGCGAACTGGAATGTACGTAAGGTACAACGTTTCTTATCAATTGCTTTGGTTATTGCGGCGATTGCGATGTTGATTAAGTTGTTGTTCCACCCAGGAATGGATGCATCAACGGATGTGCATGGTTTGCATGGTTGGTTGTTGGTTCTAGGGATTGGTGTTAACTTCTGTCTAGGAATCTTTATGACAATGGGATTAGGGAATTATACGCCTGAATTGATTTTCTTCTCACTTGTGGGGATGAATCCGTTGGTGGCATTCCCAATCATGATGATGGACGCCGCCATGATTTTCATGACATCAGCGGTCGCGTTTATTCGTTCAGGTCGTGTCGAGTGGCGAGGAGTACCAGGAATCATCATTGGTGGTGTGATTGGTGTCTTGCTAGCGGTGCAAGTGGTGAACTACATTGATGTGACTGTCTTATCATATTTGATTGTTGGTCTATCTGTTTACACAGCAAGTACATTGTGGCGTGATTCAAAGAAGCCACTGCCTGAAACAACTGAAAATGTTTAATCTAAAAAGTCCTGACACTGTTCGGGGCTTTTTTTGATGGTATACTAAGTAAAAAGAAGTGGGAGAAAAGAGATGGCCGAGAATGAATATTTAAACTTAACGATAGCGCCGACTGTCGCTACGTGGGAACATGAGATTAAAAAGTCTCGTTTTATCTTAAATGTCGCCCGAATTAATTCAGAAGAAGAAGCGCGTGACTTTATTGCACGTATCAGTCAACAAGAACGGAAAGCAAACCATAATGTATGGACATACGTATTAGGTGAGCATGATGAAATCCAACGTTACTCTGATGATGGTGAACCTGCTGGGACCGCAGGGGTACCCATGTTAGAAGTTTTGAAAAACAATCAAGTACACAATGTTGTTGCCGTTGTGACACGATATTTTGGTGGGATTAAATTAGGCGCTGGTGGTTTAATTCGTGCCTACGCCGGTACCGTCGCTGATGGCTTGGTTGATGTTGGTCTTGTAGAATTAGTCGCTCGTCAAGCAGTCACAATCAGTGTGAGTTATAGCGCGTATGATTCATTAAAATACTGGTTGGATACGAATGACCATATCATTAATGATACGCAATATACGACTGGGGTAGATATCACGGTTCCAGTCCTGCCGGCTGAAATGAGTGCATTCGAATCAGACATTAATGATTTGTTAGCGGGACAAGTGACCTTTACCAAAGGGGATGAGCAGATTTTCGAACTACCGTATGATCGGTCAGTGAGTGCTGCAACGTCATCGCTTAAATAGATTGTTGTTGGAATACTGTCATTTTTGTTGTTCACCAACAAGGTAGAGATAAATATAGATATCAAAAAAGGCTTCGATGCACATGCACCGAAGCCTTTTTGTATAAGTTAATAATTTAGAGTGGTTGATTAAAATCGATATTAGCTGTTAATCTTCTAAATACTGTTGCGGTTAGTGCAACTAAGATTGCACCAGCGATAAAAATACCAGGATAACCAAACTGGATTGCAACGACTGTTCCAATCATGGGACCAATCACGGCACCCAAAGCTTGGAAGGATTGATTGTATGCAAAGACACGGCTGGTGATTTCACGAGGCGTTGTTTTTGACAGTAGGGTTTGAACAGCCGGCAACATTGTTGCATCTGAAATCCCAATCAAGAAACGGAACAATGCCAATTGCCAAACGGCGGTGACGAAGGCAGTCGGAATTAGAATTAAGATGGCTGCTAAGAATCCAGCCATAATCATACGTTGTGTTCCGATGCGATCACCTAAGGCACCGAATTTTGGTGCGACAAGTAATGTAGCGATACCTGGCATCGCCGCAACCACCCCGGCTAAGAATGTGACGCTAACTGGGGTCGTGTTTAGTTCGCGGACAAACAATGAAATAATCGGTGTGATTGAAAAATTGACAATCTGAATCATCATCGTCGTAAAACACAGCCCTAAGGTTAGGCGTGCATGTGGTAATTTAGTGACAATTTGTTTGAATGATGGTGCATCTTCTTTCGCCGTAGGGGTAAAGTTCTCTTTAATACCGAATAGAACGAGTAAGAACACACAGAAGAAAATGATACTTGTAACAAAGAACGTCATACGGAAGCCAGTAAGACTGGCCAAGGTACCTCCGACAAAGGGACCGATTAATTGACCGGCAGTAGTACCTGTGACAATAACTCCCATAGCATACCCAGCATGATCTTTTGGTGTTTGGGTTGCGACTAATGCTGTTGCGTTTGAGATGAAACCACCAAACACACCTTGAATGGCACGTAATGCAAGAAGTTGCCAAACGTCAGTGACGGTTCCCATCAAAGCGAAAATAATTGCCATTCCAAGGGATGCACGTAATAGCATTAATTTACGACCTTTGGCATCAGCCAAACGTCCCCAGAGTGGTGCAGTAAATGCAGTGGTCAGAAATGCAATAGCAAAAGTTGCGGCGCTATAAAAATTCAATTGGTTGGTTGAGAATGACCCTAATGTATCAATATAGAGTGATAAGAAGGGCATCACTTCACTAAATCCAATCCCGATCATGAAAACACCAAACCATAAAATCATCAAGTTTTTTTGCCAAAGCTCAGTGGGTCTTTCGCGATGTTTCAACATGGGTGCCTCCAATTTTTTTAATTATTAGTAATAGTGTAGGCTTTTTTGCTTTAAACAACAAGTTATAGTCTAAATTGGCTGAAAAAATGCTTGCAAAATGATGAAAACAAGGTAATATGTGTAACAAGACTTTTTAAATAAATGCAGATTTAATTGTTGGAATATGGCCAACGAGTCTCTACCACCGACCAAATTCGGTGACAATCCGCAAATGTCCTTCTATGCGAAATCCGCATAATATAGTTAGGGTATTTGTGGTGTTGTCCGCGAATTTTGTCCCGCACCCAAATTTAAACCAAACTTCGGAGGATGAACACATGACATTTGCAGCAGATAAAGTAACAAAACTAGGATTAACATTTGATGATGTATTATTGGTGCCAGCGGCATCAAACGTATTGCCTAACGATGTCGATTTAAGCGTTTCATTGACACCTACATTGAAGTTGAATATCCCAGTATTGTCTGCAGCGATGGATACTGTTACTGAAGCACGTTTGGCTATTCGTATGGCGCAATTGGGTGGAATGGGTGTGATTCACAAGAACATGCTAATTGAACAACAAATTGCGGAAATCAAGAAGGTTAAAGAAGCAGCGATTGATTACGGAACATTCCCGCAAGCTGCTACTGATGAAAACGGACAATTGATCGTTGCCGGTGCTGCTGGTATTACGTCAGATACAATCAAGCGAATTGCTTCATTAGTTGAAGCTGGAGCAAACGCAATTGTTTTGGACTCAGCGCACGGACATTCAGAAGGTGTTTTGCGTAAGATTCGCGAAGTTCGCGCCGCATTCCCTGATGTAAACATCATTGCTGGAAACGTTGCAACAGTTGAAGGAACACGTGCTTTGTATGAAGCTGGTGTCGATGTTGTAAAGGTTGGAATTGGTCCTGGATCAATTTGTACAACTCGTGTCGTTGCCGGAGTTGGTGTGCCACAATTGACAGCTGTGCTTGATGCAGCAGAAGTTGCGCGTGAAATGGGTAAGACAATCATCGCCGACGGTGGTTTGAAGTACTCTGGAGACATCGTTAAGGCGTTGGCTGCTGGTGGAAACGCGGTAATGCTAGGATCAATGTTGGCTGGAACTGCTGAAGCACCAGGTGAAGTGTTTACTGATGAAGCAACTGGTGAACAATTTAAGTCATACCGTGGTATGGGTTCAATTGCTGCTATGGAAAATGGTTCTAAGGACCGTTACTTCCAAGGTGAAGTTAATGAAGCCAACAAGATGGTTCCTGAAGGAATTGAAGGACGTACAGCTTACAAGGGATTGTTGGATGATGTTATTTTCCAAATCCTTGGTGGGTTGCGTTCAGGTATGGGATACACAGGTTCACACTCAATCGCAGAATTGATTGAATCAGCACGCTTTGTTCAAATCACAAACGCTGGATTGATTGAAAGCCACCCACATGACGTTCAAATTTCAAAGGCAGCGCCTAACTACGCTAACTAATTTGTGTCATTCATAATTAATATTTAAAAAGGTTGTCGCATATCATTGCGATAACCTTTTTTTCTTAGGTTTAGGTGATTATCTTCGTTTAAACTTAATATCTGCTATAATTAGAGTATCTGAATTTATATGTTGAAGGGAAATACACATGTACGAATATCTAAAAGGAACCATTGAAGCAGTTACGCCCAGTTATATTGTTGTGGACGTTAGTGGGGTCGGTTACCGTGTTATGACGGCAAATCCGTATGTCTTTACACAAGAACAAACAACAATCGTATATGTTGAACAAATTGTACGTGAAACTGAACAAACGCTATATGGTTTTGCGACATCTGATGAAAAAGTATTATTCCAAAAGTTGATGGCGGTATCGGGGATTGGACCTAAGTCAGCATTGGCTATTCTAGCCAGTAATGATCATTCTGGTTTAGTACAAGCCATTATTGATAATAACGTGACATTCTTGACGAAGTTCCCGGGGATTGGAAAAAAGACAGCGCAACAAATTATTTTGGACCTACAAAATAAGTTAGCTGATTTGCCATTCCAGAGTAACGTTGAAATTACATTAGATGTGCCTAAGGTAGAAGTAGCAGACGGTGCATTAGGGGAAGCGATGTTAGCGTTGGAAGCGTTGGGATATGCGAAGCGTGATTTGAAGCAAGTTGAAAAGCAATTAAGTAAAATGGATTTTGCGGTTACTGCGGAATATGTCAGTGCCGGATTGAAACTATTACAATAGAGGTGAGTGATGACAGAAGACTTATTGCGGGATGTATCCGCCGATATAGAAGAAAAATCATTACGTCCGACACGTCTAAGTCAGTATATTGGACAGCCTGCCTTGAAAAAGCGCATGAATATTTATATTGAAGCTGCCAAGCAACGTGCTGAACCATTGGATCATGTGTTGTTTTATGGACCACCTGGTTTGGGTAAAACAACCATTGCGATGATTATCGCAAATGAAATGGGGGTTAATATTCGAACAACGACGGGTCCAGCTATTGAAAAGTCTGGTGACTTACTAGCGCTATTGAATGAATTGGCACCAGGGGATGTTCTGTTTATTGATGAAATCCATCGTTTGCCAAAAACGGTTGAGGAAATGTTGTATTCAGCCATGGAAGATTTCTACGTGGATATCATTGTTGGTGAAGGGCCAACTGCACATCCTGTGCATTTCCCATTACCTCCATTCACATTGATTGGTGCAACAACGCGTGCGGGGATGTTATCACAACCATTGCGAGACCGTTTTGGTATCGTTGAACATATGAATTATTATTCTATGGAAGAATTAGCAGAAATTGTGACCCGTTCGGCGGAAGTGTTCGGAACTGAGATTCAACCAGAAGGGGCATTGGCCTTGGGGCGCCGTTCACGTGGGACCCCTCGAATTGCAAATCGCTTATTACGACGTGTTCGTGACTTTGCAATGGTGCAAGGCTTAGATGTGATTGATAATCGTATTGTTGATTTCGCATTAGAGATGTTGAAAGTAGATAGCCGTGGATTAGATCAAGTGGATCATAAGATTTTGCGAACAATGATTGACTACTATCAAGGTGGTCCCGTAGGTATTAATACGATTGCCGCTAATGTTGGTGAAGAAGTAGATACCATTGAATCAATGTATGAACCTTATCTGATTCAAATTGGTTTCTTGCAACGCACACCCCGAGGGCGTGTAGTGAGTCCAGAGGTGTACGCTCATTTGAATCTACCATTACCTGCGACGCCGAAATAATTGAAATAATTAACGAAGCTAACTCTTTTATAGAAAGAACAGTATAGTTGGCGTGTATCACTAATGCGAAGTACTCGTACGATAAATACATCTATGGCCCATAGGTGAATCATGTAATCGTTTAAGGTCATCTTGATATGATAGGTTTGTAGTCCTTGAGGTGTTGATAATCTAAATGGGACATGAGTGCAGGATAACGGCAGAATACTGGTTCTTTTCGGTTTAAGATGCGATGTTTGTGCCTCAATAACAAAAAAATAAAACTTTTTAACAAAACGCTTGACGATTGCTTGCCAGCGCGGTATATTATTACTTGTCCTTCAGACGAGCAGTCAGATGCGACCGAGTTAAAACGTTTTTGCGGATGTAGTACAATGGCTAGTGCTCCAGCCTTCCAAGCTGGGAATGCGGGTTCGATTCCCGTCATCCGCTTTGCAGAAATGCAAACGAATGAAAAAACTTCAAAATAAGTTGTTGACATTCGTATCATACCGAGGTATGATAATTAAGTTGTCTCAGGGAGACGTCAGTCAAACGAAACAACGAAGTAGATCATTGAAAACTGAATATCGTTTCGATGTAACAAATGTGTAGGTCGACCAACTATTAGTTGGTCCAAACATTTGCGAAGTCAATTCGCTAGTAAATTCGTTTAACATCTGTTAAACAACAAAAAATTGAGTTATACTCAAACTTCAAATTGAGAGTTTGATCCTGGCTCAGGATGAACGCTGGCGGCGTGCCTAATACATGCAAGTCGAACGCACTGTGGTTCAACTGATTTGAAGAGCTTGCTCTGATATGACGATGAACATTGCAGTGAGTGGCGAACGGGTGAGTAACACGTGGGAAACCTACCTCTTAGCGGGGGATAACATCTGGAAACAGATGCTAATACCGCATAACACTAGCAACCGCATGGTTGCTACTTGAAAGATGGTTCTGCTATCACTAAGAGATGGTCCCGCGGCGCATTAGTTAGTTGGTGAGGTAATGGCTCACCAAGACGATGATGCGTAGCCGAGTTGAGAGACTGATCGGCCACAATGGGACTGAGACACGGCCCATACTCCTACGGGAGGCAGCAGTAGGGAATCTTCCACAATGGACGAAAGTCTGATGGAGCAACGCCGCGTGTGTGATGAAGGGTTTCGGCTCGTAAAACACTGTTGTAAGAGAAGAATAGCATCAAGAGTAACTGCTTGGTGTGTGACGGTATCTTACCAGAAAGGAACGGCTAAATACGTGCCAGCAGCCGCGGTAATACGTATGTTCCAAGCGTTATCCGGATTTATTGGGCGTAAAGCGAGCGCAGACGGTTTTTTAAGTCCGAAGTGAAAGCCACAGCTTAACTGTGGAAGTGCTTTGGAAACTGGATGACTTGAGTGCAGTAGAGGAGAGTGGAATTCCATGTGTAGCGGTGAAATGCGTAGATATATGGAGGAACACCAGTGGCGAAGGCGGCTCTCTGGACTGTAACTGACGTTGAGGCTCGAAAGTGTGGGTAGCAAACAGGATTAGATACCCTGGTAGTCCACACCGTAAACGATGAGTGCTAGATGTTTGGGGGTTTCCGCCCCTAAGTGTCGCAGCTAACGCATTAAGCACTCCGCCTGGGGAGTACGACCGCAAGGTTGAAACTCAAAGGAATTGACGGGGACCCGCACAAGCGGTGGAGCATGTGGTTTAATTCGAAGCAACGCGAAGAACCTTACCAGGTCTTGACATCCTTTGACCACGCCAGAAATGGCGCTTTCCCTTCGGGGACAAAGTGACAGGTGGTGCATGGTTGTCGTCAGCTCGTGTCGTGAGATGTTGGGTTAAGTCCCGCAACGAGCGCAACCCTTATTACTAGTTGCCAGCATTCAGTTGGGCACTCTAGTGAGACTGCCGGTGACAAACCGGAGGAAGGTGGGGATGACGTCAAATCATCATGCCCCTTATGACCTGGGCTACACACGTGCTACAATGGCAAGTACAACGAGTCGCTAACCCGCGAGTACGCAAATCTCTTAAAGCTTGTCTCAGTTCGGATTGTAGGCTGCAACTCGCTACATGAAGTCGGAATCGCTAGTAATCGCGGATCAGCACGCCGCGGTGAATACGTTCCCGGGTCTTGTACACACCGCCCGTCACACCATGAGAGTTTGTAACACCCAAAGCCGGTGAGGTAACCTTTTAGGAGCCAGCCGTCTAAGGTGGGATAGATGATTAGGGTGAAGTCGTAACAAGGTAGCCGTAGGAGAACCTGCGGCTGGATCACCTCCTTTCTAAGGAAAATCGGAAACCTACACATTCGCATTGAAACGATATTTAGTTTTGAGTGGTTTACACTCAATGTAATAGACGAGAGAAGAACCTCGGGACTGTAGCTCAGCTGGTTAGAGCGCACCCCTGATAAGGGTGAGGTCGGAGGTTCGAGTCCTCTCAGTCCCATTCTACGGGGAATTAGCTCAGCTGGGAGAGCACCTGCTTTGCAAGCAGGGGGTCATCGGTTCGATCCCGATATTCTCCATTGCCACTCACGTGGCAGTGACTTAGATCTTTGAAAACTGAATAATATTGTAAATTTTAAATTCATTTCAAATTAATTATTTAATTAAATTGAGCCGAAAAAAATACACCGCGTAATTTTTTTGAGTTTTTTTAAATTTAGTTTAAATCGCATGTGGCCTTGAGCCACATACTCAAACTTGAATCATCAACGTAAGTTGATAGGTTAAGTTATTAAGGGCGCATGGTGGATGCCTTGGCACTAGGAGCCGATGAAGGACGGGACTAACACCGATATTCCCCGGGGAGCTGTAAGTGAGCTTTGATCCGGGGGTTTCCGAATGGGGGAACCCAGCTTGTGTATGCAAGTTATCACCTGATGAATACATAGTCAGGTTGAAGGTAGACGTTGTGAACTGAAACATCTCATTAGCAACAGGAAGAGAAAGAAATATCGATTCCGTCAGTAGCGGCGAGCGAAAACGGAAGAGCCCAAACCAATGTGCTTGCACATTGGGGTTGTAGGACTGTCGTTGTGGAGTTATAAAGTTGTTTGTTAGCAGAATCAGCTGGGAAGCTGAGCAGGATAGGGTGATAGCCCCGTATGCGAAAACAAATAACCTCCCGTACAGGATCCTGAGTACGGCCGGACACGTGAAATCCGGTCGGAATCCGCGAGGACCATCTCGCAAGGCTAAATACTCCCTAGTGACCGATAGTGAACCAGTACCGTGAGGGAAAGGTGAAAAGCACCCCGGAAGGGGAGTGAAAAAGTTCCTGAAACCATGTGCCTACAAGAAGTCAGAGCCCGTTAATGGGTGATGGCGTGCCTTTTGTAGAATGAACCGGCGAGTTACGATAACGTGCAAGGTTAAGGTGGAAAGACCGGAGCCGTAGCGAAAGCGAGTCTGAAATGGGCGCTTGAGTACGTTGTTGTAGACCCGAAACCAGGTGACCTACCCATGTCCAGGGTGAAGGTGCGGTAAAACGCACTGGAGGCCCGAACCCGTGCATGTTGAAAAATGCTGGGATGAGGTGTGGGTAGCGGTGAAATTCCAATCGAACTTGGAGATAGCTGGTTCTCTCCGAAATAGCTTTAGGGCTAGCCTCGGAATGAAGCGTGTTGGAGGTAGAGCACTGTTTTGGTGCGGGGCCCATCTCGGGTTACCAAATTAAGATAAACTCCGAATGCCAATCACGTATGTCCGGGAGTCAGACAGTGAGTGATAAGATCCATTGTCGAAAGGGGAACAGCCCAGATCGTCAGTTAAGGTCCCTAAGTGTGTGTTAAGTGGAAAAGGATGTGGAGTTGCATAGACAACTAGGATGTTGGCTTAGAAGCAGCCACCATTTAAAGAGTGCGTAATAGCTCACTAGTCGAGTGATTCTGCGCCGAAAATGTACCGGGGCTAAACACACCACCGAAACTACGGGTGCCACGTAAGTGGCGCGATAGGAGAGCGTTCTATGGGCGATGAAGTCAGACCGTGAGGACTGGTGGAGCGCATAGAAGTGAGAATGCCGGTATGAGTAGCGAAAGACAGGTGAGAATCCTGTCCACCGTATGACTAAGGTTTCCTGGGGAAGGCTCGTCCTCCCAGGGTTAGTCGGGACCTAAGGCGAGGCCAAGAGGCGTAGTCGATGGACAACAGGTTGAGATTCCTGTACCAGGTGAACATGTTTGAACGATGGAGGGACGCAGAAGGCTAACAGATCCCAGCTGATGGATATGCTGGGTTAAATCATAAGTCTTAGAGTGAGTTAAATGCTTGCTCTTCCAAGGACAAGTGATGATGAGGACCGAAATAAAGTAGGGAAGTCTGTGATGTCACGCTGCCAAGAAAAGCTTCTAGTTAGTGTTTACCTGCCCGTACCGCAAACCGACACAGGTAGTCGAGGAGAGCATCCTAAGGTGAGCGAGTGAACTCTCGTTAAGGAACTCGGCAAAATGACCCCGTAACTTCGGGAGAAGGGGTGCTCAGCGAAAGCTGAGCCGCAGTGAATAGGCCCAGGCGACTGTTTATCAAAAACACAGGTTTCTGCAAAATCGTAAGATGACGTATAGGGGCTGACGCCTGCCCGGTGCTGGAAGGTTAAAAGGAGTGCTTAGCGCAAGCGAAGGTACGAATTGAAGCCCCAGTAAACGGCGGCCGTAACTATAACGGTCCTAAGGTAGCGAAATTCCTTGTCGGGTAAGTTCCGACCCGCACGAAAGGCGTAACGATCTGGGCACTGTCTCAACGAGAGACTCGGTGAAATTTAAAGACCCGTGAAGATGCGGGTTACCCGCGACAGGACGGAAAGACCCCATGGAGCTTTACTGTAGCTTGATATTGAGTGTTTGTGCAGCTTGTACAGAATAGGTAGGAGCCGTTGAAATCGGAACGCTAGTTTCGATGGAGGCATCAGTGGGATACTACCCTCGTTGTATGACCACTCTAACTCACATCGCTTATCGCGATGGAAGACAGTGTCTGGCAGGCAGTTTGACTGGGGCGGTCGCCTCCTAAAAAGGTAACGGAGGCGCTCAAAGGTTCTCTCAGAATGGTTGGAAATCATTCGTAGAGTGTAAAGGCACAAGAGAGCTTGACTGTGAGACTTACAAGTCGAGCAGGTACGAAAGTAGGACTTAGTGATCCGGTGGTTCCGCATGGAAGGGCCATCGCTCAACGGACAAAAGCTACCCTGGGGATAACAGGCTTATCTCCCCCCAAGAGTCCACATCGACGGAGGTTTGGCACCTCGATGTCGGCTCATCGCATCCTGGGGCTGTAGTCGGTCCCAAGGGTTGGGCTGTTCGCCCATTAAAGCGGTACGCGAGCTGGGTTCAGAACGTCGTGAGACAGTTCGGTCCCTATCCGTCGCGGGCGTAGGAAATTTGAGAGGAGCTGCCCTTAGTACGAGAGGACCGGGGTGGACGTACCTCTGGTGTATCAGTTGTTCCGCCAGGAGCATCGCTGAGTAGCTATGTACGGATGAGATAAACGCTGAAAGCATCTAAGTGTGAAACTCGCCTCGAGATGAGATTTCCCATTCTTTATGAAGTAAGACCCCTCAAAGATGATGAGGTAGATAGGCTAGAAGTGGAAGTGCGGTGACGCATGGAGCGGACTAGTACTAATGGTTCGAGGACTTAACCAAGTTGAACAAAACGTGGTGTTAAGGCTCAAAAATAAATGATTTAAAACTTGACAATGTTATTCAGTTTTGAGATAATTAAATCTCGTACTGCTAATTAAATAGCACGTGTTGTGATGATGGCATTGAGGCCACACCTGTTCCCATACCGAACACAGAAGTTAAGCTCAATAGCGCCAAAAGTAGTTGGGGGATCGCCCCCTGCGAGGATAGGACATCGCAATGCATCTGGACGTTTAGCTCAGCTGGGAGAGCACCTGCCTTACAAGCAGGGGGTCACAGGTTCGATCCCTGTAACGTCCATCCTGAAACCACTCCTTGTGAGTGGTTTTTTTGTATCTTAATACATAGTCATTTGTCCTAAAATGATGAAGGACTTTAATAAAATGTGGTTAGTGTTCTGTTCATAACTTGTAATATTTGTTAAACTTAATAGAAGACATCTGTCCAGTGATTGCGGAAAAATGTTTAATATATTTTCGCACCGAAGTTATGGAAAACTATGGTTACAACAAAGTAAATTCACGTTAATTTTAAAACCCTTGGAGGATTTTATTCATGAGTCAACAACTACTATTGATCGCGCTTTTGTTTGGAGCAATGTACTTCTTTTTGATCCGTCCACAAAAGAAGCAACAAGCTAAGCACCAAGAAATGATGAGCAACATCAAGCCAGGTACACATATTATTACTATTGGTGGATTGCATGCAACAATCGATTCAATCAGCGAAGACCGTAAGACTGTTTCTTTGGACGCTGATGGAACATTCTTGACATTCGAAATGTCTGCTATCCGTACAGTTGTTGCGGAAGCGCCTGTTTCTGAAACTGTTGTGGAAGAAGAAGTGACTGTTGTCGAAGACACAGAAGAAAAGTAATTCTTGAGAATTCAAAGTCATAAGTGGCTTTGGATTTTTTTGTTTAATGAGGTATGTTATGGCAGATTTGTTTGAAATTCCAATTCAATTAGAAACGAATAAATCCATCATTCATATTGATATGGATGCTTTTTATGCGCAAGTAGAAATGCGTGATCATCCGGAATATCGAGATCAAGCAGTCATATTAGCTAATGACCCACGTAAAAATGGACATAGGGGTGTTGTGGCAACGGCAAATTATCATGCTCGAGCGCTAGGTGTTCATTCAGCAATGAATGCAAATGAAGCCTTGAAATTAGCACCAGATGCATTGTTTGTGGCGCCTGACTTCCCAAAATATCAAGCTGTATCCGCTGAAGTTCATGAAATATTCCACCGGGTGACAGAAAAAGTAGAGCCAGTCGCTTTCGACGAAGCCTATTTAGATATCAGTGATTTAAAGGATGAACCAATAGAGATTGCGCATCAGTTACAACAAACAATCTATGATGAATTGTCGTTAACCTGTTCGGTGGGGATTTCATTTAATAAGTTCTTAGCTAAATTAGCATCAGAGCATAACAAACCAGCTGGGCTAACGTATATTGAAGCAGATGATATTCGGGCCTTTTTAGACCCATTACCGATTGAGGACATTCGTGGAATTGGTAAAAAGACAGCTGAAAAAATGTATGCGCAAGACATTAAAACAGGTTATGATTTGTTTCAAATGGCCCAAAGTGATTTGACCAACCAATTCGGTAAAATGGGTTTTATTCTATATCAACGTATACGAGGTATGGACTCCGGTGTTGTCGAGTGGGAGCGTGAACGTAAATCCATTGGTAAAGAACATACGTATGGATCAGTGGTGGATACTGAGGATGAAGTCCTACAAGAACTAAAGCTAATTGCGACAGAATTATCAGAAAATCTCAATCGTAAAAAGATGCATGGGAAAACATTAGTGCTTAAAGTACGTAGTGATTCGTTTATCACAAAAACACATCGATTAACATTGCCAGACGTCATTGAAGCCGATCCGTATGTTATTTGGCGATTGGCACAAGATATTTGGGAAGATTTAGGAGGTTATCAAGAACCGTTACGGTTGATTGGATTAACCATGACGAATCTAACTCCTATAACCTTTAAAAATATTAGCCTTCCTTTGTATGAGGAGGGCCCTTGAATATGTTATACTTAATAGAATTTTATTAAGTAAAGGAATTAAAAATTATGAGCGCACAAACACAAATTATGGCTCAAATTGAAGCCGCATCAACAATTGTGATTCATCGGCATCAACGTCCTGATCCAGACGCAGTCGGATCACAACAAGGGCTTGCAACCATTTTAAAAGCAAGCTTCCCTGAAAAGACAATCTATTCTGTAGGAAAGCAAGTACCAAGTATGGCTTGGATGGGTGAGATGGATATCATCCCAGACGAAGTATACGATACTGCTTTGGTTATTGTGACTGATACAGCAAACGAACCACGTGTTGACGACCGTCGTTACGACTATGCAAAGACATTGGTAAAGATTGACCACCATCCTAATGATGAACCATTTGGTGATTATTCTTGGATTGATGATACAGCATCTTCAACATCTGAAATGATCTACCGTTTCTATGCAGAATTCTCAGATAAGTTAACGATGACACAAGATAGTGCATCATACTTATACTCAGGAATCATTGGAGATACAGGTCGTTTCTTGCATGCGACAACGCCAGAGACAATGGAAACTGCAGCTGCTTTAATGCGCTTTGGTTTTGATTGGACAGCGATGACACAACGCATGGATACGATTTCTTTGGAAGCAGCTAAGGCAACAAGTTACGTATATGATCACATGGTCTTAACACCTGAAGGGGTAGGATACATTATCCTGGATCATGAAACACTAACGCAATTTGACTTAGGTGATTACAGTACAGCCTTTATCGTGCCTGTATTAGGAAGTATCGATCAAGCTAAGGCTTGGGTTGTCTTTGAAGAACAAGAAGAAGGATTCTACCGCGCCCGCCTACGTTCACGTAATATTGTGATTAACAATGTTGCTAAGCGTCATGGAGGAGGAGGACATAAGTTTGCCTCTGGTGCGATTGCAGAAAATATTGATGAAGTTCATGACATTATCAATGAAATGAAAGAGACATTGAAGGAGCAGGCTTAATGGCTAAATTTACAGATTATAATCTACGTCCCGAAATTTACCGTGGACTAGAAGCAATTCGCTTCACAACGCCAACGCCAGTTCAAGAACGTTTTATCCCAGTTGTCCTACAAGGACGCTCAGTGGTAGGACAATCACAAACTGGTTCTGGAAAGACACACGCATTTTTGATTCCAATTTTTGAGAAGCTAGATGTTAATGCTAAGCAAGTACAAGCAATTATCACAACACCTTCACGTGAATTGGCACAACAAATTTACGATGCTAGCCAAAAGATGGCCGATGCATTCCCTGAAGACGCACGTCCAAAGGTTGGTGTTTACGTTGGTGGAACTGACAAGGCACGTCAAATTCAACAATTGCAAAACAACCAACCACAAATCGTGATTGGAACACCAGGTCGTATCAAGGACTTGTACAAGAGTGGTGCTTTGGATATCCATACTGCAAAGACATTGGTTATCGACGAAGCCGACATGACAATGGACTTAGGATTTATGCCTGAAGTTGATGCCATTGCGGGTGCATTGCCTGAAAACCTACAAATGTTGGTTTTCTCAGCAACAATTCCACAAAAGCTACAACCATTCTTGAAGAAGTACCTAAGCAACCCAGTTGTGGATGAAATTCCAACAACAACTGTTATTGCACCAACAATTGAAAACATTTTGTTGGAAACAAAGGGTAAAGAAAAGGATCAAGTTGTTTATGATCTTTTGACAATGGGAGACCCATACATGGCCTTGGTATTTACAAATACTAAGGAACGTGCGAAGGAACTTTCTCGTAACTTGAAAGAACGTGGATTGAAGGTTGCGGAAATCCACGGTGGTATCCAACCACGTGAACGTCGTCGTACAATGAATCAAATCCAACACTTGGACTATCAATATGTTGTTGCGACTGACTTGGCCGCACGTGGAATTGATATCCCAGGAGTTTCATTGATCATTAACGATGGTATTCCGAATGACCTAGAATTCTTCGTTCACCGTGTTGGTCGTACTGGACGTAACGGTATGGATGGTCGTGCAATTACATTGTACTCACCAGATGAAGAAGATAAGGTTGCAGCGGTTGAACAATTAGGTGTTACTTTCGAACCAATGGCATTGAAGAAGGGTGAACTAACACCTGGATTTGACCGTCGTCGTCGTAAGCAACGTTCAAAGTCTTCAGAAAAGCTAGATCCAACAATGATTGGAATGGTTAAGAAGAAGAAGAAGACTGTTAAGCCTGGTTACAAGCGTCGTATTAAGAACGAAATTGCTCGTGATGCGAAGTACAAGAAGCGTATTGAACAACGTCAAACAGACCGTGCAACACGTAAGGCTCGTAAGCAACAAGGGTAATACATTAAGCTGACTTAGGTCAGCTTTTTTTGTATCTTCATTTTGGTTCGCCCTAACTTTTAAGGTTTGATGTGCTATACTTGTAAACAATATTAATTAGAAACAATATATTTTGTGGGAAAAAGGGGCAAGAAAGATGAAGGCACATACGCTGTCAGATAAAGAAAAGGCAGAAATGGGACAACTGTACAATTCAGATAAAGATAAAGAGTTAATTGACCAACGATTGGTTGCACGTAATCGTTGTTTTCAATATAATCAACTTTTGCCCGTGCAGGTAGATGCACAACAAACTTTATTGGCAGATTTTTTTGGTGAAACAGGTGATGACTTAACAATCATGGCACCATTCCATTGTGATTACGGGGAAAACATTTATATTGGTCAGAATTTTTATGCGCAATATAATCTAGTGATTTTGGACGCTGCGGTCGTGACAATTGGGGATAACGTCGTTGTGGGGCCTAATTGTACGTTCACGACATCTGGTTATCCGTTAGACGTCGAGCAACGTGAATCAGGACTAGAATACGCCTATCCAATTACGATTGGTGATGATGTTTGGATTGGGGCCAATGTTGTGATCAATCCGGGTGTAACGATTGGTGCTGGGGCTGTTATTGGGGCCGGTGCAGTCGTAACGCGTGACATTCCTGAACATGTGGTGGCTGCAGGTAATCCAGCAGAAGTGATGCGCGAATTACGTTACGAAGATAAATTGAAATACCAATAAACGGTGAGAAATGGGTATTCAAGCCAGCAATTGTGTGTGGTATAATGAATGTGTTGGATAGAAAGATTAGCCAGTAGACTCAGAGACGTTACGGTTGGTGCAAGTAACGCTACTTAATCTTTTTGCTCCCAACGGTAATAACGATTATGAAAATAATCCGCTAATCAGCGTTAACGATCTATTAAGAGGTAATGATGGCAGACAATCATTGCAAACAGAGTGGTACCGCGTTAATGCGTCTCTGATTTGTAGTGGTTTTCTGTCTTTTTTTATATATTTAAGAAGTGAGGCAACATTATGAAAGAATTATCATCTGCTGAAACACGTGATATGTTCTTGCGTTTCTTTGAAAGTAAAGGACACAGCATTGAACCATCACAACCATTGATTCCAAAGGATGACCCAACCCTTTTGTGGATTAATGCAGGAGTTGCAACATTGAAGAAGTACTTCGATGGAAGTGTTATTCCTAAGAACCGTCGTATTACAAATGCGCAAAAGGCCATTCGTACCAACGACATCGAAAATGTTGGACATACAGCACGTCACCACACATTGTTCGAAATGATGGGGAACTTCTCAATCGGAGATTACTTCAAGACTGATGCCATTCCATTTGCATGGGAACTTTTGACAAGCCCAGAATGGTATGACATTGACCCAGAAAAGCTATATGTAACTGTGTACCCAAATGACACAGAAGCAAAGCGTATCTGGTTAGAAGAAGTTGGTATTGACCCAACTCACGTTTACGAAGAAGCAGATAACTTCTGGGATATCGGTGAAGGTCCTTCAGGTCCTGACACAGAAATCTTCTTTGACCGTGGACCACGTTTTAATGCCGAAGACGAAAATGAAAACTACCCTGGTGGTGAAAATGATCGTTACCTTGAAATTTGGAACATTGTGTTCTCACAATACAACCACTTGCCTGGTTTGACAGATAATAAAGATTATCCTGAACTACCACACAAGAACATCGATACGGGGATGGGTCTAGAACGTTTGGTTTCTGTTTTCCAAAATGCAGACACAAACTTTGAAACTGACTTGTTCATGCCAATCATCGAAAAGGTTGAAGCTCTTTCAGGGCTTAAGTATGGTGAAGATGCAGAACGCGATATTTCATTCAAGGTGATTGCGGACCACGCACGTGCGGTCACATTCGCAATTGGTGATGGTGCTTTGCCATCAAATGAAGGTCGTGGATACATTATTCGTCGTTTGCTACGTCGTGCCGTGTTGCACGGTCGCAAGCTAGGTATCGAACAATCATTTATTAATGAATTAGTACCTGTTGTGGCAAACATCATGCAAGCTTACTACCCAGAAGTTAAGGAAAACGAAGAATACATTGCGTCTATCGTTGTCGCTGAAGAAGTTCGTTTTAACAAGACTTTGACTGCTGGACTAGCATTGTTGGCTGATGTTATGGCCGACGCAACAGACACAATTGATGGTGCGGTTGCCTTTAAGATGTACGACACATATGGATTCCCATATGAATTGACAGTTGAAGCAGCTGAAGAAGCTGGTTTGACAGTTGATCGTGCAGGCTTTGACGCTGCCATGAAGGAACAACAAGAACGTGCGCGTGCAGCTCGTGGCACACAAGCCTCAATGGGTGTGCAAAACGAATTGTTGACGAACTTGGACACACCATCAACATACGTTGGTTGGTCTGAACTAGCCGTTGAAGAAGCACAAGCCGTCGCTATTATTGTTGATGGTGACTTGGTTGATGCTGTTTCAGATGGTTCAGCACAAGTTATCTTCAATGCAACACCTTTCTATGCAGAAATGGGAGGTCAAGTGGCTGATCATGGTGTTGTTTTGGATGCTGATGGTGAAGTTGTTGCCCGTGTCTTGGACGTTAAGAAGGCACCTAATGGACAACACTTGCATGAAGTAGAAGTACTTTCAACATTGGATAACAATGGTGTGTACCGTCTAGAAGTTGATCAAGCATACCATGCTGCAATTTCTAAGAACCACACTGCAACACACATGCTTGACCAAGCTATCCGTAACATTTTGGGTGAACACTCAACACAAGCCGGATCATTGGTTAACGCTGATGGTTTGCGTTATGACTTCACTTACAATGGTGCCGTTCCAGCAGAAAAGTTGGCTGAAATTGAAGATTTGATTAATCAAAAGATTATTGAAAACTTGCCAATTTCATGGGTTGAAACAGACCTAGAATCAGCTAAGAAGCTAGGAGCAGTTGCTGTCTTTACTGAAAAGTACGGTGAAAAGGTCCGTGTTGTTTCAATTGGTGACTTTAACATTGAATTTGATGGTGGAACACATGCTGTATCTACTGCTGAATTGGGAATGTTTAAGATTACTAGTGAACAAGGTACGGGAGCTGGTATTCGTCGTATCGAAGCCGTTACTGGTCAAGGTGCAATGAACTTGTTTAAGCAACATGATGCTTGGTTGAACAAGGCCGTAGAACAAGTTAAGGCACCACAATTGAGCGAAGTGAATGACAAGATTGCTGCGCTTCAAAACGCTTTGAAGGATGCAGAACGTCAAGTACAAGCCCTAGAACAAAAGTTGGCGAACCAAAGTGCTAGTGATGCCTTCACACAAGTTGTTGAAGCTGGATCACACACTTTGATTACTGCTGAATTGGCCGTTGAATCAATGGATGCATTGCGTGCGACTGCTGACAATTGGAAGCAAGCGTACCCATCTGATGTTCTAGTCCTTGCGGCTAACTTGGGTGATAAGGTAAACTTATTGGTAGCAGCATCACCTGATGCCATCTCAGATGGTATTAAGGCTGGTGATTTGATTAAAGCTATTGCCCCAGCAATTGGTGGTGGTGGTGGTGGTCGTCCAGATATGGCGCAAGCTGGTGGGAAGAATCCTGCTGGAATTACGACCGCATTTGAACAAGCGAACGATTGGTTAGCTGCGAAATAACAGCTAGGAAAGAGGTGTTTTATGAACTCACTAGATCACACAACTTTATTTAATGTAAATCGTAACGAAGATAACGATGTACGTAAGATGTTAGAAACGGTATACGAGGCTTTGGAAGAAAAGGGTTACGACCCAACAAGTCAAATTGTTGGTTACTTAATTTCAAATGATCCAGCCTACATCCCACGTGTGAACGATGCGCGAAACTTGATTCGCAAATTCGAACGTGACGAAGTAATTGGTGCCTTGGTTAAGAATTACTTGGGTAAATAGATGGGACGCTTACTTGGTTTAGATGTAGGGTCACGTACCGTTGGTGTCGCAGTTTCTGACGTCTTTGGTTGGACATCACAAGCAGTTGAAATTATTCGTATCAATGAAGATGAAAAAGAATTCGGAATTGAACGTATGAAGGAACTGGTTGCAGAACAACAACCAACTGGCTTTGTGCTGGGACTACCCAAAAATATGAATAACACATCAGGTCCTCGTGTTGAAGCTGCACAAGCTTACGGGGCCTTGTTAGAAGAAACATTTGGTTTGCCTGTTGATTATCAAGATGAACGCTTAACAACCGTTGAAGCGGAACGTATGTTAGTTGAAAAAGCTGATGCGTCACGTAAGAAGCGGAAGCAAGTTATTGATAAATTGGCAGCAGCCTTGATTTTACAAAACTATCTTGACCGTAAAGGACCACTGGTCAAGTAATTAAAGGAGCAATAATATGAGCAATGTAAACGAAGAACAAGATATTATCTCATTGTTTAACGAACAAGGAGATGAAGAATTATTTGAAGTGTTGTTCTCATTCCACGATGATGATTACAACAAGGATTACATTTTTGTATACCCTGCAGGCGCTGATTTGGATGAAGGTGTAGACATCTTCCCATTCATCGTTAACAGCAAGGATACAGAAGGTACTTTCGATGAAATCGAAGACGATGCTGAATTTGAAATGGTTAGCGAAGCGTTGAACCGTTACTTGGATGAAGCTGAATAATTAAAAAATTGAGCCACCGATTGCCGGGGCTCTTTTTTGTCAGGAGATATAAAATGGTAGAAGCACAAAACGAAGAAATTTTTGTCCTAACAGATGATGATGGAAATGAACAAACATTTGTAGAAATGTTCTCATTTGATTCAGAAGATTACGGAAAGTCATACATTGTATTGGCTCCAGACGTAGATACAGGTGAAGATGTGACTGTATTGCCATACATCTACAACCCAAATGATGAAAATGACACACTACAACCTGTGGAAACACAAGAAGAATTCGACATGATTGAAGAAGTGATGAACACATTGTTTGCGGATGGACACATCTAATCAAGCCGATTTGAATATCTAATTAAAAACCGCGTCTTTATTTATTGAAAATAAGGAGGCGGTTTTTATGTGGGGAAAAATAACAGATAATCTGAAGGTTCTCTGGGATGCGTATCGGGCATGGATTGTTGCGCAAGTGATGACCATCGGAGTTTGTTTGGTTCTATGTGTCTATATGCAGGGACATCAGACGATCCCTGATCAAACAGAGGGGAATGATTCACAACGGACAGAATGGACGAGTGAAATTACTAATGCGAAAACTAAAGCAACAACTGAGAAGGAAGATCAAGTAGTTAACACGACAGGGGCATGGTTCGTCGACGTCAAGGGGGCTGTTAAAAGGCCAGGCATCTATCAAATTCAAGGTGGAAAGCGGGTTATAGACGCCATAACTCTGGCTGGTGGACTACGTGGTGATGCCAATCTACAACAAATCAATCAGGCAACTAAAGTCAGTGACGAAATGGTCATTGATGTCCCGGTGAAAGGTGATCAAACATCTGAATCAGCACAGACACAGAGTACGCATGGCACAGATGCGAAGAATACCTTAGTTAACATTAATAAAGCGACTGAAGCAGAATTAATGACATTACCTGGCGTTGGACAAAAACGTGCACAAGATATCTTGGCGTATCGGGAAGAGAAACATTTTGCGAGTGTTGATGATTTGGGACAGGTGCAAGGGATTGGACCTAAAATGTTGGCGAAATTAACGCCGTTGGTTTGTGTGTGAGGAGTGGCTTTTGGTTTTGGACAGGCTGTATATTGATCTGCATGAATATTGGCCTTTTAAATGCCGACTTAACTTTTTGGTGGATTGGTGCGATTTGGTTTAGTGCGATTGTGTGGTACTACTATGCTGATTATTTATGGATATTGTTTGTGATTATTGTGCTGTGTGTTGCATGTTGGGGATGCCGAGAGTATCGATTAAATGAGTATCATCGTGAAATAGGTGAGCATACAGGATGGCTGACCCTGCATCAGGGTGATATGAAATGGTCACAAGGTTATTTAACTGGTGTTGGCGATATGGATGGTATACCAGTCAAGCTCAAAGGGCAATGTCCGCAACCACCGCATACACAGAAGGTTAAATTATATGCATCTTTTTCATGTGATGTGATTGAGCCTAATCGAAATCGATTCAATTTTAATCCACAAGCATATTGGCGGACGAAAGGTGTTATTTTAGCGTGTACACTCCAAGAGGTACGATATTGGGAAAATGATGATCAGGCACGTTGGTACGATTGGATAAAAACGCTCCATTATCATTGGCTGAATTGGTTTGAGAAATTACCAGGTGGACTACGTGATTATGGTGAAACATTATTACTCGGCTATACGCGTTCGGATTTTTATGCTGATAATGCTGGTATTCAAAAACTTGGCTTAGTTCATCTATTTAGTATATCTGGGTTTCAAGTGACGTTATGTTATCGTGTTTGGTTCGCTTTAGCCCGCATTTTACGTCTCTATCGAGAAGATATCCAAATCCTATGGTTTGGATGGTTAGCCTTTATCTGGTTTTTTGCTGGTGGCGTTCAGAGTTTGATTCGGGCGATTTTATCTAGTGGACTGATGAATTATTGTGAACTCAGAAATGTAACGATGACACCGATTGATGTTTGGGGGATGACCGTCCTCGGTAGTCTCTTATGGGAACCAGCTGTATTACATCAATTAGGTGGGCAGTTATCTTTCTTATTAAGTTTTGGACTGCTATGGTTACAAGAAGCATCTTTTTGGAAAACCAATTTAACGCTGAATATGTTGATTGCACCTTGCTTGATTACACAAACCTACAGTTGGCAACCGGTGGGGATTTTAGCTAACTTAATTGTGATACCTGTCTTTACATGGCTAGTCGTGCCAATTGTTGTTATCGGGATTTGTGCGGCATTACTGCAAATAACACCTATCGTACAGCTGTGTAATACGCTAGTTAGTTATGTGCAGGACATCATCAGACTAGGTGAAGATTTGCCAGGTGAATTAATTAGTGGCGAACCAAATATTTGCTGGAGCGTGGTGGTTGTCATTTGTACAGGCGTGATGCTAACAATGCCTAAATGGCAGTCATGGTGTGCCTTAGTCATCTGTTACGTCTGTTTACTTTTAGGTTATGCTGGGTCTACGGAACCATTTATAGCGTTTGTTGATGTAAACCAAGGGGATGCGACTGTATGGCGTGATGTGCACCAAGAAAGTTATGTGATGGACGTGGGTGGAAAGGTCGACACATTACCGAATACGCAGCAGCGGACTAAACCCAACTTTGTTGGGCAACAATTATGCCAAGTCTTAAAAGGCTATGGCATTAGAAAAGTAGATCACCTTATTTTGAGCCATCAAGATATTGATCATATCGGTAATTTTGCGTATTTAGCGCAACATGTTCCGATTGTGAATATGTATTTGCCACCGGGTATGTGCGAAACAAAAAACTATCAACGTCAAATTGCGCCATATATCCACAAGACAACTGTTATTCATGAAGTGGGTGCCGGTGCAAGTATTGGGAAATCTGATTGCCGGGTATGTCATCCGTTTAAACGTGGCTTGGGTAAGAACGAGGATTCCATTGTTGTAACGATGACGTTAGCTGGTCTGCGCTATATGTTAATGGGAGATTTAGACATTGCGGGCGAGCAAAGGATTTTGTCTCATTATCAAGTCCCAAGTATTGATGTATTGAAATGTGGACATCATGGTTCACGAACGAGTACGTCAGCTTCTTTTTTAGCGGTATTACACCCTAAACTAGCCATTATTAGTGCTGGTAAAAATAATCGTTTTAAACATCCACATGAGGAAGTCTTAGCACGATTGAAAGCACAGCATGTGCAAATGCTTAATACAGCGGAATTGGGGATGATAAGGTCTGACGGCATGCATTGGCAAACTAGCTTGAAAAAAATGAACTAATCAATTGTATTCTGTTCAGCGATGTGGCACGATTAAAGGACTGAAGATAACAAGAAAGGGCGATTAACATGGCGATAACGTTAAAAGAATTAAAGAAGGATTTGGCGAATCAAAATAGTGCGCCCGTATACCTGATTCAAGGAACCGATCAATTTCTATTAGATCAAACACGTGCATTATTTACGAATCTAATCGAAGAAGAAGATCGCACAATGAATTTAGCGCAATTTGATATGCGTGAGACAAATTTAGCAGTGGCATTAGATGACGCCCGCGCTGTACCATTTTTTGGTGATAAGCGTGTCGTGATTGTTGATAATGCTTATTTCCTAACAGGAGAGACAACACGTGGGAAAATTGAACATTTTCCTGATGAATTAGTCAACTACGTGCAACAACCAGAACCACAGACAATCCTTGTTATTTTTGCGCCATACGAAAAACTAGATGGCCGTAAGAAAGTAACGAAACTTTTGAAAGAACGCGCCAGCTACTTGGCATTTGGTGATTTAACTGAACGTGATATTCATCAACTTATCCAACAAAGATTGGATGAGGCTGGCTATGTCATGGCATCAGGGGCTGAACAAGTATTATTCCAACGAACTAATCTCTCATTGACCCAAATTATGATGGAATTAGAGAAATTGTTATTGTACACGTACGATACGAAGCAAATTACGGTTGCAGATGTTGAAGCAGCGGTGACCAACACATTGAGTCAAAACATCTTTGATTTAATTGAGGCATTATTGAATCAACGTTTACGACAAGCCGTTGAGTTATACCACGAGCTTGTTTTAAATGGTGAAGAACCCTTGCGACTACATGGGGCGATGATTGGACAGTTCCGACTGTTGTTGCAAGTTAAAAGCATGACATTAAGTGAACAGGGGATTGCGACAGCGTTGAAGGTGCATCCATATCGTGTGAAGTTAGCCAAACAAACTGTGCGCAAGTACAGTTATGCAGCGTTATCAAATGCTTTTCTAGGCCTTGTTCAAATGGAAGAACAGTTGAAGTCAACATCACGTGATCCTGAATTACTGTTCGAATTATTTGTCTTACGCTATCAAGAAACATCTAAAAATTAACCCTTGTATTCGGACTTATGTTTGGGTATACTAATTAAGTACATTTGTACATGACCTCATACGATGTTTGACGGTTCACCGTCGTTTTACGTTGTATGTGGCGACTAATAAATTATGAAAGGTGGATATCCAACATGGCAATTTCTGCAGAACGCAAGAATGAAATCATCAAGGAATTCGCACGTCACGAAGGTGATACTGGTTCAGTTGAAGTTCAAGTCGCAGTTTTGACTGCTGACATTAACGAATTGAACGCTCACATGTCAGAACACAAGCATGACTTCCACTCACAACGTGGGTTGATGAAGAAGATCGGTCACCGTCGTAACTTGCTACGTTACCTACGTGATAACGAAGTACAACGTTACCGTGAATTGATCCAAAAGCTTGGATTGCGTCGTTAATTTTAACATTAACACGTACGTATTTTTTGACACTTATCTCCGGAGGAAAAAGCGATGCCAATTATTGAGTCATCAATCCAACGTGCCCGCTTAAACAAGGTACAACGCGAGCGTAACGTTCAACAATTGAGTGCTTACCGCACTGAAGTGAAGAAGTTCCGTAACGGTGTTGAAGCTGGAGCCGACAATTTGCAAGAATTGTTTGCTAACGCATCATCAGCTATCGACCGCGCTGCATCAAAGGGCTTGATTGCTAAGAACAAGGCTTCACGTGACAAGTCACGTTTGTCAGCTTTGTTGAACAAGTAATCAACGTTGCTAAAAAAGAAAACAGCTAACTTAGGTTAGCTGTTTTTTTGTGCCGTTAAGACGGCATTTATGATTTAAGACAAAATAAAAAGCACTTGTCAGAAGGCGAGTGCTTTTTTGCTATATTTAATTAATTTCTTGGTTAAGTGTGATAACTTCAGCCTTAAAGGATGAAGATGGCAATGCAATACTACTCAAATGTGTCAGTAGTAGGATTAGCCAGAAGAAGGCTAATGCACAGGCGACAATTTCAAAACCAGTTAGGGATAGTAAGTGGAAGTGTTGGAACAAAATAGTTACCACAACGAGTGACGCTCCAATGGCATACGAGATATAAATGAATTCAGTCCCAGCTTTTGGTAGGAACCATTTGATACCAATAATCATTAGTAAGATGATTACAACTAATGTTTGCGCAAAGTAATCGTGAACTGTGTGTGTCCAACCGGGGTTATTTGGGAACAAGCCCACACCACCAAGTGTGATTGCTAACATAGAAAATAGGATACGTAGCGCGAATAGACGACGATTGTGTGTGAAGCTCGCATCTAAACTAGTAAATAGATAATCAACTAACGTTAACATAGTTAATCCAGAGAAGATTAGCGTGAAATTAAAGTACATTGCATTTTCAACATGTTGCGTACCTAAGTAACTAAAGTTAAATTGCCACCAGTCTGGTTGACCGCTTGTTAGCATAGAAAATAGAATACCACCAAATAGTGTGGCGATTAGAACAGCTGTAATGGTTGAAAAGTTGATGTTACGTGCGGCTAACATAAGCGCATAAGCATTAATACCAACGATCAATCCGATAATAATAGCCGCAGTGTATTGATCAAGGTGCAAACCAATGAATGCTTGTGAGAAAATACGGAAAAAGATTGCGACGACAGCAAAACATAAAATACCGTAGGCTAATGTCAAATTAAAGATATGGCGCCAACGCAGAACCCATTGTTGTTGTGCTCTGTTTTTAATTAGTGTGTATAGAAAGCCTAAGCAACCAAAGAACACGCTAAAGTAAATTGAGATTTGTGCCACTGAATTCGCACCAGATAAGGGAACATTTGGTGTTTGTTGGACAAAAAAGTTTACTAATGCAAGTAAACCACTCAAGATGGCGGTGATTGTAAAATAACGAATGAGAACACGTTCATCATGGTGATCACGTGCAATGTTTTCAAATGTTATTTTTCCGTCTGCGTATACGGCAGTGATGTGGGCATCTTTTTTAAAATGCCCTTGTTTAGCTACCGTGTCGGGGATTTCTATATAAAGTTTTTCGTTAGTGGGCATAGGCACTCCTTGTTTCCGACCCATTTGAGGGGAAAGGGTATTTTATCAGTCATATTCAATTATATATGAATATATGCATTATGGAAATGTTAGAGCGGAAACCTGTTGCTTTTTTGTTAATAAGGGGTTTGCTATTGGTCGAAGCCGTATTCTGTGCTATATTATAAGGTAATCGAAGGAAGTTGGATTTTATATCCTGTTAAAAAATAAATTAAAGAAAAGAATAGGGAAATTATGAGTACGACATTAAATATTATGCCGTTTGGTGGCGTCCGTGAAAACGGAAAGAACATGTACGCAGTAACAGTTAACGAAGATATTTTTATCTTGGATGCAGGATTGAAGTACCCAGAAAGCGATTTGTTGGGTGTGGATGTTGTTATTCCTGATTTTGAATATCTAGTAGAACATGCAGACCAAGTTCGTGGGATTTTCTTGTCACACGGACATGCTGATGCAATTGGGGCTTTGCCATACTTGTTGAGCAAGATGCAAGCACCTGTCTTTGGATCAGAATTAACATTGGAATTAGCTAAGTTGGCCGTTGAAGCAGAACCTTTAGCTAAGGGATTTGATGATTATCACGTTGTTAATGAAAATAGTGAAGTTGCGATGGATTCTGTCACAGTTTCATTCTTTAAGACAACTCACACAATTCCAGAATCACTAGGAATTAACTTGGAAACAGAAGAAGGACAAGTTGTTTATACTGGTGACTTCAAATTTGATACAACAGCAACACCAACTTACCAAACAGATTTGGCACGTTTAGCTGAAATTGGTAATAAGGGAGTTATTGCATTGTTGGCTGATGCTGCGGGAACAGCGAACACAAGTGCAACTGACCACGAAACTGATTTGGGAAAGTATGTTCTAGAATCATTCCGTGCACATGCAAAGGAACGTATTATTGTGGCAACTGTTGCCTCAAATATCCTACGTATTCAACAAGTAATCGATGCTGCCTTTAAAACAGGACGTCGTATTGTCTTGTCTGGGAATGATATTGAAAAGGTTGTCCGTACAGCGCTACGTTTGAACAAATTGGAATTACCAATGCGTGAAAACGAATTGTTCGTATCAATGAAAAACATGGACAAGCTAGCACCAGAAGAAACAGTTATCTTGGAAACAGGTCGCATGGGTGAACCTGTCCGCCATCTACAACGTATGGCACAAGGTGAAGACCGCAATGTGCAAATTCAAGAAGGTGACTTCGTCTTTATCGCAACAACACCTGCTGTTGCAATGGAAGGATTTGTCGCACGTACACGTGACGTATTGTTCCGTGCAGGAGCGTCTGTGCAACAAATTAGTACAGATAAGAAGTCTTCAGGACATGCTAGTCGTGATGACTTCCAACTACTATTAAACTTGTTGAAGCCACAAAACGTGATTCCAGTACAAGGTGAATACCGTGTCTTGAATTCAGCGGCTAAGGCTGCGTATGCAGTTGGTTACACACCTGACCATGTCTTTTTGCTTGAGAACGGTGACCGTTTGAACTATGCAGATGGTGAAATGGAATTGGGTGGATCAGTACAAGTGACATCAACAATGATTGATGGATCTGGTGTTGGTGATATTGGGTCAATCGTTTTGAATGACCGTCGTATCTTGTCCGAAGACGGTGTGTTTATTGCTGTTGTGACCATCGATCGTAAGAAGAAGAAGGTTGTGGCAAAGCCTAAGTTGGATTCACGTGGATTCGTGTATGTGAAGACATCTCGTGATTTGATTCGTGAAGCAAGTGACTTAGTAGAAAACACAGTTACTGAAGGTATTCAAAACACAAAGGAATTCGATTGGTCAAACTTGAAGAATTCTGTACGTGATGTATTAGGTAAGTTCTTGTACGAACAAACACACCGTAAGCCAGTTATTTTGCCAGTTATTATGGAAGCCAACCAAAATGGTCGTCGTCGTAAGAAGACACCAGCTAAGAATGGTAACAATAACGCTAACGCAAATAAGAAGGCTAACAATGCTGAAGGTGGTCAAGCGAATAAGCAAGGCAACAAGAAGCAAAACAACAATAATAAGAAGAAACAAGCACCAAAGGCGAATGCAAATAAGCCAGCGGAACAAAATCGCCCAGGTAACAAACCTGAAGGGGCAGCGCCAAAGAAGCGTCGTCGTCAACGCAAGCCAAAGGCTGCGGCACAGACGCCAGCAACTGAAGCACAAGCACCAAAGGCAGAATAATGAAAAAGGGCTGACATTTTATTTTTATAATAAGATGTCAGTTTTTTTATAAGGAGAGATTATGAATGTAGAGGAGCTACTGATTGCTGCGGAGCAAGCGATGGACGAAAACGACTATTCTCATGCAGTCGAGCTTTTAGAAGATGCGTACCAAATGGAGCAAACCCAAGAAATCAATCGTCGCTTAGTTACAAGTTTGGAAGCAGCTGAACAGTTTGAGCATGCATACCGTATTGCAATGGAGCGTGCATGGGTAAGTTATGTCGATGTACAAGAGCAAGAAACATTTATGCGCCTCGCATTAAAAGTTAATCGTCCAATTGCGGCACGTAAGATGTTGAGTCAGTTCATTGGGGATGTAGAGAGCTGGCAACAAAAGATTGTGTCGTCTGAAAATGAGAGTCGTTTAAACGAACAAACGCGTATTAAAGAAATGACGCGAGAATTTTACCATTTAGGGCAAACGACATTAACTGACCAACACCGTCTATTGTCTGAAATGGATCAATTACCACTGAAAGAATATGTTTTCAGTGCCAAAGGGGTGTTAACAGATCCGTTCTCTAATTCGTTAATTCGTGCGACTGTTTTTGAAAGCCTACAACATCTAAAATACTCAGAAGATATTGAGATGTTATCCGTCTTGGGAGATGTACATGTTGTGAATGCCGCAGACATCTCTCCATTAAAGGGGATGGCCAGCTATCAAGAAATGTTGCGTCATTTAGTTGAATTAGAGAATGATATGGACCCAACAATGTGGCAAGGGCTTTCTCAACAGAGTGAGTTGATGCTACAAATCATGTATCCGTTTGTGAATTTCGGCATAACTAATGTTGCTGATTGGTTAAATGATGTTCAAGTTATGATGTTTGGCTTTGGAGAAATGCGTTCAGAACCTGAACAACAACGCTGGCAACACGCAATCTGGCAAGCAATTGCAGAAATTTTGGAAAATTAAGATTGAATTCATTATGGCATGTTTACAAATGAATTAATGTTTTATATAATTATTTCATCTTCTCATTGGAGCGTTACCTTTTCCATGCATTTTTTTGTGTGTTTTGGGTTCCTTTCCATTTGGGAATGTTGTATACTTAAAAGCAAGCATAAATGGTTAATCCCAAGGGGTTAACTTGCGAAATTTAGGAGGATAAGCTTTTGGCTAAAGAAAATTTTGAGCGCACTAAGCCTCACGTAAACATTGGAACTATCGGTCACGTTGACCACGGTAAGACTACTCTTACTGCTGCAATCTCTAAGGTATTGGCCGACAAGGGATTGGCACAACAACAAGACTTTGCTGCTATCGACGCTGCTCCTGAAGAACGTGAACGTGGTATCACGATCAACACTTCACACATCGAATACGAAACTGAAGCTCGTCACTACGCGCACATCGACGCGCCTGGTCACGCGGACTACGTTAAGAACATGATCACTGGAGCCGCTCAAATGGACGGTGCCATCTTGGTTGTTGCCGCTACTGACGGTCCTATGCCACAAACACGTGAACACATCTTGTTGGCACGTCAAGTTGGTGTTGACTACCTAGTTGTCTTCTTGAACAAGACTGACTTGGTGGACGACGAAGAATTGGTTGAATTGGTTGAAATGGAAGTTCGTGAACTGTTGTCAGAATACGATTTCCCAGGGGATGATATTCCTGTACTTCACGGTTCAGCTTTGAAGGCCTTGGAAGGTGACGCAGCTAACGTTGCAGTTATCGAAAACTTGATGGACACAGTTGACGAATACGTGCCAACTCCAGATCGTGAAACTGACAAGCCATTCTTGATGCCTGTCGAAGACGTATTCACAATCACTGGTCGTGGAACTGTTGCTTCAGGACGTATCGACCGTGGAACAATCAACTTGAACGACGAAGTCGAAATCGTTGGTTTGCACGAAGATGTTCGTAAGACTGTTGTTACTGGTATCGAAATGTTCCGTAAGTCAATGGAACAAGGACAAGCTGGAGACAACGTTGGAGCATTGCTACGTGGTGTTGACCGTTCAGAAATCGAACGTGGACAAGTTTTGGCAAAGCCTGGATCAATCCAAACTCACAAGAAGTTCTTGGGTGAAGTCTACGTATTGTCAAAGGAAGAAGGAGGTCGTCACACACCATTCTTCACTAACTACCGTCCACAATTCTACTTCCACACTACAGACGTTACTGGTGTTGTTCAATTGCCAGAAGGTGTAGAAATGGTTATGCCTGGAGATAACGTGACATTCGACGTTGAATTGATCGCTCCTGTTGCCATTGAAAAGGGATTGAAGTTTACTGTTCGTGAAGGTGGCCGTACTGTTGGTGCCGGAACTGTTTCAGAAGTCTTGGACTAATCTGAATATTCAGTAAATTAAATAGTCTAACTATTTAAAAAAGATGTTACTTCGGTAACGTCTTTTTTTTGTTTTACAAGCGAATAAAACCATGAAATAACACGTTTTTATGCTCAGTTTTGTTTAAATTAATTGGGTAATCTGCTATACTTACCTAGTATGTAAGATAGAAATTAAATCATAATTCAATTGTGATGTGGAGGAATTTAAAAATGGCAAATGCAGTATTCACTAAGGGTGATGGAAACAACGGAACGTTGACATTCGACGTACCAGTTGATGTATATGAAAAGGGAATCGATCAAGCATTCCAAGACGTGAAGAAGGATGTTGCGGCACCTGGTTTCCGTAAGGGAAAGATGCCTAAGCAAGTATTCATGCAAATGTACGGTGAAGAATCACTATACAACGAAGGTTTGAACAAGGTTTTGCCAGAAGTTTTCGACAACGCAATTGCTGAAACTGGTGTTACAATGGTTGGTCAACCTAAGATCTCAATCGTTTCAATGGACAAGGGACAAGACTGGAAGATTTCTGCTGAAATCGAACTTGCACCTGAAGTTGAATTGGGAGACTACAAGGGTCTAACTGTTGCCAAGGTTGATGCAACTGTTTCTGAAGAAGAAGTTGCCGCAGAATTGACACGTTTGCAAGAAGACCAAGCTGAATTGGTATTGGTTGAAGCAGCTGCACAAGACGGTGACACTGTTGTCATCGACTTTGATGGTTCTGTTGACGGTGTTCACTTTGATGGTGGAAAGGCCGAAAACCACAGCCTAGCTTTGGGATCAGGATCATTCATTCCTGGATTCGAAGAACAATTGGTTGGTGCAAAGGCTGGAGATAACGTTAACGTTAACGTTACTTTCCCTGAAAACTACCAAGCTGAAGACCTTGCTGGTAAGGAAGCATTGTTTGAAGTAACTGTTCACGAAGTTAAGTCAAAGGAAACACCTGAACTTGACGACGAATTTGCTAAGGACGTTGATGAAGAAGTTGCTTCATTGGCTGAATTGAAGACTAAGATCATGGAAGGTCTTCAAGCGCAAAAGAACGCCGAAGCTGAAAACAAGAAGGAAGACGAAGCTATCAACGCCGCTGTTGATAACGCTACTGTTGTTGGTGGATCATTGCCACAATCAATGATTGACGAAGACGTAGAACGTCAAATGAACCAATTCTTCGCTTCAATGCAACAACAAGGAATTACACCAGAATTGTACTTCCAAATCACTGGAACTTCTGCTGAAGACATGAAGGCTCAATACGTTGATGGTGCAGACCGTCGCGTTAAGACTAACCTTGTGTTGGAAGCCATCGTTAAGGCAGAAAACATCCAACCTTCAGAACAAGAAATTGCTGCTGAAGTTAAGGCATTGGCTGAACAATACGGTATGGAAGAAGAAGCTATCCGTAACGCATTGTCAGACGACATGTTGGCACACGACATTGCTATCAAGCAAGTTGTTGCTGAAATCGTTAAGACAGCGGTTGAAAAGTAATTTAACCCGACTTAACATTAAAGAGATCCGGACTTGTCCGGGTCTTTTTTTGTATTCTACAGGTAGTTTACTTATCAATTGTTTAGGTCGTCTGTTATAATTGAAGATAACCGTATTTAAATACACAAAAAATGAGGAGGTAGCAGTGTGTTCGATCCTAATGAAGATACAACAGGCATTGCTTACTGTTCTTTCTGTGGTAAGTCATCTGATGAAGTTAAGAAGTTAGTGGCTGGCCCAGGAGTTTATATTTGTAATGAATGTGTGGCACTAGCCCAAGAAATTATCGAAGAAGAAATGCAACAAGATGCATTGGACCTAACACTTGATTTAAAGAAGCCACGTGATATTGTGGACACTTTGAATCAATATGTTGTGGGACAAGACGAAGCTAAGCGTACATTAGCTGTAGCTGTCTACAACCACTACAAGCGTGTTAATGCCATGTTGGAAAACACACTAGATGATACTGGTGTTGAACTACAAAAGTCTAATATCGCGATGATTGGACCTACTGGTTCTGGTAAGACATACATTGCGCAAAGCCTAGCTAAGATCTTGAATGTGCCATTTGCGATTGCAGATGCGACAACTTTGACTGAAGCTGGATATGTTGGTGAAGACGTTGAAAACGTTGTTTTGAAGTTGCTACAAGCAGCGGATGGTGACGTTGAACGTGCCCAAACTGGAATTATCTACATTGATGAAATTGATAAGATTGCCAAGAAGGCTGAAAACGTATCAATTACACGTGATGTTTCTGGTGAAGGTGTCCAACAAGCATTGTTGAAGATGATTGAAGGCACGATTGCTAGTGTGCCACCACAAGGTGGACGTAAGCATCCGAACCAAGAATTGATTCAAGTTGATACAAACAACATCCTATTTATTGTAGGTGGTGCCTTTGCAGGTATCGAATCAATTGTTAAGGAACGTGTTGGGGCAAAGGTTATCGGATTTGGTACAAGTAAAGAAGCGGCCAAATTTGATGATTCACAATCAGTGATGTCACAAGTATTGCCAGAAGACCTAATGCGTTTTGGATTGATTCCTGAATTTATTGGTCGTTTGCCAATCTTGACAGCCCTTGAAGAATTGACTGAAGCTGACTTGGTTCGTATTTTGACAGAACCAAAGAACGCTTTGGTAAAGCAATATCAAGAATTGTTCAAGCTAGAAGATGTAAAATTGAGCTTCACAGAGGATGCATTGAACGCAATGGCGCACTTAGCTATTGAACGTGAAACTGGTGCCCGTGGACTTCGTTCTATTATGGAAGAAGTGATGCGTGACATTATGTTTGATGTGCCATCTGAAGACGATATCGCTGAAGTTATTATTAACGCCGATAACGTAATCGCTCACACTGAACCAAAGCTTATTAAGAAGTAAGAGGAGAGCAACATGCAAGTCCATAACGTGGATCTAAAGATTTCAGCGGTTCGTCCGAATCAATATCCAGATGATGGTTTCCCAGAAGTGGCCCTAGTTGGTCGTTCAAACGTTGGAAAGTCATCATTGACGAATACGTTGATTAACCGTAAGGCATATGCCCGTACATCATCACAACCTGGTAAGACACAAACATTGAACTTCTACAACGTCGAAGACGCTGTATACTTCGTTGACGTGCCTGGTTATGGTTATGCAAAGGTATCAAAGAAGGAACGTGAAAAGTGGGGCGCAATGATTGAGACCTACTTGTCACAACGTAAGCAATTACGTGGTGTTATTTCATTGGTGGATGCACGTCACTCACCATCAGAAGATGATATTAACATGTACAACTGGTTGTTATACTACAATATTCCAGTCTTGGTTGTTGCGACAAAGGCCGATAAAATTGCGCGTGGTAAGTGGAATCAAGCAGAAGCTTTGATTAAGCGCGAATTGGATTTCGATCCAAGTTCTTCTGAATTTACAATGTTTTCATCAGAAACAAAGTATGGAAAAGAACGCGTGTGGGAATGGATTGAAGCCCGCATGGAAGAGCCAGAACGACAATAATGACAAAGTACCTGAGAATATTCTTGGGTACTTTTATTTCAAAAGAGGATAAAAATATGAATAAGACACGTTACAAGGGAATGATTTTAGGCGAAGAAGTTGTGATTTCTGGGACTAAAGGGGAAACACACATGGATGCAGTTTTTGAAATTGTAAACAAGCAATTGAAAGAATTGGCACACATGAACGAAAACTTGACGCGCGAACAAATGCTAACATTGATGGCCATTAATGCTGTGTCAGATCAAGTGACAATGCAAGCCGAAATGGATGCTGAAAAATAATGATTTTATCAATTGTTATTTTACTGTTGTTGCTGATTAGTTTTAAAACAGGATATCATTACGGGTTCGTACGTAGTATTGTGCGTATGACTGGCCGTTTTGTTGTGTTGATTGGGGCGACAATTCTAACGCGTCCAGTTAGCACATGGTTAGCGACAACATTATTCAATGAACCGGCAGCTAATATCCTGTTTACGACTATCACTTTTGGGGTGCTTATGACCTTCGGTAGCATGATTTGGCGCCGAATTGAACGTGTCATGCACATTTTTAATAAGATTCCTTTGATTGGCTTTTTCAATCGTTTGACAGGAGCTGCTGTATACGTTGTATTGTCATACTTAATGATCTATGTGTTGCTATTGGTGACACATACGTGGTCTGTTGATTGGTACCAAATCCAATTACAACATTCCACAGTAGCACAATGGATGTTATCAAATACAGCAGGGTATACGAATGTCTTTACTGAATGGGTAGCCAATCAATATAGTCGAATCGGATAGGCTGAATTATGAATGAGAAAATACTAAAAACGTTAGAATACAATGCTGTGAAGCAACAAATTCAACCGTACTTAGCAACTGAATTAGGTAAGAAATTACTACAAAACTTGCGACCAACGACAGATTTGGTAACTATGCGTGCATGGTTAGCCCAAACATCAGACGCAAGTAAGGTGTTGCGTTACGAAGGTGGATTAACAATTCCGCGTTTGGAAGACGTTACACCACACATGAAACGTGTTGAAATCGGTGCTGCGTTGAGCGGAACTGAACTGGCACAAGTTGGGCGTGTCCTATTTACGACTGGTCAAATGAGTTTGTTCTTTGAGAACTTCATTCAAGACCGTGGGGATGATTTGCCAGCCTTGAAGCCATACTATACACGTTTGGTTACAATGCCTGAGTTGACGAAGCAATTGAATGTTGCAATTGATGCAGATGGTCGTGTTACTGACGAAGCGTCTGTTGAATTACACCGTATTCGTCAAGCAATCACCGGGACTGAAAATGGTATCCGCCAACGTATGCAAGATTATACACGCGGTAAGATGGCGCAATATCTATCAGACCCAATTGTGACGCAACGAAATGATCGTTATGTTGTGCCCGTCAAGGCAGAATACCGTAGCAAATTTGGTGGTGTTGTTCATGATCAATCACAAACAGGTCAAACATTATATGTTGAACCTGCGGATGTTGTGGACATGAATAATCGATTACGTGAAAACATCGTGAAAGAACGCCATGAAGAAGCACGTATTCTAGCTGAATTATCAGAATTATTATTACCAGTTGCTCAGGATGTTACGGCTAATGCAGATATTCTAGGACAATTGGATTTTGTTAATGCGAAGGCACGCTATGCCATGATGAGCAAGTCTCTTGAGCCAGAAGTGAGTGATGAAAACCACATCCGTTTGCTTGAAGCACGTCATCCGTTATTGGACCTTAACAAGGCTGTAGCGAACGATATCGTGTTGGGTGAAGATTATACTGCCATCATCATTACAGGTCCTAATACCGGTGGAAAAACCATCACATTGAAGACCCTTGGTTTGTTGCAATTGATGGCACAATCAGGTTTGTTTATTCCAACTGCTGAACATGCGACCGTGGGAATGTTCGACCAAATCTTTGCGGATATTGGGGATGAACAATCTATTGAACAATCATTATCAACGTTTAGCTCACACATGGTGAACATCGTTTCGATTCTAGATAATTTGACACCAAATTCTTTGGTGCTATTTGACGAATTAGGTGCGGGAACTGATCCACAAGAAGGGGCAGCGTTAGCCATGTCAATTTTGGATGCAGTTGGTCAAACAGGGGCTTATACAGTCGCAACAACCCACTACCCAGAATTGAAGGTTTACGGATTCAATCGTGCGGATACAATCAATGCGTCAATGGAATTTGATGTTGAAACATTGAAGCCAACCTACAAGTTCTTGTTGGGAATTCCTGGACGTTCAAATGCGTTAGAAATCTCACGTCGTTTGGGGTTGGATAATACCATTATTGATGGTGCAGCGTCACTAGCTGATGACGAATCACAAGAATTGAATGATATGATTGCGGACTTAGTAGCCCGTCGTAATGCTGTATTGACGCAACAAATTGAATTAAGCGATCAAATTGCTGAGAACCGTCGTATGAAGAACGAATACACAGATAAGCTTGAAAAAGTGGATACTGTGCGTGCTCAAACGATTGAAAAAGCAAAACAAGAAGCAAATCACATTGTGGCTGAGTCTAAGAAGAAAGCAGACCGGATTATTAGTGATTTGCACAAGATGCAACGTGATGGTGCACAAATCAAAGAAAATAAGTTGATTGATGCTAAGGGTGCGTTGAATGCACTTGAACAAAAGCCATCTGCAGAAAACAATCGTGTATTAAAGCGTGCTAAGCAAGCGAAAGACCAAGGAATTACTAAGGGTGATACTGTCTTGGTCATGGAATACGGCCAACAAGGAACTGTACTCCGTGTACTAAAGAATGACCAATTTGAAATTCAAATGGGAATTTTGAAAATGGTTCTCTCTGGTGATGAAATTCAAAAGCAAGCTGAAACAAAAGCTGCACCTTCTGCACAAAAAGCCAAGAAGCGTACTGCAGTGAAGGCAACGACTAATAAGGCCGTTAACCGCCAAGAAGCATCAGTGACCTTAGACTTACGTGGTCAACGTTACGATGCTGCTATGCAAAAGCTTGATCAATTCATTGATCGTGCGCTACTGAATAACCTGTCATCTGTGGAAATTATTCATGGTAAGGGAACTGGGGCAATCCGTCAGGGAGTCACAGAATATCTACGTTCACATCGTGGCGTAAAGTCATTCAACTTTACAGGACCTGACCAAGGTGCCACTTACGCTGAATTAGGGTAAGAAATTAATAAAATGCAATAAATTGAAATAGCCGCAAAGTTCGAGTTATGTACTCAAGCTTTACGGCTATTTGTTTATATGAGGTATAATGAATCTAGCATATAGTATGGTATTAGATTGGGGTGGAATTATGTTAGAAGTGAAAACACATGAATTATTATATGGTTGGAATTTAAATGTGCCTGAAGGGAATTTTGAAAAGATTTCGATTTTTATGGGACCGCATGATGACGAAAAGAACAGTTTTTCTTTTGGTGTACGCTTGCAAGAACATGGTATGGCAGCAACAGCCTACATTTCCATAGCAGAAACCGCTGTGACATTGGAAGAAGTGCCATTTATGTTTAAAAGTGTCACGATAGATAGTCTTCAGAAATACATCACAATTGAATTGGATGTTGAAACAGCATAATGGTCATGTTATATTCATTAACATAAAGTAAGTTAATTTTAAGGGTGAATGGTGTAATTATGATATAATTATCGTATACACAAGGAGGAAAGAACATGGCAGCTAAAGATATTACTGATGCAAACTTCTCACAAGAAACAGGTACAGGCGTAACGTTAACTGATTTTTGGGCAGCATGGTGTGGTCCTTGTCTAATGCAATCACCAGTTGTTGATCAATTGGCTGGACAACGTTCAGATGTTTCTTTCTTGAAGATGGATGTGGATGCAAATCCTGAAACAGCACAAGAAATGGGAATCATGGCAATTCCAACATTGATTATCAAAAAAGATGGGGAAATTGTTGAACGTCTAACAGGGTACACTCCTGCAGACCAATTGAACAATATTTTGAATCAATATACGAAGTAATTTGAAAGTACCAATGACTATGTGTCGTTGGTGCTTTTTATTTATCTGAAGGGAAAATATATTTTTGTAACAGTAAAAGTACAGGTTAAATACTGCATCATAGAAGTGTTTATTAGGTCAATATACGTCAGAAACGAGCAAATTTACGTTAATGAATTCTTAAACACTGACGTGTGGTTTTTGGTTAGCTGATAATGTATATTAGTCCTCGTGATTGGGCAGGGATACCTGTAATTGATCATGTTGAGGATAGGCTTTTAGCCGTTTTAAGTGTCGACAACACTCATTTTACTTAATTCTTGGAGGTGTTGAACATGAATAAACGAAAGAGTCTACAAGTGTAACGTATGTGATTGAATTTGCGATTGCTTTTTCAGTTATTCTTGGCGCTATTGGCACATTTTTGATTAGGTTAGCGAAAGCGGACTATATTCGACGAAGTGACCCTAATAGCAAAAAGAAAAACGACCACTCAGACGAGTAGTCGTTTCAAACAGATACACTTAATTCTTGACGGCGCTAGGTGGTGCAACACCTAGCGCCTTTTTATTTATACCCATAGAATACGTCAATTTAGATGATGGGTCAAGAGATGCGTTATGGCGTATAGTGTGATGGATAAGGGGGTTAAAATGATTGGATATGTTCATTATGTACAGCATATGGTGCACACATGTTGATGAAGATACCTATCAACGTTCCTTTTTGATATAATAGAGTTAATTTAAAAACATGACTGCTCATGGAGTAGGTGAGAAAGTAGGTCACAAGATGGATAATCGTGCGATTGGTTATTTTGATTCTGGAGTAGGTGGTTTAACGGTTGTTAAACAGGCTCTACATCAATTACCAAATGAACAAATTAAATATGTTGGTGACACGGCACGTATGCCTTATGGCCCACGTACTTCTGAGGAACTAAAACAATTTGCGATGGAATCCGCTGATTTTCTAGTCGGTGAAGATATTAAATTGTTGGTGATTGCTTGTAATACAGCAACTGCGCAAGCACTACCCATGTTACAAGAAAAATTGGATATCCCCGTTGTGGGTGTTATTCACCCCGGTATTCAAGCTGCTTTGGAAGCAACGGCGGATAACAAGATTGGTGTAATTGCGACTGAAGGAACAGTGAATTCTAATGCGTACTATAACGGACTATTAGCAATACAACCACATGTGACCGTTGCGCAATTGGCGACACCAGAATTGGTTCAAATTGCGGAACATAAAGACTTAAACGCAGTAGAGACACATAATCAAATCAAGGAAGTTGTCGCACCACTTGTGAATTCTGGGATTGATACCCTGGTAATGGGATGTACACATTTCCCATTAATGGCAGATAGTTTACAACGTATTTTTGGAGATGATGTGACCCTTGTGGATGCTGGTGCTGAAGCGGTTAATACAGTGGAAAAAATTCTTGATGCGAAGTCAGCCAGACACGAAATTATTCCAATGGTTGATCATACAGAAGACGAATACTTTACGACAGGTGATGTCACATCGTTTGCAGAAATGGGAACGAAATGGTTGGGTCTACCAATTAACGTGTCACAATTAATGATTAATGCAGATGGATTGGAAAAGGTGAACATTCATGAATAAAATGATCTTAGCAACGAGCAATGCTGGTAAGTTAAAAGAATTCCAAGCATTCTTAGAACCACAAGGAATCACGGTTCTGGGATTAGCTGATTTTGAAGATGTTCCTGAAATCATTGAAGATGGGACAACCTTTGAAGAGAATGCGGCGATTAAAGCCAAAGTCATTTCTGAACATTTCCAATTACCTGTAGTGGCCGAAGATTCTGGTTTAATGATTGATGCGTTGGATGGTGAACCAGGTGTTTACTCAGCACGTTATGCTGGTGATCATGATGATGCAGCTAATATCCGTAAGGTACTAGACAAGCTTTCAGGGGTTGCGACAGAAGACCGTACAGCCGCCTTTCATACCGTGATTGTGGCAATGCTGCCAAATGGTGAACGTTTAGTTGCGAAAGGGCAAGTAGACGGTATCATCTTAACTGAAGAACGTGGAGCGGATGGGTTTGGATATGATCCAATCTTCTTATACGCCCCAACTAATCAATCATTTGCGGAAATGACAATGGCTGATAAAAATAAGGTGTCACATCGTGGCCGTGCCTTGCATGATTTCTTAGAAAAGCTACCAACGTGGTGGGAGGACTAATTATGGATTACTTGCTTGTATCAGATGCCCATGGTGATATTGGGATTTTACGTCAATTGTTTACAACATATCGTGGTAAGGTCACGGCGATGTTTTATGCAGGTGATTCTGAGTTACTAGCACGTGATGCAGTCTTCAATGATGTGCAAACTGTCGGGGGGAATATGGATTATGATCCTGCCTTTGCAGAGGATGTCTTATATGTGGATGATTTAAGTCGTATTTTTATGGCGCATGGTCATCTATACGATACCAACTATACCTTAGATGCCTTACTAGCCGCCGGTCAGAAACGAGATGCTGATTTTATTGTGACTGGACATACCCATCAATTGGGTGTGGAATGGTTTGGCGAAACACTCGTGATTAATCCAGGATCAATTAGCGCACCACGGGGGCAATATCGTGATATTGGTGGTACGTATGCGATTTTAACGGTGACGGAAACCAACATTGAAGTCACATTTTTTGATCGACAAATGAATCCAGTGCCACATTTGTCCTTTAATTGGCAAAAATAAGCGTAATAAACCGAAACGGTTGAGTATTCTCAATCGTTTTTTTGTGATTACGACACAAACAAAGTGGATTTTGTTACAATAGAGAAATGAATTATTTGTGTAAGGGAGATTTGTTATGGAGAACAAAGAATGGGAACTCCGTCTCCAACCGTACGAACAAACGGTGGATGAACTAAAGGTGAAATTGCGCGGTATGCGTACTGAATTTAATTTAGCTGGTGTACAAACACCCGTTGAATTTGTGACTGGGCGTGTTAAGTCAATTCCAGCCATTACGGAAAAGTTAGATCGACGTCATATTACATTGGACCGTCTAGAACAAGATATGGAAGACCTAGCAGGTGTCCGTATCATGACGCAATTTACAGATGATATCTATAAAGTTGTGAATCTATTACGTCAACGTAAAGATATGACTATTTTAGAAGAACGTGACTATGTCATGAACGCTAAGCCTTCAGGATATCGTTCATATCACATTGTGATTGAGTATCCTTTGCAACTGATTACGGGTGAACGCCTAGTGTTGGCCGAAATCCAGATTCGTACGATGCAAATGAATGTTTGGAGTACAATTGAACACGAAATTAACTACAAGTATGAAGGTGCTGATCCTGAAAATATGAAGGAACAATTGAAGAAGGCAGCTGATTTATCTGCTGAGATTGATTCTATTTTTGCGGCATTACATCATGCAGAAACTGCCCAACAGGCAACGGAGTAGAGAAATGAAATTGTCGATTTTTAGTAATAGTACCCCAAAATCTAAGGACGCAGAGGCAACTTTGCGCGCTACAATTGCGCAATACACAGAATGTGGCATTGTTTATGATGAACAAAATCCTGACATTGTGATTGTAATTGGTGGTGACGGAACACAATTATCGGCCTTTCATCACTATGAATCACAATTGGAACATGTGCGATTTGTTGGGATACATACCGGACATTTAGGCTTTTATGCCGACTGGCAAGTCTTTGAAATTGAAGACTTAGTAAAGAGCCTGGTCCATGACCCTGGAACTGAAGTAACGTATCCTTTGTTGAACGTGACTGTGCATAATGCAGCAGGTGAAGAACAAACATGGCTATCCTTGAACGAAGCGACGATCAAATATAATTTTGGGACGCTAGCAGCGGACGTTTATTTAAATGATGGTTTTTTTGAAAGCTTCCGTGGAGATGGTCTACTAGTCTCAACACCAACTGGTTCAACTGCCTATAACAAGGCAATTGGAGGGGCCGTGATTCACCCAACCTTAGAAGCAATGCAATTAACTGAAATTGCGTCTGCTAATAATCGGGTTTATCGTACCCTGGGGGCACCAATCGTCCTAAGTCATGAAGACAAGGTACGTATTGTGGTTGACCCACAAACAACAGAACCAGTTATTAGTGTGGACAATGTTCAAATTCCAATGACTGATGTGGAATGGATTGAGTCTCACGTTGCAACACAAAAAATACGTTTCGTAGAATACCGCCATATGAACTTTTGGCAAAGATTACAAACTAGCTTTATTGGCTCGGAGGAAAATTAGTGGCGAGTTTTGAATGGACAAATACCGGGGATGAAGCCCTGAAGATTAAGACGTTTTTGGCACATCAAGGTGTCTCACACCGTATGTTTTCATTGATTAAGCGTGGCGGTGGTGCTGTGCTACTAAATGGCAAGCAAGTACGTACCGTTGATGAAGTACAACCTGGTGAAACAGTAAAGATTAAATTACCACCAGAAGAATCAAACGATGTGGTTGCGATGTCAGACTTACCATTAAACATCTTGTATGAAGATGATAACTGGCTATTGGTTGATAAAATTGCAGGTATTACATCAGTACCTGGTAAAGCAGACCGTGAAACAACGATGGTTAATCGTGTAAAGGGATACCTTGCTCGTAGTGGGTCAACAGATTTGGTACCACACGTTGTGACGCGTTTAGATCGTTTTACGTCAGGGGTTGCCTTGTTAGCAAAGCATCGTTTTGCGCACGGATTGTTGGATAAGCAATTACAAGAACATTCTGTGAATAAGCGTTACTATGCATTGGTTGATGGTGTTCTACCAGATGATCATGGCATTATTGAAGGACCTATTGGTCGTGTTGATGGTGACTTCATTCGTCGTGAAGTTCGTCCAGACGGTCGTGAATCAACGACTGAATACTGGGTGAAGGCACGTATGGAGAATCAAACATTAGTTGAAGTGCAATTACACACCGGTCGTACACACCAAATTCGTGTACACTTCCGTCACATTGGGCACCCGCTAGTTGGGGATGAAATCTATGGTGGACCAATGGACCGTGGTATTGAACGTCAAGCGTTGCATGCATTCTCATTAACGTACTATGATCCTTTTGATCAAGTGGAACGTAATGTGAAGAGCCCAGTGCCAGCAGATATGCAAGAAGTTTTGGGTGAACATGCAGCATTGATTAAGTAGTTTTTAGGAGTAGGGAGGTTGGGGATGGCTAACGAAACACATAATCCTGTAGAAATTACAGAAGACTTGCGTGAAGAAATTAGTGAACAAGCACAACAACTGGTTAATGACATTCGTAATGGTCAAGAAGCAGCGTTTAAAGAAGGTTTTGAAGAATTGCATGGATTTGACCAAGCGCAATTCTACTTAAATCTGCCATCACATTTTCGTCAACAAGTAATTGATTGGGTTTCACCAGATGATATGGCGGAAATCTTTGACGAAATGGACATTGATGATATCGATGTCGATGAGTTGTTACAAGAGATGTCACCGCAATATGCGGCGAAAATGATTGATAAGATGTATTCCGACAATTCCGTTGACTTGTTAGCGGAATTAAGTGCCGAAGATTTAGATATGTATCTAGATTTGATGCCATCACGGGATGCACAATCAATTCGTCAACTGTTGACATATAAAGAAGACACCGCCGGAGCTTTGATGGGACATGAATTTGTCTCTGTTCATGAAACGCTGACCATTAAAGAAACAATGGAAGCTGTTAAAAAAGCAGCGGAAGAAGCCGAACAGATTACTTATATCTATGTCATTAATGACGCAGAAGATTTGGTTGGGGTTATTTCTTTACGTACGTTGATTTTGAGTCAGGATCAAGCTTTGGTTGCTGATATCATGGATACGAATATCATCTCTGTTGAACCAGAAGAAGACCAACAAGATGTTGCGCGTTTGATGGCTGACTATAACTTTACGTCATTACCAGTTGTGACTGAGAACAAACTCCTTGGAATTATCATGATTGATGACATCGTTGATGTTATTGATGAAGAGTCTGCTGAAGACTATTCACGTTTGGCCGGGGTTGACGTGGTTAATATGGAAGAAAATCCATTGAAATCAGCCACGCGTCGTTTGCCATGGTTAATTGGTTTGATTTTCTTGGGGATGGGAACGGCATCTGTGATTGATGGATACAATGACTTAGTTCAAGTAGCTCCAATCCTGGCTGTATTCATTTCATTGATTACAGGAACAGCTGGAAACGCAGGAACGCAGTCACTAGCCGTGGCAGTTCGTCGACTAGCCTTGAATGAAACGTCTAACTTATGGCGTATGCTGTTAACAGAAGTGTTAATTGGGCTGATTATTGGAAGCTTGGCTGGAATTACCATTTTTGCCGTTGTATCTATCTGGAAGCAAAACCTACTATTGGGAATTGCGGTTGGACTAGCCATGGCCGCTGCCATCTTGGTCGCTAATGTGGCGGGGGCGTTTATTCCATTGATTATGGATGCGTTAGGGGTGGACCCAGCGGTTGCCTCTGGACCCTTTATCTCAACTTTATCTGACTTAACATCAGTTATTATTTACTTCAATATCGCCAAATTGTTTATTGATTACTTTAGTGCGGTCTGATTTGCACGACTAGACTGAGTATGATATACTTAATTTGTTGAAAATAAACTCTTAATTGAGTGGCCGAGTGAGAGCTCGACCACTTATTTTTTTGGAGATTTATACAAATGAATTAGGTGATACAGCGAAAGGAGCATGTGCGATGAGTGAAATTATTAATCAAGTACGTGACGTCTTAGAACAACCATTGACTGACGCTGGTTTTGATTTGTGGGACGTGATTTACGAACCACAAGATGGTGATATGGTCTTGCGCGTTCTTGTTGACCGTTTAGCAGGATCAATCAGCATGGATGACTTGGTTTTGTTAACAGAATTAATTGGTGATCAAGTGGATACGATCCAACCAGATCCATTCCCAACAGCTTACATGATGGATATCTCTTCACCAGGAGCAGAACGTCCACTAGTACGTGATCATGATTTTGCCTGGGCCATGGAACAAAAAATCGTTGTGAAGTTGAAGATGCCTGTTGATAAGCAAGATGACTTTGAAGGAATCTTGGTTGCAGCAGATACTGACACAATCACATTGATGATGCCAATCAAGGGTAAGCAACAAAAGGTTGCGCTTGATCGTGCCAACATTAAGCTAGCCAAGATGGCGTTAAATCAAGATCGTATTCTACAAGCCGATGAAGATTTTGCCTGGGCTTTGAATAAGTTTGTGCATGTTTCAACCTATAAGAAGATTGATGGTGTGAAGGACTTTATGGGTGAACTTACTGCGTTTACTGCTGAAGACTTAACAATCTCAATGAGTGATGAAACGGGTGAAGAATCAATTGAAGTTGTTCTTCCACGTGACGTTATTGCGAAAGCACGACAAACAAATAATTTCTAATTTTGGAGAAAAAGAATGAGCAAGGAAATGTTAAACGCCCTCAACATTCTGGAAACAGAAAAGGGTATTAAGAAGGAAGTCCTAGTTGCGGCTATTGAAGAAGCTTTGACAAAGGCTTACGAAAAGCACTATGACGAATCAAGCAACGTTGAAGTTGTCTTCGATCAAAAGAAGGGAAACGTCAAAGTTTATTCTGTCATGAAGGTCGTAGAAGATATTTATGAACCATATGAAGAAATCACTTTGGAACAAGCTTTAGAAGTTAACAAGGGTTACGAAATTGGTGACGATGTTAAGTTTGAAGTAACGCCTTCAGATTTCGGACGTTTGGCTGCACAAACAGCTAAGCAAATCATCATGCAAAAGGTTCGTGAAGCCGAACGTGGTGTTGTTTACGATAACTTCATTCAACACGATGGTGAAATGATGACTGGTGTTGTAGAACGCCAAGACCCACGTTACCGTTACGTTATTTTGCCTGGTAACCAAGAAGCGGCTATGGAACAAAACGACCAAATGCCAAACGAAAAGTACCAAATGGGTGACCAAATCAAGGTTTTGGTTTCTCGTGTGCAAAACGAAACTAAGGGACCACAAGTCTTTGTTTCACGTACTGCACCTGGTTTGGTAAAGCGTTTGTTTGAAGCTGAAGTTCCTGAAGTGTTCGACGGAACTGTTGAAATCAAGGCAATTGCTCGTGAAGCAGGAGACCGTGCTAAGGTTGCTGTTTACTCACACAACGAAAACTTGGACGCCGTTGGAACAATGGTTGGACAACGTGGACAACGTGTACAAGCAATTGTTAACGAATTGAGCGGTGAAAACATGGATATTGTTGAATGGACTGAAGATCCAGCCCAATTCATCAAGAATGCTTTGAACCCAGCTGAAGTTGTTGATGTTATCTTTGATCCATCTGATGAACGTGGAGCGACAGTTATCGTGCCGGATTACCAATTGTCATTGGCAATCGGTAAGCGTGGACAAAACGCTCGTTTGGCTGCCCGTTTGACAAACTTCAAGATTGATATCAAGCCTGAAAGCGAACGCGATGCAGTGCTTGCTGAAAAGAACAACCCAGCACCTGTTGCGGTTGAAGAAGATGTTTTTGCGGATGTTGATGTATTCGCAGACGAGGACTAAGTCTAAGGAGGAATATCATGAAACCACGTAAAGTTCCGATGCGCAAGGATATCGTCACCGGTGAAATGGTGCCAAAGAATGATTTAGTGCGGATTGTTAAAACTCCTGAAGGGGAAGTGCAACTTGATCCAACCAACCGAGCAAATGGACGTGGCGCATATATTTCACTTGACGTCGCAGTAGCGAATAAAGCCAAGAAGAAGCGAACATTTGATCGAGCTTTTGATACAACACTAGATGATTCATTCTATGATGAATTAATTGCCTACGTTGATCATCAAGCAGCTCGTAAGGAGCTGTTTAGCAATGACTAATGAATTAGAAAAACAAAAATTACTTAACTTACTAGGTTTGGCTCGCCGAGCTGGTAAGTTGGTTACAGGGGAAGACTTGGTTCTTGGCGCAATCCGTAACGGTAAAGCATCACTAGTGTTGTTTGCCGCAGACGGTGGTCAAAGCAGTTTGAAGAAATTCTCAAACAAAACGACATCATATAATGTGCCGTTTGATACCAGTTTAACTCGAAGCGAAATGGGAGATGCCACAGGGCTAGCACGTAGTGTGATTGCTGTTGCGGATCGAGGTTTTGCAAAGAAAATGCGAGAATACTTAAATAATTAGGAGGATGTTACATGACTAAGCGTGTTTATGAATTAGCTAAAGAGCTAGATGTTACATCAAAGAAATTGGTCACAGATGCCCAAGCAATGGGTATTGATGTGAAGAACCACATGTCAACATTGGATGACTCACAAGCAAAGAAGCTTGTAGATTCAGCAAAGGGTGGTAACAAGCCAGCTGCTGCACCAAAGAAGACTGATGCCCCTAAGGCAGCAGCTCCAGCCCCTAAGAAGGCTGAAGCTAAGCCAGCGGCTAACAACAACCGTGGTGGACAAGGTCAAGGACAACAAAACCGTAACAACGGTGGTAACCGTGGCGGACAAGGTCAAAACCGTAACAACAACTGGAACGGTAACAACAATAACCGTGGTGGTAAGCGTGGTAAGAAGGGTCAAAACCGTAACAACCAACGTAACAACGAACCACGTCCAGCAGCACCACAACGTAAGGAACAACCATTACCAGAAGTGTTGGTTTACACAATTGGTATGAACGTGCAAGACATCGCTAAGTTGATTCACCGTGATGCAACGGAAATCATCAAGAAGTTGTTTATGCTAGGAATCATGGTTAACCAAAACCAAAGCTTGGATGCTGACACAATAGAATTGTTGGCAACTGACTATGGTATTGAAGCCGAAGAAAAGGTACAAGTGGACCACGCTGACATCGACAAGATCTTCGAAGAAGAATTGAACAACGATGCTGACTTGGAAGCACGTGCACCTGTTGTAACAATCATGGGACACGTTGACCACGGTAAGACAACATTGTTGGACTACCTACGTAACTCACACGTTACTGACGGTGAAGCTGGTGGAATCACACAACACATCGGTGCTTACCAAACACGTTTGGAAGACCGTACAATTACGTTCTTGGACACACCTGGTCACGCGGCCTTTACTGAAATGCGTGCTCGTGGAGCCAACGTAACTGACATCACAATCTTGGTTGTTGCTGCCGATGACGGTGTTATGCCACAAACAATCGAAGCGATTAACCACGCTAAGGCTGCTGGAACACCAATTATCGTTGCAGTTAACAAGATTGATAAGCCTGGTGCAAACCCAGAAAACGTTATCAACCAATTGATGCAATTTGAATTGATTCCTGAAGAATACGGTGGAGACACAATCTTCGTAAGTATCTCAGCTAAGTTGGGACAAAACATTGATGAATTGCTAGAAATGGTTCTTTTGACAGCCGATGTTTTGGATTTGGAAGCAAACCCTAACCAACGTGCTGCTGGATCTGTTATCGAAGCACGTTTGGACAAGGGTCGTGGACCTGTTGCAACTGTATTGGTGCAACAAGGTACTATGAACGTTGGAGATCCAATCGTTGTTGGTAACACATACGGACGTGTTCGTACAATGAGCGATGACCATGGTCGTCGTGTGAAGAATGCTGTTCCTTCAACACCAGTTGAAATTACTGGTTTGAACGAAGTACCATCTGCTGGGGACCGTTTCGTGGTCTTCGAAGATGAAAAGACAGCCCGTGCAGCCGGTGAAGAACGTGCAAAGCGTGCGTTGCTTGCTGACCGTAACCGTAACAACGTTGTTTCTGTTTCAGACTTGTTTGACAAGATGGCTGAAAAGGAAATGAAGTCTGTTCCTGTTATCATCAAGGCCGACGTACAAGGTTCTGTTGAAGCTTTGTCAGGATCATTGCAAAAGATTGATGTTGACGGTGTTAAGGTTGATATCATTCACCGTGCCGTTGGTGCGATTAATGAATCAGACATCACTTTGGCTGAAGCTTCTGGTGCGATTATCGTTGGGTTCAACGTACGTCCTACACCACAAGCTAAGTCACAAGCTGACTCAGAAAATGTTGATATTCGTCTACACAACGTTATCTATAACGCTATCGACGAAATTGAAGCAGCCATGAAGGGACAATTGGATCCTGAATACAAGGAAGAAATTGTCGGAACTGCTGACATTCGTGAATTGTTCAAGGTTTCTAAGATTGGAACTATCGTTGGTGGAATGGTTATGTCAGGTAAGATTACTCGTGAATCATCAGTTCGTTTGATTCGTGATGGAATCGTTATCTACGATGGTAAGCTTGGCTCACTACGTCGTTACAAGGATGACGTTAAGGAAGTTAAGAATGGTTACGACTTCGGTTTGACTATCGAAAACTACAACGACGAAAAGATCGGTGACATCATCGAAGCTTACGAAATGGTTGAAATCAAGCGTTAAGCTTAAGCAAACAAAAAGGAGGGCGCGAACATGGCACAACAAAACCACCGTGTTGGACGTTTAGAACAAGAAATTCAACGTGAAGTAAATGATATTCTATTGAAGAGTATTCGTGATCCTCGTGTGGAAGATGTAACAATCACTGGGGTACAAGTTACTGGTGACTTGCAACAAGCAACGATTTACTACAGCTTGTTGTCAGACCTTGCATCTGTGAACCAAAAGGCTGCTAAGGGGCTTGATGCTGCTAGCGGACTAATCCGTAAGGAACTTGGTTCACGTCTAACAATTTACAAGACGCCTGAATTGAAGTTCACTAAGGACGAATCAGTGCAATATGGTAACCATATTGATGATTTGTTACGTCAACTAAACAATAAGTAAATTTTAAAAGCGTTATTGCTCTTTTTTGAGAGCGATAACGCTTTTTTGTATGCATTGATTATTTGGTACGCGGGGCTTTTGATGATAAAATAGAGGATACTGTTAAAGACTGATAAGGAGAGTATCATGCGATTACGCCCATTAGAAAAAAGAGATTTACCGCATATCTATAAGCAAGAGAATGCGCGTCCAGTCATGGCTTTGTGGTTTGAAGAACCGTATACGTCATTTGACGAATTAGAATTACTTTATGATAAGCACGTGCTGGATCAATCCGAACGACGTTTTGTCATTGATATTGATGGTGAGTTCGCTGGTGTGGTCGAATTGATGTATATCGATTACTTACATCGTAATACAGAAATTCAAATTATCGTGGATACCCCTTATCAAGGCCAAGGAATTGCCCAAGCAGCACTTGAATCAGGAATTGAATATGCCTTTCAAGTAATTAACATGCATAAGGTCTATTTGTATGTGGATGTTAAAAACGAAGCAGCAATCCATATCTATAAGAAGGCTGGCTTTAGTTTAGAAGGTACTTTAAAAGAACATTTCTTTGCAGAAGGTCAATATCACGATAGTCATATGATGGGCTTGTTGTGTGCAGATTATCTAGCAAATAAAAAGTAGGAGTTAAATGATGGACGGAATTTTACCTGTATATAAAGAAACTGGCATGACATCGCATGATGTTGTGTTTAAATTACGTAAGATCTTGCACACTAAAAAAATAGGGCATGCAGGAACATTGGATCCAAGTGTAGATGGTGTATTACCTATTGCAATCGGTAAGGCAACGAAAACGATTGAGTTCCTACAAATGGGTGGAAAGACGTACACGGGTTCAGTGACATTTGGTTTTTCAACAACCACTGAAGACTTAGATGGTGAAATTGTGAGTTACGATCCATTGAAGACACCTTTTACAGAAGACAAAATTGCTGCGGCAATGGCTGATTTAGAAGGTGATATTATTCAAATTCCACCAATGTTTTCAGCGGTTAAAGTGAATGGTCGTCGTTTGTATGATTATGCGCGTGCGGGTGAAACGGTAGAACGTCCTAAGCGTCAAGCAACTATTTTCCACTTTAAGCGTACAAGTGAAATTTTATTTGATGAAGAAAAAGGGCTACAAACATTTAACTTTGAAGCCAAAGTTTCTAAAGGAACTTACATTCGTACATTAGCCGTAGACTTAGGTGAAGCACTAGGTGTACCAGCTGTTATGAGTCAATTAACGCGTCAATCAGCCGGTGGGTTTGAATTAGCTGAAAGTCACTCACTAGCAGATATCGCGGAAAAAATGGCAGAAGAAGAAACATTAGGCGACTGGTTAGCACCATTAAGCCAAGCTGTTGCACAATACCCAACCGTTGAACTTGACGCTGAAACATGGGCAAAGGCACAAAATGGTGTTGGGTTTGGTCGTGAAGTAGATGACACACAAGCTGAACGCTTAGTTGTAACCTTTGAGGGCGATGTGAAGTCTGTTTATACATGGTCTGATAGTAAGCAATTGTATCGACCATACCGAACATTTAAAATTAACTAATTGTCTACTGACTAGTGACAATGATGCAGTATGGGAGACAGGGAATCGTGGAAATAAAGGACGCCCGTTTAGCATTAGACGAGTTAGAATTTGGGAATACGTACATTGATTGCCATTTGACGTATTCTAACGATGCTTTACGCTTAGAGAATATCACGCTAAAACACTGTACTTTTGATCAAAGTGACTTTAGCCAAAGTGAATGGCAGGATTGTGTCATTTCGCAATGCGATTTTTCACAAGCTGATTTTAGTTCAGCCATTATCTACCGGACAACGTTCGACCATACAAAATTGATGGGCGCAAACTTTACGAAGAGTCGTTTGAACAATGTCCAAATTAAGAATTGTATGGCTGATTACGCCATTTTTGCAGAAGGGCAGTGGCAAGCTGTTACCTTTGATGATGTTCGTTTACGTGATACATCATTTCAAGCAACGAAGATTCGCCAAGGACTTATTTTTAAAGGATGTTTATTAGACGACGCTGATTTTTATGAGACTAGTCTGAAAGGTGTCGATTTTAGTCAAAGTGAGTTTTCATCATTACGGTTTTCAATGGAGCAAGCGCAAGGGGCAATCATGAGTGCCGAACAAGCAGTTCAAATTGCGCTAAATCATGGTATTAGCGTTCTATAAGCACCGTAAGAAAAACCTAGATTTATTATTAAAGTAAAAAGAAATGGAGAGTCTAATATGGAGATTGTACATTTACATCATCCAATTGATCATGACACAATCGCCAAAGAGCCTGTTGTATTAGCAATGGGTTTCTTTGACGGATTACATGCTGGACATCGTGAAGTATTAGCAGTTGCGAAAGCTAAAGCGGATGAATTAGGTGTGAAATTAGCTGTCCTAACATATGATCATCACGCCTCTGTTGTATTTAAGACTTACGATGCACCATTGCAGTATTTAACAACATTACCACGCAAGTTAGAATTGTTAGCTGAACTAGGGGTTGATAAAACCTATGTGATGAATTTTACGGCTAGTTATTCAGCACAAGCACCTCAAACATTCGTGGACAATTATATTGTTGGCTTAAATGCGCAAGTAGCGGTTGCGGGATTTGATCACACATATGGTCAAGTGGATGCTGACATGGCCCATTTGCCAATGTACAGTCATGGCCGCTTTGACGTCATTGAAATTCCAAAGGTGCTGAGTGACGGGCGTGAGAGCGCGTCTCGTGACGCACGTGCGATGTTAGATGAAGGTGACCTACCAACATTAAATACACTATTAACACGCCCATATCAAACATCTGGGACCGTTGTACATGGTGAAGCGCGTGGACGTGAGTTAGGTTTTCCTACTGCAAATATCGAAACACCTAATTTAGAACGTCTACCAATGGTCGGGGTATATGTTGTTCGATTACGTGTTGGAGATACTTGGTATCCTGGGATGGCATCAATTGGTTACAATGTGACATTTGGTGAAAATCGTCCGAAAACAGTTGAAATTAATATTTTAGATTTTAAGCAAAATATCTATGGTGAATCAGTTAATGTGGAATGGTTACAATATCTACGTGGTGAAGTGAAATTCACAACTGCGGAAAATTTGGTAACACAATTACACCAAGACGAAATCGATACACGTGCCTATTTTGCAAAACAATAAATGAAGGAGGTACTGTAAATGTCATTTGATGGTCTATTTACACATGCCATGGTTACCGAATTAAATGAAACACTGGCTGGTGGTCGAATCATGAAGATTCACCAACCATACCCGAATGAAGTGTTTTTGGTAATCCGAAACAATCGTAAGAACTATCCGGTATTGTTGAGTGCGCATCCGTCATTAGCACGTATGCAAATTTCAGAAATTAAATACAAGAACCCACAAACAGCACCAAACTTTGCAATGATGTTGCGTAAGCATCTTGAAGGGGCGCAATTACTACGTATTGAACAAGTCGAAAATGATCGAATTGTGCGTTTGGTAATTTCTGGTCGTAATGAAATGGGTGATGCTGAGAAAACTGTTTTGATTCTAGAAATGATGGGTCGTCATTCAAACTTATTCTTAGTTGATGGTGAATCAGACCGTATTATTGATTTGATTAAGCACGTCCCAGCAGACCAAAATCGTGTGCGTACACTAATGCCAGGTGGGCAATATATTTTACCACCAAAGCAAGATGTGATTAATCCATACACGGATCTAACTGGTTTGGCTAATTTAATTTTAGATATTCAAGATACTGAAGAATTAGCAAAAGCGATTCAAAAGCGTTTCCAAGGATTTGCCCGCGATTCAGCGTTAGAACTGGCGCATGTCGTGCAACAACCAGGTGATGCAATGGCGCACGCACAAGCGTGGTTAGCCAATTTTGAAACACCAGCGCCATTATTAATGACGGAAGCACAAAAGATGACTTTTGTGCCATTCAAGTGGCTAACAGTACCAGGGCAAGAACAAGCCTATCCAACACTAAGCGCACTTTTGGATGCCTATTTTGCTGGAAAGTCAGAACGTGATCGTGTTAACCAACAAGCTTCAAATGTGTTACGTGTTGTGCGTAATGAATTGAAGAAAAACATGACTAAGATGGCTAAACAACAAAAGGAATTAGATGCCGCTGCGGGTGCAGATGAGTTCAAGGTAAAGGGTGAGTTACTAACAACCTACATGCACCAAATTGAACGTGGGTCTACTAGTATTACATTACCTAATTACTACGAAGACAATGCGCCATTAGATATCGCATTGTCTAATCAATTAGGACCATCACAAAATGCGCAACGTTACTTCACGAAATACAATAAGCTAAAAGCATCTGTTAAGTTCTTAAATGAACAACGTGCGATTGCACAAACAGAAATTGATTATTTCGAGAATTTGTTAGCTCAAATTGAAATTGCCAGTCCAAAGGACGTTGAAGAAATTCGACAAGAATTGGTACAAGGTGGTTACTTACGTGAACAAACAAAGAAGAAGCAAAAGCCACAAACGAGTCAACCTGAAAAGTTTTACGCAACTGATGGAACAATGATTGAAGTGGGAAAGAATAACTTACAAAATGAGCGTCTTTCAATGAAAACATCTGCTAAGTCAGATATTTGGATGCACACAAAGGATATTCCAGGATCACACGTTATTATCCATTCTGATGCACCGAGTGATGACACCTTAACCGAAGGGGCTATGTTAGCAGCGTACTTCTCAAAAGCGCGTGAGTCTGCTCATGTACCAGTTGATTATTTGCCTGTTCGTCGTTTGCGTAAGCCAAACGGATCTAAGCCAGGATTTGTTATCTTTGAAGGACAAACAACTATCACCGTAACACCAACCTTGGCGGCAGTTGAACAATTACGTAAAAATAAGCCAGCTGAATAATTTGGAAGACTGAAATGACGACATTCATTTTAGTCTTTTTTTATACACCTGGATAAAATCTTTTGAGTTCTATATTTTTAAAGGGATTTACAGTATTGAGAAATGTCTAAGTAATCCTTATGTTTTCTATTAAAACGGTTTATTAGATGAAAATCTGATATTCTAAAGAAAGAAAGCGCATTCAGGAGGATGAAATATGATTCGTGAAATAGCTGTAGCGGATATTGAAACAATTCATAACGCAATTCAAGCGGGTGTTGAACGTGTGGAATTAAGTGCTGATCTATCAGTAGGTGGCGTCAGTCCAGATGAGGATACCGTGGCCGAAGCAGTAGGGCTAACGACGGCCGCTAACATTGACTTAGTGGTTATGGTTCGCCCTAGAGGTGGTGATTTTGTGTATACACATGACGAGATTACCGAAATGATTCAAACATTGAAGTTATATCGTTCATTAGGTGTGCACTATGTCACATTTGGTGCATTGGATGCTCAAGGGCATTTAGATCGATGTGCGATGGTGAAGCTATTAGAAGCAGCGAAACCAATGCAGGTTGTCTTTCATATGGCATTTGATGAAATACCACTTGATTATCGGGCACAAAGTCTTGAATGGTTAGCGCGCAATCATGTCATTCGCGTCTTAACACATGGTGGGCCATTAACAGATTCAATTGATATGTGTCTAGAATCATTAAAACAGACGATTGCTTGGACACCTGAAGGAATGGCTATCTTACCAGGTGGTGGCATTACATTTGTTAATGCAGTCGAAATTGCGTCCGAACTAGGTGTTGATGAAGTACACGGAAGTCGTATTGTATCTTTTTAATTTAATGGACGTTTTTAAAATTGATACGTAAAATAAATTGTTAATGACGTATCCTATTTGTTTTTATTTGTGTGTCGGTTTGTGGTATTATATTACACATGGGCAAGACGCCAAGAAAGTACGCAGAACACTTGCAGTACTAAAAATTAAAAGGAGATTATTTGATGACACTCGCGATCGTGACTGATTCAACTTCATATTTAACAGAAGACGAAGTTAAAAAGTTTAATATCAATGTGATGCCAATTCCTGTTATTATCGACAACAAGATGTATAAAGAAGGCGTTGATTTCACAACTGATGAATTTTATGACCTACTAGCCTCATCAGCTGAATTTCCTAAGACTTCTCAGCCGGCCACAGGGGAATGGTTAGAATTATTTGAACAACTAAAAGCCGATGGGTACGATGAAGCCTTGGTAATTAGTTTGTCATCAACAATTTCTGGAACCGTTAATACAGTTGCTAGTTTAGAAAATGCAATTGATGGATTTAAGGTTCACAGTTATGACTCAAAGTTAACAGTTCGTATTATGGGATTGTTGGTTTTGAAAGCTGCTCAAATGGCGGAAGCTGGGAAGAGCATGGACGAAATCTTAACAGTATTGAATCAATTAACACCAACAATTGATGAATACTTTGTGGTGGATGATTTGCAAAACTTGGCTCGTGGAGGGCGTTTGTCAAATGCATCTGCCATCCTAGGATCAATGTTACGTGTTAAGCCTATTTTGACATTTGATAATGAATCAAATTATATTGTGCCGTTTGAAAAAGTGCGTTCAATGAAGAAAGCGCTTGGACGTGCAGAAGATTTGTTTGTGCAAGCAAAAGAAGAAGCTGATTATCCATTACATGGCCTAGTAGTACATGGTAATAGCCTAGAAGCTGGAGAAAAGTTCCGTGATGCGATGCAAGAAAAGTATCCGGACGTACCATTTGACTTGTCTTACTTTGGACCAGTTATTGGGACTCACTTAGGTTCTGGTGCAATTGCTTTGGCTTGGATGCGTGAACCAGATTCATTGTAAAAAAAATTAAACATGATTTGCGCGTCAGCGCAGAAATGATGAGGGAAAAAGATATGGCAAAGGTTAAAATTGTTACAGATTCAGCTGCCTTGATTTCATCCGAAGAAGCTGAAAAGTTGGATATTACCGTTGTTCCACTAACAGTGATGGTGGATGGTAAAATTCATCAAGATAATGTCACGATTACACGTGAAGAATTTATGACGCAAATGGCTGCGGCAGACAACCTACCCACAACATCACAACCATCATTGGGTGTATTTACTGATGCTTATGAGAGTGTTGCTGGCGATGATATTGAAATCGTTTCAATTCATTTGAGCAAGGGATTGTCAGGAACAGCTAATGCGGCTGAACAAGCAGCACGTATGGTCAACGCAGATATCACAGTTGTGGATTCTGATTTTATTGACCGTGCGGAAGCTTTCCAAGTCCTAGCGGCTGCTGAAGTGGCTGCGAATGGTGGATCAAAGGAAGAAGTTCTAGCGGCCATTAAGGATGCGCATGATAAGACAGAATTGTACTTAACAATTGCTGATTTGCATAATTTGGTAGCCGGTGGTCGTTTATCAAAGACCGCAGGATTTGTTGCTGGATTGATTAACATTCAAATTGGTGCACACGTCGTAGAAGGAAACATCAACGTTGAAGTTAAGGGACGTGGTGCTAAGTCTACAAAGAAGTACTTGAATGGTGTGCTAGAAGAAATGAAGGCTGTTGAAGCTGGAATTAAAGCAGCACATATTTCACATGCAGATGCATTAGAAAAGGCAGACGCCTTTGCAGAAGAATTGAAGGCAGCTTTCCCTGATGCAACGATTACTGTTGGGCAAACATCACCAACAGTGTCAACGCACACAGGGCCTGGAGCGCTTGGATTTAGCTACATTACGAATTAATTTAGAATATCGTTGGAAACTAATACGTTTCTAACGATATTTTTTTATGGTCTTGTTATGGCAAGTGAATGTATTTTAATGCAAAATCAAGTTCTTTAAGATGGTGCATTAATTGGATTTGGTGATTGCCTGGAAAAGAGATGTCAAAAAAACGTGCAAGTTCTTAGGGGGAATAGGGTTACAACCTTGACATGGTTATAGTAAACGTTTACATTTATAGGTGTAGTAACCGTTATGATTTTAATTTAATGGATTAATGTCATACTGAAGGGGATTTTACTAGGAATAGGGGTAAAGGGAATGTCAGTAGTATCAGAATTGTATGAAGTTGTTGGGAAGAAACATGTTATCACAAATGCTGCGAAATCATTACGCTACCGTAAAGGGTATCGTTCAGGGAATGGTCCAGCATTAGCAGTTGTACAACCAGGGTCATTGATGGAACTGTGGCATGTACTAGAAATTCTACATGCAAATAACATTGTTATCATTATGCAAGCTGCCAATACAAGTTTGACAGAAGGATCTGTGCCAACTACTGGTTATGATCGTGAAGTTGTTGTGGTTAATGGTATCCGTATTAAGGGTGTTCAATTGATTAATGAAGGAGAGCAAGTACTAGCGTTCCCCGGAACAACTTTGTTTGCGCTTGAAAACACATTGAAGCCAATTGAACGTGAGCCACATTCAGTTATTGGATCTTCAACATTGGGTGCCACAGTTATTGGTGGAATTAACAATAATTCAGGTGGTGCCTTGGTTAATCGTGGACCTGCGTATACTGAATTATCACTATACGCACGTATCAACGAAGACAATGAATTGACACTAGTAAATCACTTGGGGATTGAATTGGGAAATACGCCTGAAGAGATTATTACGAATTTAGAAACAAGAAACTTCGATGTTGATGCAGTACCAGCTTCTGAACATGCAGCACACAACAAGTCATATCGTGAACGTGTTCGTGATGTTGATGCTGACTCACCTGCAAGTTATAACGCTGATCCTAATCAATTGTATGAAGTGTCTGGAGCATCTGGAAAGGTTGCGGCATTTGCGGTGCGTCTAGATACGTTCCAAAAAGAACCAGAATCTATGATGTTCTATATTGGAACCAATGATACGCATGTCTTAGAAGAAATTCGACGTCAAGCATTGAGTGAATTTGAGAATATGCCAGTGTCAGGTGAATACATGCACCGAGACGCATATGACATTGCAAAGAAGTATGGAAAAGACTCATTAGTGGTCATTGATAAGTTAGGAACGGATGCATTGCCATTTTTGTTTGGTATGAAAGCAACGGCAGAACGTATGCTAGACCATATTCCAGTGTTCAAGCCATATTTCCCAGACCGTTTGATGCAAAAGATGGGGGTTGTTATTCCAAATCAATTGCCTGAACAAATGGAAAATTATCGTGATCAATATGAACACCATTTGCAATTGAAGATGTCTGGAGCAGGGATTCAAGAAGCACGTGAATATTTGCAAATGTTGTTTGCAGAAGCAGAAGGTGATTACTTTGAATGTACACCTGCTGAAGAAAAGAAGGCTTCTTTGCACCGATTCGTGGCCGCTGGAGCAGCTATTCGATATCAAGAAGTGCATCAAACTGAAGTTGATGACTTGTTGGCATTAGACATCGCTTTGCGTCGAAATGATGATAATTGGTTCGAAGTATTACCAGAATCATTGGATAATAAAATCGAACATAAATTATACTACGGTCATTTCTTATCACACGTTATGCACCAGGATTACATCATTAAGAAGGGTGTTGACCCACACGAAGTCAAAGCAGAAATGTTAGAGATTCTTGATCAACGTGGCGCTATTTACCCTGCGGAACATAATGTTGGACATATGTACCATGCCGCGCCAACTTTGGTCGCGCATTACAAGAAGAATGATCCAACTAATAGTTTTAACCCAGGTGTGGGTAAGACAACAATGCATAAATATTGGCAAGAATTCTAAAATTGCAAGTATGTAACAGGCATTAAAGTGTGTTCGTAATGCACTAAAAAACCGTTAGAAACAATTGTTTCTAACGGTTTTTTTAATGGTTGTCCGATATAATCGTGCATAAATGCGAGAACACGATGCAAATATGGCGCCTAGTGGCTTTTTTAAGCGCAAAATGTGCTAAAATGGGTCAATACATTTGATTATAAGGGAGGCTCAGTATGCACCGTCCATTTTATAGCTGGTTGATGACAGAACAGAATCCAATTGCACAAACTGATGTGCAACAATTTGCAAATGGCGCATTCTATGACTTGCAATTTCCGAAGCAAAGTCAAGATTTCGATGAAATTTCGAATTACTTAGAGATTAACGCGCCTTATTTACACAGTATGACAACTTTCGATGAAGCTTGGGAAATGTACCAAGCTTCAGAAGGATAGGAAAGGACATAAACATGGCACAAATTATTCAATGGTATCCAGGTCACATGGCGAAAGCCTTTCGCTTAATGCGCGAAAACATGAAGCACGTTGATATTGTCTTCGAATTAGTCGATGCACGTATCCCAGTTTCATCACGTAATCCAGAATTAGATAAGGTTTTAGGTGATAAGCCACGTTTGATGATTATGACAAAAACTGACTTGGCAGATCCAGAACGTACAAATGAATGGTTACGTTACTTCCGTCAACAAGGGATGAATGTTGTGGCCCTAGATACACGTAATCACAAGACGCCACAAATGATTACTAAAGCAGCTCGTAATGTCTTAGCTGACAAGTGGGCTGCGTTGGCAGAAAAAGGGGTTAAGGATAAGTCAATTCGTGCATTAGTTGCTGGAATTCCTAACGTTGGAAAGTCAACGCTTTTGAACCACTTAGTAACAAAGAACGTTGCGATTACAGGGGACCGTCCTGGAGTTACAAAGAAGTTACAATGGTTGAAAACACCAACTAACTTAGAATTGCTAGACACACCTGGTGTGCTATGGCCAAAGTTTGAAGATAAGCGTGTGGGTCAACACCTAGCCATGACAGGAGCCATTAAGGATCAACTAGTTAATTTAGATGATATTGCATTGGTAACCCTTAAGTTTATGCGTGAATATAACCCACAAGCAATCGTGGAACGTTACCATTTACCTGAAGATGCATTTGAAACAATGTCAGATGTTGATGTGCTATTGTTGATTACAAAGAAGCTTGGTTTCAAGGATGATTACAATCGTGCAGCCGAACGTATGTTGATCGACTTACGTCGTGGTAAGCTTGGTCCATACACGGTTGAAGTACCATCTGATAATATTGGTGAGGTTCAAGAAGATGCCGAATGAAACAATTGCGAGTATTAAAGCGCAATTAGCGGCAGGAGCGTCACAAGAAGATTTAACACGTTGGCAAGCTGATACACGCCAAGGTGTGCAAAAGTTATTAGCCCAAGAAGCAAAAAGAGCAGCCAAAGCAAAAGCTGATACTGATGCTTTTAATGAGCGATTAAGCTTTGAACATGATGCCTGGGGACGTGGTTTAACCGTCGCTGGCGTAGACGAAGTGGGGCGTGGTCCACTTGCTGGTCCAGTTGTCGCATGTGCTGTTGTTATTGATGATTCGTTTGATTTGATTAGTGTGCATGATTCGAAACAATTGTCACAAGTAAAGCGCGAAGCATTAGATGCTGATATTAAATCGCAAGTTGTCGCATATGCGTTTAGTGTGATTGATGCTGACGTTATCGATGACGTTAATATTTATGAAGCAAGTCGGATTGCAATGAAAGAAGCAATTGAGAAATTGCCAACACAGCCAGACGAACTCTTGCTTGATGCGATGACGGTAGACTTACCACAACCACAAGAAAAGCTAATTAAAGGTGATGATCGTAGTATCAGTATTGGTGCTGCATCCATCTTAGCTAAAAATTATCGAGATGCGTTGATGACGGAATATGCTCAGAAATACCCTGGCTATGGTTTTGAAAATCATGCAGGGTATGGCACAAAACAGCATTTAACAGCGCTGGATGAATTAGGTGTCACACCAATTCATCGTAAAACGTTTAGTCCAGTCATGAAATATCTAAAATAATGCATATCCCAAAACACCAATTAGTCTATATCGAACTAATTGGTGTTTTATTTTGTACGTAGAGTGGATATATGGAGTGCGGGACTGAGGTTTGAATTTGATGATAGTATTTTTATCTGATTAATTATGTAATTGGTATATGTTATAATTGCTAACTTTCCATAATGTTTTTGTTTAAAAATTGTTGAACGTTTCAAAAATTTAAACTATAATAGTTTTAATTTATTGTCACTTACAATTAGTGGGGGAACTATGCGATTCAAAATGTATAAAGCAGGGAAAATATGGGTGTTTTCAGCAGCTGTCTTAGCGGGGCTTGCTGTTGTAGATGAAACAAATATGGTAATGGGAGCACAAATTAATATTGCTGGTACGCAAGAACTTTCAGCAACGAAATATTTAGTCGAAATCACTAAAGAAAATTTTAGTGATTATTTTGATATGAATGGATCCGCAACATATGATCAAGAATCAGGGATTGTAACGTTAACTGAAAAGAAACGAAAGCAAAGTGGAAATGTTAAATTAAAAGAACACTTTAATCCGAATGAAGATTTTCTATTACAGGGTGGCTTGAATTTAGGCGATAATTCCAATGGACAACCCATTAAAGGAAATGGATTAGAACGTGGTGGAGACGGAGTGGGATTTGTCTTTCATCCAGGTGACATTAACCAAGTTGGGAACGTGGGTGGTGCCATTGGTATTGGGGGTATTGTTGATGGATTTGGCTTCAAATTTGACACATATTGGAATGGAAATTCATCAGGAATTGCTGAAAAAGACCCTGAATTTTTAAAAGGAAAATCATTTGGTTCGTTTGTCTACAATGACGAAAATGTTCGAGCAATTACATGGGAAGATGAGAGTGAACCATGGTCAATGCCAAAACAAATTGATGAACCTAGTAACAATGAATTTAAGGATGTTGTCATTGATTACCGTGCTGCAACTGGAAATGTAAGTATTGTGTATGACGGCCAAGTGTGGACACGAACATTGCGAGATTTCTTAAATGACGATATGGGCCCAATTGCATTTGGTGTGGCTGGTTCAACTGGTACAGCAGTTAACCTACAGCAATTCAGATTAGACTCATTATCTTTTTATGAACTAGCTGAGAATCCAAAAATTCACCAAGTTGAATTGGAAGATACCGTAATGACTGGGACGGGCCATCCAGGCGATGAATTTGAAGTTAAAGATCAAAATGGAAATGTCATTGGTAGTGGCTTAATTAATAGTGATGGAACATGGGAGATTTCGGTTCCTAAGGATCATGTGATTAATCCGAATGATGATTATACTGTTTTTGCCAACAAACCAGGCGACAAAACCATTAAGCGTATTCCAGATACGACAACTGTGCCTAACAAAGTGATTACAGTGCCAACTATCCCTGTGGATGAAGATGGTAATGAAATTCCGGTACCAGATGGCATGGAGATGCCAAAGGTAGAAGGAAAGCCGGGAGATAAAAAGATTATTACGCCTGATGAAGTGCCTGATATTCCTGGATATGAAAAGCCAAAGGAACCAATCGAAGTTGTGATTCCAGATGACGGCGCATCAATTGAAATTCCATACGAAAAGCTAACAGAACCAAAGCCAGACCCACAACCAGAAAAGAAGGAAGTTCCGACAATTCCGGTAGATGAAGACGGAAACAAGATTTCCGTACCAGATGGTGTGGAAATGCCAAAGGTAGAAGGAAAGCCAGGAGACAAGAAGGTTATCACACCAGACGAATTACCTGATATTCCTGGATATGAAAAGCCAAAGGAACCAATCGAAGTTGTGATACCGGATGATGGCGCATCAATTGAAATTCCATACGAGAAGCTACTAGAGCCAAAGCCTGAACCAGAACCAGAAAAGAAGGAAGTTCCGACAATTCCGGTAGATGAAGACGGAAACAAGATTTTGGTACCAGATGGTGTGGAACTGCCAAAGGTAGAAGGAAAGCCGGGAGATAAAAAGATTATTACGCCGGATGAAGTTCCTGATATTCCTGGATATGAAAAGCCAAAGGAACCAATCGAAGTTGTGATCCCAGATGATGGCTCACCAATCGAAATTCCTTACGAGAAACTACCAGATCCAAAGCCTGAACCACAACCAGAAAAGAAGGAAGTTCCGACAATTCCGGTAGATGAAGATGGTAATAAGATTCCAGTTCCAGATGGCGTAGAAATGCCAAAGGCGGAAGGAAAACCAGGAGATACGAAGGTGATTACGCCAGACGAATTGCCGGATATCCCTGGATACGAGAAACCAAAGGAATCAATCGAAGTTGTGATTCCAGATGATGGATCACCAATCGAAATTCCGTACGAAAAGCTACCAGATCTAAAGCCTGAACCAACGCCAAAGCCAGATCCAGACCCACAACCAGAAAAGAAGGAAGTACCAACGATTCCGGTAGATGAAGATGGTAATAAGATTCCAGTTCCAGATGGCGTAGAAATGCCAAAGGCGGAAGGAAAGCCAGGAGATAAGAAGGTGATTACGCCAGACGAATTGCCGGATATCCCTGGATACGAGAAGCCAAAGGAACCAATCGAAGTCGTGATTCCAGATGATGGTTCACCAATCGAAATTCCATACGAAAAGCTACCGGATCCAAATCCTGAACCAAAACCAGATCCACAACCAGAAAAGAAGGAAGTACCAACAATTCCGGTTGATAAGGATGGAAACAAGATTCCGGTGCCAGATGGTGTGGAAATGCCGAAGGTGGAAGGAAAGCCAGGAGATAAGAAGGTTATTACACCAGACGAACTACCTGATATTCCTGGATACGAAAAGCCAAAGGAACCAATCGAAGTTGTGATTCCAGATGATGGCTCACCGATCGAAATTCCATACGAGAAGCAACCAGATCCAAAGCCTGAACCAACGCCAGATCCACAACCTGAAGAAGGCAAGACACCAACAATTCCGGTTGATAAGGACGGAAACAAGATTCCAGTACCAGATGGTGTGGAAATGCCAAAGGTGGAAGGAAACCCAGGAGATAAGAAGGTTATTACACCAGACGAATTGCCTGATATCCCTGGATACGAGAAGCCAAAGGAACCAATCGAAGTTGTGATTCCAGATGATGGCTCACCGATCGCAATTCCATACGAGAAGCTACCAGATCCAAAGCCTGAACCACAACCAGAAAAGAAGGAAGTGCCGACAATTCCGGTTGATAAGGATGGAAATAAGATTCTGGCACCAGATGGTGTGGAAATGCCAAAGGTGGAAGGAAAGTCAGGCGATAAGAAGGTTATCACACCAGACGAATTGCCTGATGTTCCTGGATACGAAAAGCCAAAGGAACCGATTGAAGTTGTGATGCCAGATGATGGATCACCAATCGAAATTCCGTACGAGAAGCTACCAAAGCCTGACCCACAACCAGAAAAGAAGGAAGTGCCAACAGTTCCGGTTGATAAGGATGGTAATAAGGTTCCGGTACCAGATGGCGTAGAAATGCCAAAGGTGGAAGGAAAGTCAGGCGATAAGAAGGTTATCACACCAGATGAATTGCCTGATATTCCTGGATACGAAAAGCCAAAGGAACCAATCGAAATTGTGATTCCAGATGATGGATCACCAATCGAAATTCCATACACTGAAAAGAAGACACCTTCAGTTCCAGTAGATAAGGAAACAGGTAAGGAAATCAAGTTGCCAGAAGGTGAAAAGATGCCTGAAGTACCTGGAAAGCCAGGAGACGTTGTAGAAATTGACATCAACGACTTGCCTGACATTCCTGGATACGACAAGCCAACACCAGACGAAAACGGAAAGATCAAGATTACTGTTCCTGAAGAAGGAAAGTCAGTCGAAATTCCATATACTGAAAAGAAGACACCTTCTGTTCCAGTAGATGAAAAGACGGGTGAAGAAATTAAGTTACCAGAAGGTGAAAAGATGCCTGAAGTACCTGGGAACCCAGGGGAAGAAGTTGAAATTGACATCAACGACTTGCCTGACATTCCTGGATATGACAAGCCAACACCAGACGAAAACGGAAAGATTAAGGTTCAAATTCCTAAGGATGGTGGACCAGTTCAAATTCCATATACTGAAAAGAAGACACCTTCAGTTCCGGTAGATAAGGAAACAGGTAAGGAAATCAAGTTGCCAGAAGGTGAAAAGATGCCTGAAGTACCTGGAAAGCCAGGAGACGTTGTAGAAATTGACATCAACGACTTGCCTGATATTCCTGGATACGACAAGCCAACACCAGACGAAAACGGAAAGATTAAGATTACTGTTCCTGAAGAAGGAAAGTCAGTCGAAATTCCATACACTGAAAAGAAGACACCTTCAGTTCCGGTAGATAAGGAAACAGGTAAGGAAATCAAGTTGCCAGAAGGTGAAAAGATGCCTGAAGTACCTGGAAAGCCAGGAGACGTTGTAGAAATTGATATCAACGACTTGCCTGATATTCCTGGATACGACAAGCCAACACCAGATGAAAATGGAAAGATCAAGATTACTGTTCCTGAAGAAGGAAAGTCAGTCGAAATTCCATACACTGAAAAGAAGACACCTTCAGTTCCGGTAGATAAGGAAACAGGTAAGGAAATCAAGTTGCCAGAAGGTGAAAAGATGCCTGAAGTACCTGGAAAGCCAGGAGACGTTGTAGAAATTGACATCAACGACTTGCCTGACATTCCTGGATACGACAAGCCAACACCAGACGAAAACGGAAAGATCAAGATTACTGTTCCTGAAGAAGGAAAGTCAATCGAAATTCCATACACTGAAAAGAAGACACCTTCAGTTCCGGTAGATAAGGAAACAGGTAAGGAAATCAAGTTGCCAGAAGGTGAAAAGATGCCTGAAGTACCTGGAAAGCCAGGAGACGTTGTAGAAATTGACATCAACGACTTGCCTGACATTCCTGGATACGACAAGCCAACACCAGACGAAAACGGAAAGATCAAGATTACTGTTCCTGAAGAAGGAAAGTCAATCGAAATTCCATATACTGAAAAGAAGACACCTTCACGTCCAGTGGACAAGAATACAGGTAAGGAAATCAAGACTGATAAGAGTTTCCCAAGTATCAAGGGTAAGCCTGGAGACATGGTAGAAATCGATATCAATGATTTGCCTGATATCCCTGGATTCTCAAAGCCAAAGGCTGACAAGAATGGTAAGATTAAGGTTCAAATTCCTGAAGATGGAAAGCCAGTTGAAATTCCATATCAACCAGATACACAAAGCCGTCCTGTAGATAAGAACACAGGTAAGGAAATTAAGACAGATAAGAATTTCCCAACTATTAAGGGACACCCAGGCGATGTTGTAGAAGTTGATGTAAATGATTTGCCAGAAATCCCTGGTTACAACAAGCCAAAGGGAGATAAGAACGGTAAGATTAAGGTTACTATTCCTGAAAACGGAATGATTGACTTTGGTTACACACCAATTGAAGCTGGTAAGCCTGGTCAACCAGAACAAAACAATAATGGTTCAAAGAACACACCTGAAAACAAGACTCCTGAAAAGGGTAAGTCAAAGGGTGAAGCATCATATCCAAATACAGGATCAGAAACTAACGTACTTGTTTCAGCTCTTGGTGCGGCGATGTTAGCTTTGACAGGATTATTTGCCGGATTAACAAAGCTTCGCAAGAAGTAATATAATTGTTTGAATCCACAATTATAGACGAATAGAAAACACGCCTAGAAACGTTTAATTTGTTTCTAGGCGTGTTTTTTTAGTTTGGGAGCAGGCAAACTCGTGTCTTTTGAACTGGAATGCTGTTATTAGACGCATGATGATAATGGGACAAAACGGTATTTATGGTGCCTTTGGATAGGAAACACTTGTTTTTTTAATTTTAATATATATTATATTGTGAATAATTACGATTAAAAAAATTGGTATATATCTATATTTTGTGATTTTAATTTAATTAAATAAATATTTTTATTAAAGGACATTAAGTTTATATAATACGTAAAAAGTAGTTTTGTTATTCAGCCTAATGTCCTTTTTTGTATATTGTTTATTATACTAAATGTTTTTCAAATAATTTTTAATGTATTTTATATGAAATGGTTTTAATTTAGCTTTAATATTCAGCCCATATGGTACCTATATTATAACTTTATGAGAATGATTATAATTTAAAATGGGAAAGCAGGATGTATGTATGGAACGTAATGATATGAAAATCACAAATTTTAAAATGTATAAGTCAGGGAAATCATGGGTGTTTAGTGCAAGTTTAATTGGAGCGATGATGTCTGCACCACTTGTATTTGGGTCAGAAAATGTGTCGTCAGATCAAACACTTAATGAGAATGTTTCCATCGTAATTCAGGAACAAAAAAATGAAATAGGTATAGATGAACAATCTTTCTCTGAGGTTCAAGAAGAAACAACAGCAGAACAAGATATCAACGCAGCAAATGGCGAAACTAATTCAAATGCGGTGGCAGATGAAAAACAAATCAAAATAGAGGGTGGAGAAAGTCAGAATGTCTTGAAAGACGTGCATAACACGGAAGATGATGAAACGTCGAATGTTGAACCAGAAAAAGTTGTAGAAGAGCAAAAAGAGGAAGATCAAACAACGAATAAGTTGGAGCGTCCAAGTACCGATGCACAGACAGACGCTAAGACGAATGACAAAGTAGAGAAGTCAGTACAACAAGCACCAAAGCCGAAGCCGGTACCGGTTAATGATGGTATTGCCCGAAAAGATATTTCGCATATGTTGAAGACTTCAACAAGCGGTAAAAACAATATTAAATTAAATAATGAAATGATTATGTATGTGGACAAGAATAATCAACTTCGAATGGACATTAATTTGATCACGGACGGGGGCGTTTTCACATACGAAAGTGAATTACGTATTCGTATGAACGACGCGATGCGAAAAGCTGTGGACAACAAGTCAATTCAAATTACAGGTGGATCATTACGTAATGGTGAAGATAGTACGAAGGGTGTGTGGAATGATACCACCAAAGAATTAGTGTTGAAGGGTGACTATCGCTTGTTCTTTGGACTATCAATTGCGTTTATAGGTGATGTGCCGCCAGAAGCTGCGCTAACCTTTGAGTATAGTGGGAAGCGGATTTGGGGTATTTGGGATCGGTTAGATCCTAATACAACTTCAATGACTGTCCAAATGGGTGAAACTGCCCACTTCGTCAATAAGTACTTTGAAATTTCAAAGAAAATGGCTGAATTCCCTAGTTGGTATCCATCAACTAAGATGCAACTAAACAAACAATTAGAATCATCAAATATGAATTCAGTAGCTGACTTAGAACGTTTTGAGAGTGAACTACAAGGACATGCTCAAAAAGATGCATTACGTGAATTGCAAGATGCAAATCTAACACAAGCGGAAAAAGAAGTTGCCGAACAGAATATTAATAATGCAATGACTTTGCAGCAAGTTGAAGAAAACTTAAAAGAAATTCGTGAAAAATCAGTTAATCATGATATTCAAGAAACTGAGAGTACATTTGATAATCTAGATGCTTTAACAAAGCATGATCGCACATTTTTAGATACTAAAATGGAAAATTTTCTCAGTGATTACACACTTGATAAGTTAACACGTTCTCAAGCCGAAGAAATTGAAGAGTTCTTAAATAATCTTCGACTAGAAGCTATAGATTTAAATGGTAAATCTTTGGAAGCGTTAGGGAAAGAAAAAGAAGAAGCAATAGATAAGCTTGATGACTTGATTAATTTAACGAATCCACAAAAAGACGGCTTTATTGAACGTATTACTGATGCAAATAGCATTGGTGAAGTACGCGATGCCTTACGGGATGCGAACAAGGAAAATGAAAAGCAACGTCAAAAATCAGAATTAGAAGCAGCGCGAAAAGATGCATTAAAAGAAATGGAAAAACTAGAGCATTTGCAACGCAAATTGCCGAACGTATATGAGGAACATCTGGACAAGATTCTTGATAGTAATTCCATTAACGAAATTAATGAAATCGTAGACAAGATGCAACAGCTTAATAAGGATATGAAGGACTTTCTAGAGGAAGCATTGAACGCAATTGATACGTTGGAATATCTAGATGAAGCGGAAAAGAATTCATTTAAGGAACGTCTACAAGAACGAAATGTTTTGTTAGAAATGTTGGAAATTGTTGGAGAAGGTGTTCGCTTAAATGAAGAACGTCGTGTATCTAAGCAACTGGAAGAAATTAAAGGTAGCGCGCTTAATGAATTAAAGTCGTTTACGGAATTGAATTCAGATGACCTATTAGAATTTGAAGATGCCATTCGTAATGCAGAAACAGCTGATGATGTACACAAAAAGATGGATGAAGTTGTTTTACGTAATCAACTACGTGAATCCGAGCGATTGCAACGTCTGTCAGATGCACAAAATGAGGCTCGTAAAGATGTTGAGGCATTGACGGACCTTTCTGATGATGAACGTAATGCCTTTAAAGATCGCATCAATAAGCAAAAAGATATTCAAGGCGTGAAAGATGTTCAAAACGAAGCGGAGCAGTTAAACCAATCTAAACGTGAAAAGCGTGAAGCTATTGAGTTACAAGAGTTGAAGAGAGATGCAGCGGATGAAATTAATAATCTGCAACATTTTGATAAGGAAGATTTAGATGATTGGCATAAGCAACTAGAAGACGCGAAAAAACCTGAAGAAGTAGAATCAATTTTGGAAGATGCTAAGGACGAAAGTCAAAAGCGTCAAAACGCCTTGAACGAAGCTCAGGTTGAGGGATCGAAAAAAATTCAAGCATTACCTAACTTCAACGAAACAGATCAAGAAATTTGGCATAAGAAGTTAGAAGACGCAAAGACGCCTGATGATGTTAATAAGATTGTAGAAGATGCCAAGAAAGAAAACCAAAAGCGACAGGATGCACTAGACGAAGCGCGTAAGAACGGTTCAGAAGAAATCAAGGACTTACCTCACTTTGACAAGCAAGAATTAGAAGACTTGCAAAAGAAGTTAGATGAAGCAAAGACACCTGATGAAGCGAATAAGATTGCGGAAGACGCTAAGAAGGAAAGCCAAAAGCGACAGGATGCACTCGACGAAGCGCGTAAGAACGGTTCAGAAGGAATCAAGGACTTACCTCACTTCGACAAGCAAGAATTAGAAGACTTGCAAAAGAAGTTAGACGAAGCCAAGACACCAGATGAAGCGAAGAAGATTGTGGAAGACGCTAAGAAGGAAAGCCAAAAGCGACAAGATGCACTTGATGAAGCGCATAAGAACGGTTCAGAAGGAATCAAGGACTTACCTCACTTCGACAAGCAAGAATTAGAAGACTTGCAAAAGAAGTTAGATGAATCTAAGACACCAGATGATGCGAAGAAGATTGTGGAAGACGCTAAGAAGGAAAGTCAAAAGCGACAAGATGCACTTGATGAAGCACAACGTGAACTAGAAGACGCACGTAAGAATGGATCAAAAGAAATTAAGGACTTACCTCACTTCGATAAGCAAGAATTAGAAGACTTGCAGAAGAAGTTAGATGAAGCCAAGACACCAGATGAAGCGAAGAAGATTGCGGAAGACGCTAAGAAGGAAAGCCAAAAGCGACAAGATGCACTTGATGAAGCGCGTAAGAACGGTTTAGAAGAGATCAAGGACTTGCCTCACTTTGACAAGCAAGAATTAGAAGACTTGCAAAAGAAGTTAGACGACGCCAAGACACCAGATGAAGCGAATAAGATTGCGGAAGACGCTAAGAAGGAAAGCCACAAGCGACAAGATGCACTTGATGAAGCGCGTAAGAACGGTTCAGAAGGAATCAAGGACTTACCTCACTTCGATAAGCAAGAATTAGAAGACTTGCAAAAGAAGTTAGACGACGCCAAGACACCAGATGATGCGAAGAAAATTGTGGAAGACGCTAAGAAGGAAAGCCAAAAGCGACAAGATGCAATTGATGAAGCACAACGTGAACTAGAAGACGCACGTAAGAACGGATCAGAAGAGATCAAGGACTTACCTCACTTCGACAAGCAAGAATTAGAAGACTTGCAAAAGAAGTTAGATGAATCTAAGACACCAGATGATGCGAAGAAGATTGTGGAAGACGCTAAGGACGAGAGTCAAAAGCGACAAGATGCACTCGATGAAGCGCGTAAAAACGGATTAGACGAAATCAAGGACTTACCTCATTTAGATAAGCAAGAACAAGAAGACTTGCAAAAGAAGTTAGATGAATCTAAGACACCAGACGATGTGAATAAGATTGTGGAAGACGCTAAGAAGGAAAGTCAAAAGCGACAAGATGCACTTGATGAAGCACAACGTGAACTAGAAGACGCACGTAAGAATGGATCAGAAGAAATTAAGGACTTACCTCACTTCGATAAGCAAGAATTAGAAGACTTGCAAAAGAAGTTAGACGACGCCAAGACACCAGATGATGCGAAGAAAATTGTGGAAGACGCTAAGAAGGAAAGCCGAAAGCGACAAGATGCAGTGGATGAAGCACAACGTGAACTAGAAGACGCACGTAAGAATGGATCAGAAGAAATTAAGGACTTACCTCACTTCGATAAGCAAGAATTAGAAGACTTGCAAAAGAAGTTAGACGAATCTAATACACCAGACGATGTGAATAAGATTGTGGAAGACGCTAAGGACGAGAGTCAAAAGCGACAAGATGCAGTTGATGAAGCACAACGCGAACTAGAAGACGCACGTAAGAACGGATCAGAAGAGATCAAGGACTTACCTCACTTTGACAAGCAAGAATTAGAAGACTTGCAAAAGAAGTTAGACGAATCTAAGACACCAGATGATGCGAAGAAAATTGTGGAAGACGCTAAGAAGGAAAGCCAAAAGCGACAAGATGCACTTGATGAAGCACAACGTGAACTAGAAGACGCACGTAAGAATGGATCAGAAGAAATTAAGGACTTACCTCACTTCGATAAGCAAGAATTAGAAGACTTGCAAAAGAAGTTAGACGAATCTAAGACACCAGACGATGTGAATAAGATTGTGGAAGACGCTAAGGACGAGAGTCAAAAGCGACAAGATGCACTCGATGAAGCGCGTAAAAACGGATTAGACGAAATCAAGGACTTACCTCATTTAGATAAGCAAGAACAAGAAGACTTGCAAAAGAAGTTAGATGAATCTAAGACACCAGACGATGTGAATAAGATTGTGGAAGACGCCAAGAAGGAAAGCCAAAAGCGCCAAGATGCAATTGATGAAGCACAACGTGAACTAGAAGACGCACGCAAGAATGGATCAGAAGAGATTGATGGATTGCCTAACTTATCTGATGATGAAAAGAATGATTTTAAAAAGCAATTAGATGATGCTTCTACCTTGATGAAATCAAGGGAATTTTGAATGATGCTGTTCAAAAAAATCATGATGTTGATCACGAAAATCAAGGTGACAATAAAGTGAATGACATTCTTGAATTCCATAAAGAAGAATCTAAAAAGCAAATCGAATCTTTGGATCATTTAACAGAGGCTGAAAAAAATGGTATCAACCAACGAATTGATGAAGCTGTATCAGCAGATGAATTGCATGATATTGTAGAAGAGGCTGAACACGAAAATCAAAAGCGTCAAGACGCACTCGATGCAGCGCAACGTGAGTTGGATGACGCGCGTAAGAATGGTTCAGAAGAAATCAAGGACTTACCTCATTTCGATAAGCAAGAACAAGAAGACTTGCAAAAGAAGTTAGATGAATCTAAGACACTTGACGATGTGAAGAAGATTGTGGAAGACGCTAAGAAGGAAAGCCAAAAGCGACAAGATGCGATTGATGAAGCACAACGTGAACTAGATGACGCACGTAAAAACGGATTAGACGAAATCAAGGACTTACCTCACTTCGAAAAGCAAGAACAAGAAGACTTACAAAAGAAGTTAGATGAAGCCAAGACACCTGACGATGTGAAGAAGATTGTGGAAGACGCTAAGAAGGAAAGTCAAAAGCGTCAAGATTCAATGGATGAAGCACAACGTGAACAGGAAGAGCGAAACGATAATCGTAGCGCACGACCTAATGGTGATGTGGATGATCTCAACGCACATAAAGATGAAGCCGTTAATGAAGTTCGAACTCTACCACAGTTGAATAAGCAAGAAAAGCAAGATATTCAACGCAAAATTAGTGATGCAAGAAGTGTTAAGGAAATCAATGATTTGATGACTGAATTACCAAACACGGCATCTGCAAATATGAATGCTGGTGTTGGGTTAAGTGGACTTGCATTACTGTTTGGAACATTTGGTACGTACTTCCGTCGTAAGAAGAACGATTAGAGAAACGAGTATTAGTGGTGAAAACTGACTAGAAATCAATATATGATTAAGAGCTAGAATTCTTGAATTTAGAATTCTAGTTCTTTTTTTGGTTGAACGTTTTGTAAAATTTAGGGGGAATAGGCGCTCTTTTGGTATGTGTTACCTAAGGAGACTCTATGGAGAAAATGGATTTCATGTTTTGGTTGGTATCGTTAGAAAGTTTGTCACCTAAGCGTCGCTGGGCATTTTGGTTACAGGGTGAAGCGTTATCGGATAAGGAACGAGACAAATGGGTATTGAAGCTTATCGGTGATAATAAATTGAATGGTGTAAGTAAAATGATAATTAATCGTTTAAAGTCATTACCGCATATTAATTGGTATGATGACGATTATCCAGATTTGTTGCGAGAAATTGCTCAGCCACCTTTGGTCTTATTTTATCGTGGTGATCGACAACTGTTACAGCGTAATAAAGTTGCGATTGTAGGTTCACGAAAAATGAGCGCGTACGGACAGGCGTTGGTCGTAGATTGGATACCCAAGTTGGTATCTAATGACTTTGTAACAGTCTCAGGAATTGCGGCAGGAGTGGATGGATGTGTTCACGCAGAAACATTACTGAATGCAGGGCAAACAATTGGTGTGATTGGGCATGGATTTGATTTTGTCTATCCACCACAACATCGCGTATTATTTCGCCATATTGAACAATATGGCTTGGTGCTCAGTGAATATGTGCCTTGGGTGAGTCCTAAACGCTGGCGTTTTCCTGAACGTAACCGCATTATTGTCGGTCTAACAGCAAACGTATGGGTTGTTGAAGCGGAACAAAAATCTGGTTCACTTGTGAGTGCGGCGATTGCTGCGGATGAAAATCGGCAAATTTGGTGTGTACCTCGAAATGTAACGGACCCCCGTGGGCAAGGAACGAATCAGTTGTTATGTGATGGGGCTAATATTGCGATTAATGGTGATGATTTTTTAACCGGGTTAACACTGACATAGTGAAAACAACCAATTTTTATGATTGGTTGTTTTTTACTGTTTTGTTGGATTTTTTTGCGTAGAAAATGGAAGGGTTAGAGGGAGTCGAGGATACACTTCAACAATTGACACTGTGTCAATATATATGGAGGAATCGTCGCAATGACTACATATATAGCCGGAAATAGTGTAAACTAGAGAAGTGTGACGACAGATGTGATATTTGTCTGAAAGGTCACAAACTAATAATACTAAATAAAAATTTAATGAAAAAAATAGAAAGAGGTACGTGCAAATGGCAGAGAAAATCGCCAAAGAGAAAAAAGCACCGGTTAAGCGTGCCACAACCAAAAAAACAAAGCCTAAGGGGAAGAACTTAGTTATTGTGGAGTCTCCATCAAAGGCGAAAACAATTGAAAAGTACTTGGGAAGCACTTATAAGGTTATTGCCAGTGTCGGGCACGTACGTGATTTGCCTAAGTCACAAATGGGTGTTGATATTGAACATGATTACAACCCAAAGTACATTAATATTCGTGGTAAGGGAGACTTAATCAAGTCTTTGAAGAAGGAAGCCAAAGCAGCTAAGAAAGTGTATCTAGCATCCGACCCGGACCGTGAAGGAGAAGCAATTGCTTGGCATTTGTCACATATTCTTGACTTGGATATTGAAGCGGGTGAAAACCGTGTGGTATTTAACGAAATCACAAAGGATACTGTTAAGGATGCCTTTAAGCATCCCCGTTCAATCGACATGAACTTAGTCGATGCGCAACAAGCACGTCGTATCTTGGACCGTTTGGTTGGTTACTCAATTTCACCGATCTTGTGGAAGAAGGTTAAGAAAGGGTTGTCAGCTGGACGTGTGCAAAGCGTTGCGTTGGGACTTGTTATTGACCGTGAAAAAGAAATTCAAGCCTTTGAACCGGAAGAATATTGGACATTAGATTCAGAATTCAAGAAAGCACGTACAAAGTTTAAGGCCGCTTTTTGGGGTCTTGATGACAAGAAAACGCCATTGCCTGATAATGAAACAGTTCAAATGGTTATGCAACGTATTGATCGCGAAGCACCATTTGATATTTCTAAGGTTGAAGCCAAGGAACGTCGTCGTAAGCCACAATTACCATTTACAACATCTACGATGCAACAAACAGCCAATAATCAATTGAACTTCCGTGCGCGTAAGACAATGATGGCTGCGCAACAATTGTATGAAGGAATTAATTTGGGTGGTAAAGAAGGTTCAGTTGGGTTGATTACCTATATGCGTACCGACTCAACGCGTTTATCAGAAACAGCTAAGAATGACGCAGCACAATTCATCTTGAACGAATACGGCGCTGAATACGCTGCTTCTAAGCCAGCTACAGGTAAGTTATCAGAAGGAGCGCAAGATGCCCACGAAGCGATTCGTCCAACCTCAGTCTTCCGTACTCCATCATCTGTTAAAGATAAGCTAACCAATGATCAATTTAAGTTGTATCAATTGATTTGGTCTCGTTTTGTGGCATCACAAATGACGGCTGAAGTCTTAGACACAATGGCTGTGACAGTTGAACAAAATGGTGTGCAGTTCCGTGCCAATGGTTCAAAGACGAAGTTTGCTGGATTTACCAAGGCTTACCCAGCCGCTAAGGAAAAAGAAAACAAGTTACCGGACTTGCAAGTTGGTGACAAGGTTGACTTGATGCAAACAAGTCCGGAACAACACTTTACCCAACCACCTGCTCGTTATACAGAAGCAGCGTTGGTTAAAGCGTTAGAAGAAAATGGTGTTGGTCGTCCGTCAACCTATGCGGCTACAATCGAAACGATTCAAAAGCGTGCCTATGTCAAAATGGACGCGAAGAAGTTCGTGCCAACTGAAATTGGTGAATTAGTCCAAGCAACAATGGATGAATACTTCTCTGACATCACGAACGTTGCCTTTACGGCGAAGGTCGAAGAAAAGTTAGACGATGTTGAATCAGCGGAAGAAAACTGGGTTGAAGTAGTTGATGAATTCTACCGTCCATTTGCCAAAGAATTAGAGACTGCGGAAGCCGAGATGGAAAAGGTTGTCTTGAAGGACGTATTGGCTGATGAAGATTGTGATGTCTGTGGGGCACCAATGTTGATTAAGCTAGGACGTTACGGAAAGTTTAAGGCCTGTTCTCGTTTCCCTGACTGTCGTCGTACAGAAACAATTGTGACTGAAATCGGTTTGGCTTGTCCAAAGTGTAAGGTTGGTCAAATTGTGCAACGTAAGACACGTCGTGGTCGTACTTTCTATGGTTGTTCTCGTTACCCAGATTGTGACTTTGTCAGCTGGGATAAGCCAACTGATAAGACATTGCCTGATGGCACAACACCTAAGGAAGGTGAAGAAGCCGAGGCAGTGGAGAAGAAGGATACAGCTAAAAAGGCAACGAAGAAGACTGACAAAAAACCAGCAGCCAAAGCGAAGCCGAAAGCTAAAAAAGCCACAAAGTCAACGACAAAAAAGTAGGTTAACGCATGGAAGCACAAGCATATATTGATTTGTTTATGGATTATTTACGCGTTGAGCGTCAATATTCAGAAGATACGCAAGCAGCGTATGCGGCTGATTTTAAGCATTTTAAAACCTTCCTGGCAGAAAGTAGTATTGACGACAAAGTGGATTTGATGGCTGTTTCGCGTATGGATGTGCGTGTGTACTTGTCCTATCTATACGAACAAGGGAATAGTCCTAAGACGATTGCCCGTCGGGTGAGTTCATTACGATCAGGCTATAATTTTTGGGAACGTAATCAATTTGTATCGGAAAATCCGTTTGCGAATGTCCACCTAAAAAAAGCCGGCCAACATTTGCCACGTTATTTTTATGCGAAAGAGATGACTGTGCTCTATGAAGAACTACAAAAGGACACCAGTGCGGTTGGTCAACGTAATCTGATTATTGTGGAAATGCTATATGGGACAGGTGCCCGTGTATCAGAAATGGCCAATATGAAGATTAAAGATATCAATCAGAGTGCTCGGTCTGTCACATTAATTGGTAAGGGAAACAAAGAGCGTTCTGTCTTGTTTGGTCAATATGCGGCGGATGCGTTAGCGCTTTATTTAACGGATGGGCGTCCGCAATTGATGCAAAAATCAGGTGCCGTCCATGATACCTTGTTGGTTAATCAACGTGGTGCGCCATTAACACCGGCGGGGATTGAGTATGTGCTTAAGTCCGTTGCGAAAAAGGCGGGATTGACACAAGAGGTATCTGCGCATATGTTCCGTCATACATTTGCGACTGATATGCTTAATAATGGCGCCGACTTACGGACGGTGCAAAAATTATTAGGCCATTCTAGTTTAAGTACAACGCAGATTTATACGCACGTCACGACCGATGTGCTACAAGAAAATTATCGTAAATTTTTCCGTCGTGCGACTGATTAATGACGAAAGTAAAAACACCTTTAGGGCCTTTAAATGGGCATCTAGAGGTGTTTTTTTTGTGGTCAAAAAGAAATTCGGACTGAATACGGTGATTTTATGGATGTTAGATAGCCCAAAATGCATCCCCAGACCTAAACCAATTCGACCATATAGCGTATAATAGGCATAAATAATGGTTTTGGTCAGGACAAGACATGCGCGATGAAGTATTCAAAAAGTGCCTGATTAGGTATTGCAAGACATTGATTGACCATATAATAGATTAAATCAGGAGGGTATCATGCAAAAAATTGATGGACATTTACATCTTGTTCGGAGTATTGCCGGCTTTAATGGGAATGGTCGTTTAAATCCCTTAGGCGCTGGCCGGGCAGTTTGGGATACTGGTGAGGCCTTCCAATTAATACCGACTGGGTATGGTGACGAAGCCTTTTTGGCAGCGGATGCACAGCGACTGATGGCTACGGGTCAGGTTGATAAGGCTGTCTTATTACAAGGTTCATTGAATGGATATCAAAATGCCTATACCGCTGATGTCGTGGCGCAGTACCCAGACCAATTTGTCGGAGCCTTTGCAATCGATCCCTTTACACAACAGGTACACCAAATTGTCCGTCATCATGTAGAAGACTTACATTTCCGGATTATGAAATTGGAGATGAGTTTTGGTGGTGGTCTCCACGGTTACCATGAACCGTTTAATTTGGCGGAAAATTCAGTGTTAAGTGAGGTCTTTGCTTACTTGAACACGTTTACGGGGATGACAGTCGTGGTTGATTATGGTCGTGGGGATGAGGTAAGTCACCAACCGACAGCAATTGTGGCCTTAGCACAAAAGTATCCGCAGATTGATTTTGTGGTGGCCCATTTGTCATTCGCCCAACTTGATGACCTAGACAACTTTGACCAAACACTGCAAATGTTCAAACCGTTTGAGAATATCTGCTTAGATTTATCAGCGATTCAAGACATTAATGATGAAACAGCCATGCCTTTCATGAAGTCGGAAAAGCTAGTACGACGCGCTATTGATATGATTGGCGCCGACCATTTAATTTGGGGATCCGATGCCCCTTTGTCAGCGACTAAGAATGCGTATGCTGATTTAGCGAATTGGTTAGAGGTGAGTGGGGTGTTTACAGAGGCTGAATTACAAGCCATGTATTATGGTACGGCCGAGCGGGTTTATTTTAAGGCCAAAAGAGCGTTTACATAAATGAATGGTTAATCATTTATGATGGTGCAAAGCCGTATTCTCATGCGATTCTGATTGATTTTAAGGTATACCAATGCTTTTTGAGATAGCGCTCTCAATATGCTATGATTATTGATGACGAAACACACTGGCTTAGTATTGGAAAGAGGGAGCATATGGCGGTTAAATTAGATAATGGTAGTATTGTGGTTACCATCTCTGAGCATGGCGCAGAATTAATCAGCGTTAAGAACAAAGAGAGTGGCTTAGAATATATGTGGGAAGGTGATCCTGCAATCTGGGGTCGTCATGCGCCCAATCTATTTCCAATTGTTGGCCGTCTAAAAGGTGATCGCTACAAGTACCGTGATAAGACATACTTTATGACGCAACACGGTTTTGCTCGTGATAACGAATTCGATCTTGTTGAAAAGACTGCTTCAACTGCTCGTTTCCGTTTGACAGACAGCGAAGAAACACGTGCGATTTACCCATTCCATTTCCAATTTGACATCTTGTACCGTCTAACAGAACAAGATACATTGGGAATTGTTTATATCGTGACAAATATTGACCGTCACGACATCTTCTTCTCTGTTGGGGGACACCCAGCTTTCCGTGTGCCATTGAGCATTGAAGGAAGTGAAGAAGAAAACGACAGCTTCACAGATTACTATGTGAACGTTGACCCACGTCGTACATACCAACAAGCAAAGTTGGTTGGGCCACATCTAGATAACAACATTGAAGGTTATTTTGATGCCCATATCCCACTACGTTTACGTCGTGATGACTTTAAGGATGATGCAATCATCTTACGCTTAGATGAAAATCCAACATCATTGGTTTTGTCAAAGCGTACTGAATCACATGGGGTGACAATGCACTTACAAAATGCAAAGTATGTTGGGATTTGGACACCATATGCCAAGGAAGCACCATTTGTATGTATCGAACCATGGTGGGGTGTTGCGGATACTGTTGACGCTGATGGTGATATTACGCATAAGTTTGCGATTAACAAGCTTGCGCCAGCACAAACATTTACAGGGTCATATTCATTAACATTCTTCTAATTAACGTTGATGAATATTTTCTAATAAATAAATCAATCAAAAAATATAGCACTTGAACCTACTTTCTGCGGGTTCGAGTGTTTTTTTGTATGTTTTTGTATATATAAGGTCTTTTATTATTCTGCGTTGTACAGCATCCCCAGTCAGTAAGATTAAACGTTTTCGGAGGTAATCGTAAACACGTGATAAATCGAATATCATCGTAGGAATAAGCGGGCGGTGATTAACATGTCAGTAAAGGGAAAGGGTGGTATAAGGCCACAAAAAAAGACCACCTAGCATAGATTATCTATGCACAAGTGATCTGATATGAAGGTGTGGTTATCTTTGTTACTACCATATGTGGGCAGACCCGGATAACGATATTTAAATTAGTTTGCTTGTAATTGCTTGTGTAGACGGTAAGCAATGAAAATAGCGAACAATACCATCAAGATACTAAATAGTGGTGTTGTGTTGAGGCTCATTTGTGTTGAGACATAACCACCTAAGGTAGAACCAAAGGCGATTCCGATGTTGAAGGCAGAGATGTTTAGTGACGCCGCAATCGTCATGTCTTCAGGAACCAACTTGTTCGCTTGATCCATCATCATAAGTTGTAGTCCAGGGACACTCATGAAGGCAAATAGTCCCATTAATAGGACAGCAACTAGCCCAAGCCAGTGCATGCTTTGGACTAACCACAAGAATAGCATCACAACTGCCAAACCAGACATCATACGGATTAGGGCTGTTAGGGCGTTCTTATTGGCCCACTTACCACCTAATGTGTTTCCAATCGCAACCATGATACCGTAGGCAACGAGAATTAAGACAACCGCTGACATTGACCAACCCATTTGTGTGTTCAAAATTGGTGTTAGATATGTGTAAACCACGAATGGTGCACCATAACCGAAGATTGTCATCAATAGAATAGCACGTAGGGCAGGTTGCTTAAGGATACGAATGATTCCCTTAGGGTCAGCCTTACCGGGGATGGCCAAGTCTTTTGGAATCAAGAAGAAATTCGCGATTAGGCCAATCAGTCCGATAACTGTAATGAAGATGAATGACCATTGCCAACTTGTTTGTTGTCCGATGAAGGTACCAAGTGGGACTCCAGTCACTGTCGCAACAGTCAAGCCAGTAAACATAATCGCAATGGCGCTGGCACGACGTTCAAATGGTACAACGGCTGCGGCAATAAGTGATGAAACTGACATGAACAAACCATGTGCTAAGGCGGCGATGAAACGCCCCATCAATAAAATCATAAAGGTTGGCGCAAAGGCAGTCACCAAATTACCAACGATAAAGATAATCATTGTTAGTAACATTAGCGTGTGACGGTTTAGCTTACCCGTTAATAGGGTTAGTAGTGGTGCCCCAATCACAATTCCAATCGCATATAGTGAGACGGTTGTACCAGCTTGAGATAAGCTGATACCAAAATCTTGCATCAACATGGGAATCAAGCCCACGCTAATAAATTCAGTTGAACCAATCGCGAAAGCGCTAATGGCTAGCGCTAATAAAGTTAAATTAGCGCGTTTGTTTGACGTCTTTGTCATAAGTATTACTCCAATCAGTGTTAAATGTTGTACTTAGTTTATAAGTGACAGGTACTTATTGTCTAGTAGGCACTTTCTTGAAACATAGGCACAAAAAAGTAACTATTGATGATGGATAGCGCAAAGCGAATATCGTGATCATGCGAGACGAGAAAAATAAAAAACGACCAATCTCACGATGGGATTAGTCGTTTAATACGATATCGATTTAATTATTTCTTGCTTGCCCAGTAAACCAGACCAAAAGGTACTTTGCTTTCCGTACCTTGTGCAATACGCTTAATGTTTTCACGATGACGGTAGAAGACAAAGATTGTCAGTGCCAGCGCGATAATGAATAGCACCCAGTCACCAATAACGATTGAAGCGATGGTAACGATTAAGAAACCAGCCATAGAAGCGATTGAGACGGTACTTGTAATGAAGATACCTAGGACGAAGATGAAGCAAGCAAAGGCAAACATCCCCGGATTGTACATCAACAAGACCCCAACGGATGTTGCGACGGCCTTACCACCTTTAAAGCCAATCCAAAATGAATAAGTGTGACCTAAAATCGCACCTAGACCGACGGCAAAGAACCACCATGATTCACCAGCAGGTAGGGGTCCCCAAAGCAACGCCATCATGGCCCCAACACTTCCTTTTAGGATATCTAAGACCATCACAGATGTCCCAGCAAGTGCACCTAAGTTACGGAAAGTATTGGTTGTGCCAATATTACCAGAACCCATTTCAAGCAAGTTTTTCTTGAAAAATACACGGCCAATCCAGTAACCAACCGGTGTCGCCCCAATAATGTAGGCTAAGGCAAAACTAATTAAAAAATGGATGATACTCATTCCAAACTCCTTCTTACGTGTTCACGTTTATCATTCAGTGCCTTCATTTTAGCATGACTTAGGCGCCTAAGTCGCTTTTATTTAAGTAAATTTGGCTTTGATTCTTGCCGAGCATTGCACATTACGCTAATATGTAACTTGAATGTCGTAAATTTTCTACAGTTTTCGACAAATATAGTAGAAAATTAACGACAATAGTTATTAATCAAAGGGGAACGTCCATGACTAACAAGAACACTTATTCGGATGATTCCATTACAGTCCTTGAGGGACTAGAAGCGGTGCGTAAGCGCCCAGGGATGTATATTGGGTCAACTGATGGGAAAGGACTACATCATTTAGTCTACGAAATTTTTGACAACGCAGTCGATGAAGCGCTGGCTGGTTTTGGTAATGAAATCAATGTCACGATTCACGCCGATAATAGCATTACTGTTGTCGACCATGGGCGAGGGATGCCGGTGGGGATGCATGCGTCTGGTAAACCAACCCCAGAAGTTATTTTGACAGTCCTTCATGCTGGAGGAAAGTTTGGACAAGGTGGGTATAAGACATCTGGAGGTCTACACGGAGTTGGATCATCAGTTGTTAATGCCTTGTCTGAAAGTCTAACCGTAACGATTGTTCGTGACGGTGTGAAATACCAAGAACACTTCTTAAATGGTGGACACCCAGATGGGACGTTAGAAAATCTCGGGAAAACCAAGGCCGGCAATGGAACAACATTGACGTTTAAGCCTGATCCAACCATTTTTTCAACAACTATCTACAATTTCAATACCCTAGCTGAACGTTTACGTGAATCAGCGTTTTTGTTGCGTGATGTTAAAATCACCCTAACGGACGAACGACCAGGGCAAGAACAAACAGAAGTCTACCATTACCCAGAAGGTATCCGTGCCTTTGTTTCTTACTTAAACGAAGAAAAAGATACGCTTGGGGATGTGATGTACTTTGATGGTACTGATAAGGGTGTCGAAGTTGAAGTAGCTGCGCAATATAATGACGGTTACTCAGAAACAATGATGTCATTCGTTAATAATGTGCGTACACCAGATGGTGGAACTCATGAAGCTGGTCTACGTTCAGCGTGGACAAAAGCGTTTAATGAATATGCCCGTAAAGTAAATCTCCTAAAAGAAAAAGATAAGAACCTAGAAGGTACTGACGTTCGCGAAGGTCTTTCTGCGGTTGTTTCACTGCGTATTCCAGAAGACTTGTTGCAATTTGAAGGACAAACCAAGGATAAGCTTGGAACACCAGAAGCGCGTTCAATTGTGGACAGTGTTGTCGCCGAACAATTAGGCTTTTACTTGATGGAAAACGGTGAATTCTCACAGAATTTGATTCGTAAGGCCATTCGCGCCCGTGAAGCCCGTGAAGCAGCCCGTAAAGCCCGTGAAGAATCACGTAACGGTAAGAAGAAGGGAAAGCGCGATCAATTACTTTCAGGTAAGCTAACACCCGCACAATCAAAGAATGCCAAGAAGAACGAATTGTTTTTGGTCGAGGGTGATTCAGCCGGTGGTTCAGCTAAGCAAGGACGTGATCGTAAGTTCCAAGCGATTTTGCCATTGCGTGGTAAGGTATTGAACACTGAAAAGGCTAAATTAGCCGATATCATGAAGAATGAAGAAATCTCAACAATCATCTACACCATTGGTGGGGGTGCCGGGGCAGATTTCAACATTGAAGATATCAACTACGACAAGATTATTATTATGACCGACGCCGACGATGACGGAGCGCACATTCAAATCTTGTTGCTAACATTCTTTTACAAGTACATGCGTCCATTGATTGAAGCCGGTAAGGTCTATATCGCTTTGCCACCTTTGTACATGTTACGTGGTAAGGGAACTGGTAAGAAGAATCAAATCGAATACGCTTGGACTGACCGTGAACTAGAAAAGGTCGGCGACAAGATGGGACGTGGTTATACCTTGCAACGCTTTAAGGGGCTTGGTGAAATGAATGCCGAACAATTGTGGGCAACAACCATGGATCCAGAACACCGTACGTTGATTCGTGTCATGATTGATGATGCAATGGTCGCTGAAAAGCGCGTGACAACGTTAATGGGTGATAAGGTTGAACCACGTCGTAAGTGGATTGAAAACAATGTTGCCTTTACATTAGGGGATGAAACAGATTCTTTGCTAGATGACGCAACCGCTGAACCAACTGTGGCTGTACCAGAAGCAACTGAAGAAGTGGCCATGACATTGGATTTGCCAGGTCTTGATGTAGAAAAGGAGGATCACGATGTCTAATTCAAGTCATATTGAAGAATTAAGTCTTGAAACCGTGATGGGTGACCGTTTCGGTCGTTATTCAAAATACATTATTCAAGAACGTGCTTTGCCAGACATTCGTGATGGTCTAAAGCCAGTACAACGTCGTATCTTGTACGCGATGCATAAAGACGGGAATACCTTTGATAAGCAATTCCGTAAGTCTGCCAAGTCTGTTGGTAACGTAATGGGTAATTTCCACCCCCACGGTGACTCATCTATCTATGAGGCCATGGTACGTATGTCACAAGACTGGAAGCTACGTGCGCCTTTGATTGAGATGCACGGAAACAATGGGTCTATTGACAATGATCCGCCCGCTGCGATGCGTTATACAGAAGCGCGTCTATCAAAGTTGGCTGGGGAAATGCTACGAGATTTGGATAAAGAGACGGTAGACATGGTCTTGAACTTCGATGATACGGAGTATGAACCAACTGTTTTGCCAGCTCATTTCCCAAATCTATTGGTGAATGGGGCAACCGGTATCTCAGCCGGTTATGCGACCGAAATTCCACCGCATAACTTAGGTGAAGTGATTGATGCGTTGGTGCACTTGATTGGGCATCCCAATGCTTCTTTGACTGACTTGATGGATTACATCAAAGGACCTGACTTCCCAACGGGAGCGATTATTCAAGGCTTAGACGGTATCAAGTCGGCTTATGAAGATGGTCGTGGTCGTATTATTGTCCGTTCACGAACAAACATTAAGCCACTTAAGGGTGGTAAGTCACAAATTGAAGTGACTGAAATTCCGTATGAAGTGAATAAGTCAGCCTTAGTAAAGAAGCTAGACGAAATTCGTTTGAATAAAGACGTGGCTGGTATTACGGAAGTCCGTGATGAATCAGACCGTGAAGGGTTATCAATTGTTATTGAATTAGGGAAGGAAGCCAACGTTGATGGTATCTTGACTTACTTATTCAAGAAGACTGATTTACAAGTCACGTATAACTTCAACATGGTGGCAATTCATAACCAACGTCCAGAACGTGTGGGTCTAAAGCAAGCCTTAGTGGCTTTCTTAGAACATCAAGTTGAAATTATTACCAAGCGTACCGAATATGACCTAAAGAAGGCCTTGAACCGACAACACATTGTCACTGGTCTGATTAAGATGATGTCTATTCTAGATCAAGTGATTGCGACTATTCGTGGTTCTAAGGATCGTAAGGATGCTAAGAACAACTTGGTACAAACATTTGATTTCACCGAAGTACAAGCAGAAGCGATTGTAACGATGCAATTGTACCGTTTGACAAATACTGACGTGACACAATTAGAAGCGGAAAATACAGAACTAAGTGAAAAGATTCAACACTTTAACTTGGTGCTATCTGATCCTAAGGCCCTACGTAAGGTCTTACGTGATGAATTGAAGGCCATTAAGAAGGAATATGCCACACCACGTTTGTCAACGATTGAAGCTGAAGTTGAAGAACTAAAGATTGATCAAAACGTGACGGTGGTAACGGAAGACGTGATGCTACTTGTTTCAAAGGGTGGTTACGTTAAGCGTTCATCTATTCGTTCCTATAATGCGTCAGGGGATGATAACGGACTACGTGAAGATGACGATGTTGTCTTCATGCAAGAAGTGAATACACTTCAACATGTCTTCATGATTACTGACCGTGGAAATGTGATTTATCGTCCGGTGCATGAAATCGCAGAAATGCGTTGGAAAGAACCCGGAGAACATTTGTCACAAACGATTACAGGTCTAAACCCTGATGAATTAATCATCGCAGTGAAGGTTGTGGCAGATGTTGTGAACTTACCAGGTGAATGGCTAGTTGCGACACAAAGCGGTTTGATTAAGCGTACGCAATTCGCCGATCTTGCGCCACGTAGTAATTACCGTAAGAAAGCAACACCTGTTATCAAGTTAAAGACGGATACTGATTCAGTGGTTGGCCTACAATGGTTTAACCCGAATGAACACACCGCCTCAACGATTGTACTGACATCTTATCAAGGAAATGGTTTGCGCTATGACTTGAGTGAAGTGCCAACAACCGGGGCTCGTACAGCCGGAGTTAAGGCGATGAGTCTTGAGGCCGAAGATGACATGATTACGGGGATGGGGATTGTATCTGAATCTGACACGCAAGCATTAGCGTTGATTACAAATCGTGGTGCCTTTAAGTGGATGGCCATTGATGAATTACCAACGACAAGTCGTGCCCGTAAGGGAGTGGCGATTATGCGTGAGCTAAAGAAGGAACCGCATCGTGTGGTTGCTTCAGCAGTACTTGATCAGAAGGCCCCAAACCCGTTGACGATTGTGACGGGGATGGACAAGGTCTTTACGATTAATCCATTAGATTATCCATTGAACCAACGTTATAGTAACGGAAGTTTTGTGATTGATGCTGCTGTAGATGGAGCGCCAGTCATGATGGATATCATGGTTAATGTACCTGTTTTAAAGGCTTAAAAAGACAAAAATGAAAGAGCGTGACGCTAAGGCGTCATGCTCTTTTTTATTTATTTAAAAGAAAACGTTTTCTTTTTGATAGCATAGTGCTATCAAATGTGCTACAATAGATGTATGGAAGAAAAGAAATACAATGGTTTAATATCATTACGCTTAGACAAAGACTTGCACAAGCGTGTTGCGCAAGCAGCTGAAGCCGATGATCGTAGTGTCAATAACTACATTTCAATGGTGTTAGAACATCAATTGATGCCCAAGGTTGTTTCTAAAGAATCATTCGAACAACGTCAATTCGTTGGTCGTACGATTTCAGGAGACCGCATTACGCCAGAAAACGGACTCGTTCTAGTTGATGGTATTTATTACCGTTATTTGATGGATGGTAATAAAAATGTGGACACCAGTCGTGACTATGTGATTATTGAAGCGAATGGAAACATCTTGGTTTTACGTGAAATGTAGCGTAGAAAGGAGCTTTTATGGCACTTTATGACGTATTAAAGACGTTAATGGAAGATCTCGATTTTGAGTCTGCGGAAGATGTGAGTCGTCCATCTTCTCAGCACCCACGCCCGCAAGCTCGACCAACTGCACCATCAGCATCACGTGTGAATCAAAATCACCGTGGGGCTGTGCAACCAGGGACATCATCTTACATGGCGAAAGATGGTGGATTTGGGAATAATAAAAACGCAAAGAAACAATTTAAGCGACTTCAAAAAGGTGTGACACGTGGTCCTGGAAAGCATCACAGCACCGAAGTGCGTATTGTTGAACAACTAAAGCCTTGGTTAACAGAAGGTGTCCGCAAGCCATAGCCGACTGAATATGACCGAGTAACGACACGAGAAAGAAGTGAGGAATTATAATGCCATTTGGAATTGCAATTGTACCGCAAAATAATGTTGGATTACGTGAAACACTAGGACGTTATACAACAACTGTTGATTCAGGGTTGAAGTTTTATGTACCAATTTTTCAAAAGATTAAGAATGTTAGTCTGGCCATGGAACCACTTCGTTTGCCAAATTACTCAGTGATTACAAAGGACAACGCCGATGTTTCAGCCAGTGTCACGTTGAACTACCATGTGACAGACGCTGTGAAGTACATGTATGAAAACACGGATTCAGTTGAATCTATGGCGCAATTAGTACGTGGACACTTGCGTGATATCATCGGTCGTATGGATTTGAACGAATCATTGGGATCAACAGCCAAGATTAACCAAGAGCTAAGCATTGCAATCGGTGATTTGACAAACACATACGGAATCAACGTTGACCGTATTAACATTGACGAATTGACACCATCACGTGCTATTCAAGAAGCCATGGACAAGCAATTGACTGCTGACCGTGAACGTGTTGCTGCTATTGCAGCAGCCGAAGGACAAGCACGTTCAATCGATTTGACAACTAAGGCTAAGAACGATGCCTTGATTTCAACAGCTCAAGCGGAAGCTAATGCAACAAAGACACGTGCCGATGCTGAATTGTACCGTATTGAAAAGGTACAAGAAGCCTTGAACAACGCGGATGACCGTTACTTCCAAAACCAATCAATTAACGCCTTTATTGAACTAGGAAAGAACCCAGCGAACACAATCGTTGTGCCTAGTGAAAAGGCGGGTGAATTTGGACAACTGCCGGTTGTTGGTAAGATGCTAGAACAAGGTATGAAGAAATAAAAATTCCGTGAAAGTCCCGTGATAACGGGGCTTTTTTATTATGAAAGCGTTGCACTCTCTGGCAGATGAGCTATACTATTAAATAGAAACCTGTAAAAGAATTGGAGAATTACGAATATGGCAAACATGCTTGTTTTCGGACACAAGAATCCAGACACAGACACAATTGCATCAGCAATGGCTGCGTCTTACTTGATTAACCACATCTACCACCTAGATTCAGAAGCAGTTGCTTTGGGAACACCAAACGCTGAAACTGAATTTGCATTGAACCACTTTGGTTTGGATGCATTGCGTGTCGTAGATAATGCGGACACAGAAGAAGTTTGGTTGGTTGACCACAACGAAACAGCACAATCAGTTGATAACTTGACTGACGTCACTGTGAGCGGTATTTTTGACCACCACAAGATCAACTTCCAATCAGCTGCGCCAATGTGGTTGATCAACAAGCCTTTGGGATCAGTAGCAACTGTTTTGTTCTACGAATTCCAAAACGCTAAGTTGGACATCCCAGCACACTTGGCTGGAATGATGGCTTCAGCTATTATTTCAGACACATTGTTGCTAAAGAGCCCAACAACAACACCAATGGACAAGCCTGCATTAGAAGCTTTGGCTGAAATTGCTGGAATCGCTGACTACGAAGCTTACGGGCTAGAATTGTTGAAGGCTGGAACTGATTTGTCATCACGTTCAGCTAAGGACTTGATTGATGGTGACGCAAAGTCATTTGATATGAATGGTCAAACAGTTCGTATCGGTCAAGTGAACACAGTTGATGTTGAAGAAGTTTTTGCTCGTCGCGATGAAATCGTTGCTGCAATGACTGAAGAAATGACTGCTGACAACTATGACACATTCATCTTGGTAGTGACAAACATTCTTGACTCAGATTCAGATATCTTGGTCTTGGGTGATAACCTATCAACAGTTGAAAAGGCCTTCGATACAACATTGGTAGATGGTCGTGCATCATTGCCAGGTGTTGTTTCTCGTAAGAAGCAAGTTGTGCCTCCATTGACAGACACATTTAACGCCTAATAAATAAACCACAGTTAGCGTATGCTAGCTGTGGTTTTTCTTTTTATCAGGTCTAACGGTTCTTAGGCCTCTTTTAAAGCAATCGATGGTTGCATATAGCAATACAGAAAAAGCCTATCGCAAATGCGGTAGGCTTTTTTCTTAATCATTGATGTTAAACAGGAAGGTTTCAACTTTCGAAACAGAATCCATATCACCAACAAAATAGATTTTATCGCCAGGTTCAAGAGTTGCGTAGGGGCCTGGTGAGACGGTTAATTGATCGTGACGTAAAATAGCGATTAAAGTTGTTCCGGTCATGTACCAGAAATTTAGTTCACCTAGACTCTTACCATAGGCGTTAGAGGGTTCTGTTAAGACCAATTCAAAAGGTGTTAGGGGATTTTGATGTTGGAATGATTGTGATTGATTCAAAAACTTTGTTAGGGTGTCCTGCATACGATGAAGCGTCGCTTCTTGGTCTGCAATTTGACCTAATAAGTCACTTTTCAAATCATTTAGGGTGTGTTTTTCTGCCTCAGTACTGACAAAATCAACCGCTTTTTCTTGCGAAAGAATAATTGTACCGCTACCATGGCGTGTTTCTACGATTCCCATGTCCATTAACACGTTAATCGCACGACGAGCCGTTTCGGCTGAGACGTTATACTTGATGGCTACGGCTGAGCGAGCCTGTAGTTTTTCGCCAATGCTAATGTTTTTATTAGCAATTTCATGCGCAATATTTAATGCAATTTGTCGATAACGTGGGTATTGTTTAACAGTTGCCATAGCGAGCTCACTTTCTAAATCTTTCATATATGTCCTTTAATTTGATTATACTGGTCAGAAACGTTTGCGCAAGTGTAAAAGGTATATTTTTACATTGTTAAGGGGGTAAAAGGCTTGAAATGGGCATTTGACAATGTGACAACCATATGTTTGAATTGTAGTTGTCACTTTCGGAACAACCGATGACGTTGGGAGGAAAATATGTCAAAAGTGAAGATCGAACACCTAACCAAAATCTTTGGTAAAAAGGTGAAGCCGGCCTTGAAAATGGTCCAAGAAAATGTTTCTAAGACAGAAATCTTAGAAAAAACTGGTGCTACCGTTGGGGTTTACGATGCCAACATTGAAATTGAAGAAGGCGAAATTTTCGTGATTATGGGTCTATCAGGATCTGGTAAGTCTACGTTGATTCGTTTGCTAAACCGTTTGATTGAACCAACATCAGGGTCAATTTATTTAGATGGTGAAGATATTTCAACGATGGATAAAGAAGAATTGTTAGAAGTACGTCGTCAAAAGATGAGTATGGTCTTTCAAAACTTTGGGTTATTCCCACAACGAACAGTGCTAGAAAATACAGAATATGGTTTAGAAGTACAAGGGGTCGACAAAGCAGAACGTCAAGCCCGTGCAGAAAAAGCCCTAGACAATGCCAACCTATTGGCCTTTAAGGACCAATATCCAAGTCAATTGTCGGGTGGGATGCAACAACGTGTGGGGCTAGCCCGTGCGTTGGCTAACAATCCTGAAATTCTTTTGATGGATGAGGCGTTCTCAGCGCTGGACCCATTGATTCGTCGTGATATGCAAGATGAATTACTTGAATTACAAGAGAGTCAACAAAAGACAATTATTTTTATTTCGCATGATTTGAATGAAGCTTTGCGAATTGGTGATCGTATTGCCATTATGAAGGATGGAAAGGTTGTGCAAGTTGGAACCGGTGAAGATATTTTGACCAATCCAGCCAATGACTATGTCCGTGCCTTTACAGAAGATATTGATCGTTCTAAGGTCTTAACAGCCGAAAATATTATGATTCAACCACTAACAACGAATATTAGTGTCGATGGACCTAATGTGGCGTTGAAGAAGATGGCTACTGAAGAAGTGAGTGGTCTTGTGGCCGTTGATCGTAATCGACAATTTAAAGGTTTCTTGACCAGTGATGCAGCGATTAAAGCACGTCGTGATCAAATTCCTTTGACTGATGTCTTGGTGGACATGCAAACTGTTTCCCAAGATATGTTAGTAGCTGACTTGATGCCTTTGATCTCAGATTCACCATCACCATTAGCAGTTGTGGATGGTGGACGTCTAAAGGGTGTTGTTATTCGAGGACGTGTTCTTGAAGCATTAACCGACAACTTGGAAGAGGAGGATAATGCATAATGAATATTCAAATTCCAATTGCCCAAACAGTTGAAACAATCGTAGATTGGATGACGACGAACTGGGCTGGTTTCTTTAATGCCATTCAAGCGGGTGGTCAAGGAGGAATGGATGCCATTTCGAATGGATTACTTGCGATTCCACCGATTGTGACGATTATCAGTTTAACGATTTTCGCCTTTCTATGTAGTGGCAAGAAGTACGGTTTCCCGTTGTTTACATTAGGGGGACTCTTGTTGATTTTGAACCAAGGTTTGTGGGCCGATTTGATGCAAACAACAACCTTGGTATTGATTTCAAGTTTGGTAGCCATTGTTATTGGGGTACCACTAGGTATCTGGATGGCAAAGTCTGAAACAGTTGCTAAAATTGTGCAACCTTTGTTGGACTTCATGCAAACAATGCCTGGTTTTGTTTACTTGATTCCTGCCGTTGCCTTCTTTGGAATTGGTGTTGTGCCAGGGGTATTTGCCTCATTTATCTTCGCACTACCACCAACTGTTCGTTTTACTAACTTAGGTATTCGTCAAGTACCAAAGGAAATGACAGAAGCGGCAGATTCATTTGGATCAACGCCACGCCAAAAGTTATTTAAGGTTGAATTACCACTAGCCAAGTCTACAATTTTGGCGGGTGTTAACCAAACGATTATGTTAGCTCTTTCAATGGTGGTTATTGCATCCATGGTTGGAGCACCTGGATTGGGACAAGGTGTTCTATCTGCCGTGCAACACGCTGACGTTGGAAGTGGATTTGTGAATGGGTTAGCTTTGGTTATTTTGGCCATTATTATTGACCGTTTTACACAAAAGTTGAACCCGGATTTAGCACCCAATAATGAAAAGCCACAAGCATGGCGCAAGTGGTTAGGTTGGGCAGCAGCCTTAGCCTTAGTTATCGGTGGTATGAGTAGTATGTTTGCGACAACAACGCAAAATGACAAGCATGTTAGTTTAGCGTATGTGCAATGGGATTCAGAAGTCGCCTCTACAAATGTAATCGCTGAAGTATTACGCCAACAAGGGATTGATGTCGACACGACACCATTAGATAATGCTGTTATGTGGCAATCAATTGCGCAAGGGCAAGCAGATGCCTCTGTTTCTGCTTGGTTGCCTAACACGCACAAGCCACAATATGATAAATATAAGTCTCAAATCGATGTCCTTGGACAAAATATGTCTGGTGCTCGTGTTGGGTTGGTTGTACCAACATACATGAAGGCAGATAGTATTTCAGATTTGACGACAGAAGCTAAGCAAACAATTACAGGAATTGAGCCTGGTGCTGGAGTGATGACTGCGGCAGAGAAGACGATGGATGCTTATCCTAATTTGAAGGATTGGAATCTACAAGGTGCTTCTACTGGTGCCATGACTGTTGCCTTAGGTAAGGCAATGCAAAACAAAGATGAAATTGTGATTACTGGTTGGACACCACACTGGATGTTTGAAAAGTATGATTTGAAGTATCTAAAGGACCCTAAGGGAACGATGGGGACAGAAGAGAACATCAATACGATTGCTCGTAAAGATCTAGAAAAGGATCAACCAGAAGCTTACAAGATTCTGAAAAACTTTGAATGGACTGCAGATGACATGGCGGCCGTAATGCTTGCTATTCAAGATGGGGCCACACCAGAAGACGCGGCAAAATCTTGGATTTCTGATCATGAAGACAAAGTAAAGGAATGGCTAGCCTAAAGCTAACCTTTATCGTATGACTTAAACGAAAATTTGCAGTGCGAGTTTAAACGATGTAATTAAATAAGTGTTGTTTAAAACAGACCGATTATCAGGATTTAACCGATAATTAGTCTGTTTTTTACGTTATATACAAGTGACTTTTTCTAACATAGGATTAAGGATTAGATGATCGCGTTGTGTATGACTATGTTTAACAAATGGAGACTGGTATACTAAAACGTATAGCTTGTCTGATTAGAAGTTCAGATATTGGTGATGACGTGTAAAATTTATATGCCGGTGTCGTTTGATAAATTTTTACGGTATGACATTCATAAAATGATGTATAAGAAAGAAGTAATGATGATAACAATGTTAAAAAAATATGGTGCGATTATTTCATTAGCTAGTTCACTAATTTTATTGGTGCTATTATGGCTATGTGTCGCCATGGATAGCGCTGATGTTAGAATTGCGACAACGATCTATATGATTTTTTATCTATTATTTGGTCGTTGGTTAAAAAAGCAACGTGTCGCAGAAGAAAATTCAGATAATAGCACGAAATAATACAGAAAGGATTAGGAAACTAGTCCTTTTTTATTTCTTTTATGTAAGAAGGATTTTGGTAAATTCCTTGTAAATCAGGTATAATAGTAAGATAAATGAAATAAAAGATAGGTGGTAATCGGGATGAAGTTAGAACAAATGAACCAAGAAAATGAAACATATTGGTGGTCTGTTTATGATGCTGCTTTTCCACCACATGAAACTTTGCCGTTTGATTTGATGAAGAAGATGGTTAAGCGTTCTGAAGACGTACACATGGCAGTCATCATGGATGACACGCAACAAGTTGGGGTAACTTTGTATGTGACGCTACCCGATGAACAAGTGTTTGTATTGTTCTTAGCTATTGACCCAACGCTACAAGGGAATGGACTAGGGAGCCGTGTACTAGAACTATTGAAGACGACATACCCAGGTGGGGTTATGTTGGAATGTGAAGAATTGGGCTTGAATTCAGACAATGAAACACAACGTGAGCGACGTTATGCCTTTTACCAACGAAATGGTTTGATGGATTCAGGATATATTACAGATAATCCAGCAGGAACGTTCCATCTAATGCGTTCGAACGCGAAAATGACGACAATTCGTTTAAAAGATGCCATGTCATTATTGGGGTTAGAAACGAAGGTTTATTAATCAAAAAAGGACGATAATTATATGCTACAACTTAAAGATATCGGCTTAATCTATACCTTAATTTGTGTTGTAAATATCGTATTAGGTGTTTTATGTATTCGTCAAATTCGTATTAACTGGATACAAAGAGATTGGACGTCAGCGTTGGTGTTTGCACTAAATCTCGTCGGTCTTATGATTGTATTATATGTTTTTGCGGAATCGGCGAATATCATTTAATGACTAACAAACATTTTAAGATTAGAGCGTCATGTCAAGGCGTCATAGCTGGGGATATATCGGCCCGCGAGTTAACGGTCAAAAGGGATACTTTTTGATTTGATCTAAGCTTATTTATCTTAAATATATTATTTAAGATGGTGTGTGTTGCTCTATTATTGAATATGTCATTGTGGCCATAGCCACGTACCTATAGAAAAGAGGGAACTCATGGAATTAACATTTAAAGATGCAGCTAAGGAACGAATTGAAAAGCGTTTGAAGCCAGACACTAAGTTGGTTTTGGATTTCGATGATGGTGTTGGACCATTTTCAGATGCTGCTTCATGTACACTTGACGTTGCCTTCTCACTTGTTTTGTGCCGACCAGATCAACTAACTGCTGATTACGACGAACACCTAACAAGTAACATGGGTGAAGTGTATTACAAGGGTTACGCAGACACACAACTTGATGGCAACATGTCAATCGACGTTGATAAGATGTTGCGTTACAAGTTGACAGGTGACAGTGGAATTATCGATCCAAACATGTCACTTCGCGACGTACAAGGAAATTAAGCTAAAAAGACGCAGAGCATTGTCGGCTATGCGTCTTTTTTGTGAGTGAAGAAGGAACAGATGATGTATAAATACTTGATATTTGATTTAGATGATACGCTGTTGGATTTTAAAGCAGGTGAACATGAGGGATTGCTGCGTGTGTTAACTAATGCGGGCATTACAGATGTAGCGCATGCGCTAGAACGCTATGCTGTGATTAACCGCGCTCTGTGGCAGCGCTATGAACAAGGCGAAATAACAAAAGCTGATATTCAACAAACACGATTTCCGGATCTATTAAAACAGTTAGAGATGACTGGTGATGGAATCGCGATGGAACGTGCCTACCGCAATGAGCTGAACCACAATAATCATTTGATTCCAGGGGCTGAGACGTTATTAAAACAATTAAGTGCTATGAACTACGTTTTAATTGCGGGAACAAATGGAGAGACGCAAACACAAAAAATGCGTTTAACTAATACAGGATTTGGTGAATTCTTTGACCAAGTGTATATTTCAGACGAATTAGGGTCTGCGAAGCCTGACCCAATGTTTTATGAACCTATTTTTACCGCTAATGCTGATATGACGACGGACAATACGGTGATGATTGGGGACGGGATTCCTTCAGATATGCGGGGCGGAATCGCTGTTGGCCTGGATACCATTTGGGTTAACTTGAAGGATCAAGTACTGCCAGACGATATCTCTGTGACGCATGAAGTAAATACTTTAAACCAACTGGGGCGAGTATTAGGTGCGAACTAAATAACGTTCTTATGGATAGACAACAAAAAAACTGTGCTTTCGAAATTGAAAGCACAGTTTTTTATATGATTGATGATGTGAATTAGTCAGCCAATTCGTTCATCAACTTCTTAACTTCAAGAGTTGAAAGTTCTTGAACAACTTCTTGTAGTTCTTCGAAGTCTTCGCGATCCCATGCGCGACGCAACTTCTTGTTCAACATCTTTTCTTCCATAGCAGTTTGGTTAGCTTGGAACAAACGGTAGGCTGCGTATCCAGTAGCACCGGCAACAGCAGCAGTTAATAGTAACTTCTTCATAGTGAAAATCCTCCTGTGTGTATATATCTATTTTATCATGAGTGGTTAAAGAATACGATGCAAATTAAAAAATAATGAAAGACTCAGAGCATGATTTTTGATGAATCACACATATTATACTGATAATAGTAGTTATAACTATATATAATCTATCAAGACATCGTGTTTAACCATTTATGAATGTTGATTAAAGTGTTTTTTCGGCTAATATTTTTTGCACATCTGTCAATGCTTCGCCTTTTCGGAAGGTTAGCTCTTCAGACGGGTCGATTTGCCCAGAAATCCAAATTTTAATTTCACCATCTAAGTCAAAATGACCAGCTGTTTCAGTTGAGAATTTGGAGATAGAGCGGTAAATGATTGATTTGTATTCAATCTTCTTACCTGTAACGCCTTGCTTATCCACAATAATTAAACGCTTATCTGTAAATACAACCAAGTCGCGAACAAGACGATAGGCGTGTTCAATTTTTTCCTCGGGAATTAGCAGTGGATCAAACTCATTTTGGATAGATTGTATATCAATTTTAGATGCGTTTCCCAATACGCCATCAAATAATCCCATTTCTTGTCTCCTCGTGTAGCTTTTAACGTCAATCCTACCTGGACGTATATGTCTGTTACCTAATGAAAATACTCATGTTCAATATAGGTGTGAAGATAACTTCATTATATCAAGAATATAGGAGGTGGAAAGATGGAATGGGCAAGATGGGTAGGATGAATTTACAAGTCCAGACAGAAAAACACCCTGATAGGAGTGGCGTGAATACGCTACCTATATCAGGGTGTTTTGAGTTGATGCGGGACTTGTCGTTAAGAATGCCTCTACATCAACGTTTATAGTCTTAATCGCGATTAATCATGATGAACATTGGCAAGATCAAAGGACGACGGTGTGTCTTTTCAAACATAAAGCGTTGTAAGTGTGAAACAACGGCATTACGTAGGCTATGTTCGCTTGCGTTTGGTTCGCGCATTGCGCCGAGCAAAGCATGGAAGATTTCCTTGCGACCTTCATTGATTAGTTCTTCTGATTCACGCATGTAGATAAATCCACGAGACAAGATATCAGGACCAGCAGTGATTTCTTGGTTCTTTAGGTCGATTGTTGCAACAACAACGACAAGACCATCTTGTGACAACATCTTACGATCACGCAAGACAGCTGCACCAATGTCACCAATTCCATTACCGTCGACATACGTATCTTCAGCAGGGAAGTGATCAGCTACACGAGCAGAGTCTGCTGTTAGCGCTAAGACATCTCCATTGTCCAATACGAATGTGTTATCTGGATCAACACCTACATCATGAGCCAAACCTTCATGGACCTTCAACATACGGTATTCACCGTGGACAGGCATGAAGTACTTTGGCTTAATCAATGACAACATTAACTTTTGTTCTTCTTGTCCACCGTGACCAGAAGCGTGAATGTTATTGATTTTTCCGTGGATAACTGTTGCACCAGCTTCTTCTAATTCGTTGATAACACGGTTCACTGAACTAGTGTTTCCAGGAATAGGAGAGCTAGAGAAGATAACAGTATCATCAGGTTGAATCTTGATTTGCTTGTGTGTTCCGTTAGCGATACGTGCTAGCGCAGCCATTGGTTCACCTTGAGATCCAGTAGACAAAATCAAGACTTCATTTGGTGGTAACTTGTTAATTTCGTGTGCATCAATCAGCATTTCATTAGGGATATCAAGATATCCTAATTCCATACCGTTCTTAACGGCACTTTCCATTGAACGACCGAACACAGCAATCTTACGACCGTGTGATAGGGCTGATTCAACAGCCATTTGAACACGAGACATGTTTGATGCGAAAGTAGCAAAGATAATACGACCTTCAATTTCATCAAATAGCTTGTTGATGGTTTTCCCAACCCATCGTTCAGACTTTGAAAATTCGTCTTTTTCAGCGTTTGTTGAATCTGACATCATCAACAAGACACCTTCAGAACCGATACGCGCCATCTTTTGTAGATTAGGCAATTGGTTCGTCGTAGGGGTCAAGTCAAACTTAAAGTCACCAGTCTCAACGATTGTTCCAACAGGTGTTTTAACGGCAACACCAAATGTGTCTGGAATAGAGTGTGTTGTACGGAAGAACTCAACAGACATATGTTCAAATTCAAGAATAGTGTCTTCATCGATTTCGTTCAACGTCACATCACGCAACATGTTACGTTCGTCCAACTTGTTACGAATCAAAGCCATGGCTAATGGTCCGGCGTAGACAGGAACGTTAACAGCATCCAAGAAGAAGTGGATAGCACCGATGTGGTCTTCGTGACCGTGCGTAATAACTAACGCCTTAATCTTGTCACGATTTTCCTTTAGAAAAGTGTAATCAGGAATAACATAGTCAATTCCCAATAACTCGTCTTCAGGAAACTTAACTCCGGCATCAATAATAATGATTTCATCACCATATTGAACACCGTAAGTGTTTTTCCCAACTTCGCCTAAGCCTCCCAGGGCATAGACGGCCACTTCGTCAGGACGAATGGCAAGTTCTGATTTATTCATAGTTTAAAACTCCATCAACTTAAAGTTGGGGCTTTGTTGTTCGTAAGCAAGTGCCTTTTCTGAAAGTTGTTCGATGTGTTCAATGTGGTGTGTTGTTTCTGATTCAACTTGCACACGTACTGTTGCTAGGTCAGCAGCGTCAACATACATAGATTGTGTTTCTTCACGCTTTGGGTTTTGAGTCTTTGTTTCTTGATAATATACTTTGAAAATCATAATGATTTCTCCTTTTAATAGTTGTTTGTATCGTACATACTTATTTTATTTATTCTAGCAGATTGCCTGCGCAATTACTAGTTTTGAGCTGTTTGTGAGTTAGAATAAATTTAGGGTGTTTTATAGATTACGGTGCTATGATAAGTATAGATCTGTTTAAGAATGAGTAGAAAGAGAGGGAATGAATGTGAATTGGATTTTTATTCTCCTAGCAGTAGGTGTTCTTCTTGTTTTTGCAGTCGTTCGTCTGATTAATCAACACGCGGCACAAGAACAATTACGTAGCTCCCAAACATTAGTGAATGATGCCATGCGAACGATATTGCCAAGTTTGAAAGCCAAACTAAAATTATCAGACGCTGGAATAGTACGTTCATCACTAGTTGCCGACGTATGGGGCCGAGGTATCTTAGCATTTGAATTTATTATGCCGGTTGATCAGCAAGTTGAACAAGATGTTATTTACTATGAACTGAGTACGATTTTAAAGTCTTACGCGACAGGCCATGATGTTGCTAAATTAGATGATAATTTACCGGCATTTGTTGTATCAGATATTTGGTATGACGAAACAGGCGATAATTTACATGTTGATATTGCACATGTGTTAAATGATGCGACTTATGCCTATTTAGCAGATTTAAAAAAAGTAAATGAATCTCAATATTAATGACAAAAACCGTGTATAATTAGTTTAATTAAAGCAAGGAGGCAATAAGAATGTATTTGATGAAAGATATTGTCCGTGATGGAGACCCTGTATTGCGCCAACAAGCCGCGCCAGTAAGTTTTCCACTTTCGGAAGAAGATGAAACAATTAGTGAAAATCTGATTGAATATTTGATTGCTAGTCAAGATCCTGACGAATCAGAAGAATTAGGTCTACGACCAGGTGTTGGAATTGCCGCACCACAAGTAGGTATTTCAAAGCAAATGACAGCGATTTTGATTCCAAATGATGACTTCGATGAAGAGCAAGAAGAATCAGATGAAAATGATCCGTATGTTTTTGCGGGGGTTATCTACAACCCAGTGATTACACGTCAATCAGTTAAACAAACAGCATTGGCAACGGGTGAAGGTTGTTTGTCTGTTGACGAAGACATTCCAGGATTTGTTGAACGTTCACAACGTATTACTGTGCGTTACCAAGATGAAGAAGGTGACACATACGAATTGAAGTTGAACGATTACCCAGCGATTGTCTTCCAACACGAGATTGATCATTTGCATGGAACATTGTTCTATGACCATATTGACAAGTCTCAACCTTGGGAACGTAATGAACGTACGAAGTACATCGGGTAAATTATATGGCTGATAAAAACTTTAATTATCCATTCTTATCAGGTTGGTCAACGGATGACGTTATCAAAGTAAGTCGTCTATACACATTAGTGTCTGACGCGTATGAAAAAAATGTGAATCGTGAACAACTATTAGCTGCCTATGATGATTTTAAGACGGTTGTACCGTCAAAATCAGAAGAAAAGCAATTAGATCGTAGCTTTGGTCAAGTATCAGGGTATTCAATCTATCGTACGGTTCAAACAGCACGTAATTTAACATTTAAGACGTTTAAAATGGAGCCTTAACATGCTGAGTTTGCAAACAATAGATATAACTGTTCAATCATGGATGGCGGAAATGCGTCAATTGGTCTTGCAAGAGCTAGAGAAACCACGTGAAATTTCCCATAAAAACGGGCCAAAAGATTTGGTAACAAATGTTGATCGGATCGTGGAAGAATTTTATGTAGAAAAAATTCATGCGCTGATGCCAAACGCACACATTATGAGTGAAGAAGGCTTCGGTGATGACGTAACGGATATGTCTGGTGATGTTTGGTTTGTTGATCCAATTGATGGGACGACCAATTTTGTTGCACAAAAAAACGAGTTTGCAAGTATGTTGGCTTGGTATCGTGATGGCGAGCCTATGCTAGCCTGGATTATGGATGTCATGGGAAATGAGTTGCTTCATGGTGGGCCTGAAGTAGGGGTCTACTTAAATGAACGGTTATTAACTAAAGTGCCCGACATGCCATTAGAAGAAGGTTTAATGGTCGTGTCAGGCGGACGTTTATTGCGCGGTGAATTGCACATACCAGAAATTGCAAAGGCATCATTAGGTTATCGTGTTTATGGTTCAGCAGGTATGACATTCTTATATATGTGTACAGGTAGAGCCATTGGGTACGTTACCAAGATGCAACCTTGGGATTTTGCAGCGGGCATTATGCTAGCAAAAGCTTTGGGATTCAATGTTGGAACTATTGACGGCGATTCACTAAATATGATATTATCGGGAACAGTCCTTGTGGCAACTCCACTTGCATTTAATCAGATTATTTCAATGAATGATTAATTGGAAGTTGTATTACTAAATGATTTAAATCAATGTGTATTACATGGAATGTGCCCTAATTAGCGATTAAAATTAACAGAGGTTTAAGGAGAACAGAATTTTGGCAAAACGCGAAAACTTACGTAACATTGCGATTATCGCCCACGTCGACCACGGTAAGACTACTTTGGTTAACGAACTTTTGAAGCAATCAGACACACTTGATATGCGTACTGAATTGGGCGACCGTGCGATGGACACAAACGACATCGAAAAGGAACGTGGAATCACGATCTTGGCAAAGAACACAGCCGTTAAGGTTGGGGACCGTCAAATCAACATCATGGACACACCTGGCCACGCCGACTTCGGTGGTGAAGTTGAACGTATCATGGGAATGGTTGATGGAGTTCTTTTGGTTGTTGACGCCTTTGAAGGTACAATGCCACAAACTCGTTTCGTTTTGAAGAAGGCCTTCGAACAAAACTTGACACCAATCGTTGTTGTTAACAAGGTTGACCGTCCAGGAGCCCGCCCAACAGAAGCTGTTGACGAAGTTTTGGACTTGTTCATTGAACTTGGAGCCGATGACGAACAACTTGAATTCCCAGTGATCTACGCTTCAGGAATGAATGGAACATCTTCATTGGACCCAGAAGTTGAATCACAAGAACACACAATGGCACCAATCTTCGACACAGTGTTTGAAGCAATTCCAGCACCAGAAGAAAAGTCAGAAGAACCACTACAATTCCAAGTGGCTTTGCTTGACTATAACGACTTCGTTGGTCGTATTGGTATCGGTCGTGTGTTCAGTGGAACAATCAAGATTGGTGACCAAGTTACAGTTATGAAGTTGGACGGATCTAAGGCTAGCTTCCGTGTAACTAAGTTGTTTGGTTTCATCGGTTTGGACCGTGTTGAAATCGAAGAAGCTAAGGCTGGAGACTTGATTGCTGTTTCAGGTATGGAAGAAATTTCAGTTGGAGAAACTGTTGTTTCACCAGATCACTTGGAAGCATTGCCAGTTTTGCACATTGACGAACCAACATTGCAAATGACTTTCCGTACAAATGATTCACCATTTGCTGGACGTGAAGGTAAGTTTGTTACTGCTCGTCAAATCGAAGACCGTTTGGGTCGCGAATTGCACACTGACGTTTCTTTGCGTGTTGAAACAATCGAAGGTGAAGCAGGAGCATGGCTTGTATCAGGTCGTGGAGAACTTCACTTGTCAATCTTGATTGAAAACCTACGTCGTGAAGGATTCGAATTGCAAGTTTCACGTCCAAAGGTTATCTTCAAGAACATCGATGGTGTTGATTCAGAACCTTTCGAAAGTGTACAAATTGACACACCTGACGAATACACTGGATCAGTTATCGATTCATTGGCACAACGTAAGGGTGAAATGCGTAACATGGAACCAACTGGAACGGGTACAACTCGTCTAGAATTCTTGGTTCCTTCACGTGGATTGATCGGATACTCAACTGAATTCATGTCACTTACACGTGGATACGGTATCTACAACCACACATTCGAAACTTACGGACCAATCGTTAAGAACTGGAACCCAGGACGTCGTAACGGAGCTTTGGTTTCAATCAACCAAGGTTCAGCTACTAACTACGCCATGATGGGTGTTGAAGACCGTGGTGTAATGACTATTCACCCTGGTGATGATGTCTACGAAGGAATGGTTGTTGGTATCAACAGCCGTGACAACGACATTTCAGTTAACGTTACTAAGGCGAAGAACCAAACTAACGTTCGTTCATCAAACAAGGACCAAACTGCTTCTATTAAGGCGCCTAAGGACATGACGCTTGAAGAATCACTTGAATTCTTGGACGAAGATGAATTGGCTGAAGTAACACCAGAAAGCGTACGTATTCGTAAGCAAATCTTGAATACAAGCGAACGTGAAAAGGCTGCTAAGCGTCGTAAGATGTCTACACAAGCATAATTTAATGCCTTAGAATAAAACTGCTTTCCTTAGGGAAGGCAGTTTTTTCTTTATATTTTATGATAAAATGAAATAATATATACACGTTAAAGGAAAGCAATCATGGTGAAAAAAAAGCGACAAAAAAAGACGAAACGTCCCATCAATTTTGGTCATATGTTCAAAAAATTGCAACAACGCTTTAAGTTTTTTGATGGCTGGTTATTCTTAGGTATTGTCATTGTTATGATCTTTGGGTGTGCCATGGTGTATACGGCAAGTACGAACATGGCAACTGGAAGTGCGGCTAGTTTTTTCGTTAAACAAGCGATTTTTGGGATTCTGGCTGTAGTGACATTATTGTTTATCTATTTGCTGCCGATAAGTTGGGAATCCAATTTCTATCGGATTTGCGTGAATGGCGTTACGATATTGTTAGTGGGTATTCTATTATTTACATTGTTGTTTGGTCCAGTTACAAGTGGGGCCAAAGGTTGGCTATACTTCGCTGGATTCGGATTTCAGCCAGTTGAATACTTTAAAACAGCTCTAATTTTGTGGTGTGCTTGGCGTTTCTCAAAGACGTTACGTAATTATAAGCCAGAGCAAGGTGATTTGATTTGGCGTCTATGGCGTATTCAAAATCTGCTATTCCCAGGATTAGGAATTGTCCTAACAATGATGATGCCTGACATGGGTGGAGTTGTTATTTTGGGGCTGATTTTACTTGCCATGTCATTTACAGCTGGAGTTAGTATCTTTTACCTGATTACAGTCGTTGTGTTGATTATTGCGGTTCTTGTCTTTATTCCCTATGTGGTGCCGTTTTTCGAAAAAATTGGGTTTATGACCTATCAACTTGATCGATTTGAAGCATACATTGACCCATGGTCAGTCGGTGATGGGGCAGGACACCAATTGATTAATTCATATTATGCGTTAAGTAATGGTGGATTCTTTGGACGTGGATTGGGAAACAGTATTCAAAAATTAGGTTTGTTGCCTGAACCAAATACCGACTTTATCTTGGCCATTATTGGGGAAGAATTAGGTGCTGTCACTGTGATTGCATTATTGCTATTTATGGGAGCCATTGTTTTACGTTTTATGTGGTACGCCATTAACACGCACAATATGCAATATCGTTTAATTTTATTTGGTATTTCGGCGTACTTGATCATTCAAATCTTCATTAATTTGGGTGGTGTAACAGGTCTATTACCAATTACAGGGGTGACGTTCCCCTTAATCTCATATGGTGGATCATCATTGCTATCATGGGGGATTACATTTGGGCTTGCCTTCAATATTATTGGTAAGTTGCGTCAAGAAGCGTATCAACGAGGAGAGTAAACATGCCGTTTGAAAAAACAGAACGACGCGCATTGATTGTATATTTGAAAAATGTACGTCAAGCCCGTCAATTACGTCGTTTTGGAATTGTTAATTACATTTCAGAAAAGATGAATTATGCGACCATCTATATGGATGAAAAAGATATCGCAACGAAAAAAGCGTTGATTGAACGATTGGGATTTGTGGATCGTGTTGTAGAATCAGAATGGCCTAATGTCGACACAACGGTCGGTGGTGAACGTGAACTCATCGACTTTACAGTTGTTGCGGACGAAGAATTAGCGCTAGAACCATCAGAAGACGAGGAATTATAATGCGAATTGTAAGTGGTACATTTGGAGGTCGTCGTTTAAAGGCCGTTCCAGGTACAAAAACACGACCTACAACGGACAAAGTAAAGGAATCAATCTTTAATATGATTGGCCCTTATTTTGATGGTGGGCGTTCACTAGATCTTTATGCTGGATCTGGTGGGTTATCAATTGAAGGTGTATCTCGTGGAATTGACCATGCAGTCTTGGTAGATCGTCAATTTGATGCGATTAAAACCATTAAAGAAAACATTGAAGTTACAAAAGCAGCGGATCAATTTACCGTGATTAAAAGTCGTGCCGACCTTGCGATTGAACGTTTGAGCGGTGGAGAGCCCTTTGACTTACTATATTTTGATCCGCCATATGCGAAACAAACAATTGCTGATGATGTTGCCAAGTTGGCTGAATATGGATTGATTACGGAAGACGCTATTATTGTGGCAGAAACTGATCAAGTTGCTGATTTGCCAGATACATTATCTGGATTTACACAAATCAAGCAAAAAGACTATGGCATTACAGTGATTACTATTTACCAAAGTGAGGCTTAATTATGACACGTGCATTGTTTCCTGGGAGCTTTGATCCTTTTACAAATGGACATTTGGATATTGTGACACGTGCGGCTAAATTGTTTGATGAGGTTGTGATCGGTGTAGGTGTGAATACGAACAAGCGCGCATTATTCACAGATAATGAAAAACTCGCAATGATTGAACAAGCCACCCAAGATTTAAACAATACATCTGTCGTTTTGATGGATGGATTAACAGCTAATTTTGCAGCTAAGATGAACACAAACGTTTTGATTCGTGGTGTCCGTAATGAACAAGACTTTTTGTACGAACGGAACATCAGTGAAATGAACAAGCAATTAACGGGAATTGAAACGGTATTCTTGATGACAAGCCCGCAAAATCAAATGCTCTCTAGTAGTTTGATTAAGGAAGTGGCAAAGGCAGGTGGGAATGTCACTGACTTCTTGCCCGTTAATATTGCTGATGCTTTACGTCAGAAATTAGGTTAAGCCATGCAAAGAATTAAAAACTTTTTTCAAAGAAATGCGCTGAAACTACTTTTTATCACCTTGATTACATTATTGATCAGTGTTGTGATGCCTTTACCGTTTTATTCAGAAGAGCCAGGTTCTGCACAAAATCTGACAGAGCACGTGGAAATTGCCAATAAAAATCCAGACGTAAGTGGGGAATACTTGTTAACATCTGTTGGTATTCGCCAAGTTAATGTGTGGGGAATTGTAGATGCATGGTTTAACCCGCACAAGACAATTATCTCGGAAGCTGATGCTTTAGGCGGTTCAACGATGCAACAGGACCAAGCACTAAATGCGTTGTTTATGGCGTCATCGATCAACCAAGCGAAGGTGAATGCATACGAACGTGCAGATATTGACTATACTCGTGTCTTTAACGGTATCTACGTATTAAATGTCCAAGCTGATTCAGAATTCTTAGATGTCTTATCACCAGGTGACACGATTACAAGTGTTGATGGAAAGACGTTTACTAGCACGCAAGAATTCCAAGACTACATTCGCTCTAAAGGCATTGGCGACGCCTTAACCATTGGGTTTGAACATAATGGTAAAGCAGAGACTGCTAAGCGCAAAACGATTCGTTTAGGTACGAAGGGTGAACTTGCTGGGATTGGAATTACGTTAACAGAAGATACTGAAATCAAAGGGCAACCTGAAATTACAGCGGACTTAGGGGCTGTTGGTGGCCCATCTGGTGGTCTGATGTTAACGCTAGAAATGTATGATGCCATTACGGGGGCTGACCTCGCACGTGGTCGTGTGATTGCTGGAACAGGTACTATTGATCCTGATGGTAATGTCGGTGAAATTGGTGGGATGGATAAGAAAATTATTGCAGCGCGTGATGCTGGTGCAACAATCTTCTTCGCCCCATATGTGAAGCAAGATAAGAAATACCAAAAAGAAACAGGCAATACACAAACGAACTATGAAATTGCAAAAGAGACTGCGGCGGAATATGCACCTGATATGACCATTGTACCGGTGGAAACATTAGATGATGCGATTGCGTACTTAAGATAAGCAGTTGACATGAATTTTATATTTTGATAATCTAGATACATTGATTTGTACAGATAGTATGTGTAAAACATGCCGAACCAAAAGGCGGGACACTACACCACACTGGTGTAGCGTCCTTTTTTTATGGTAAATATCTTAAATAATCTAGAAAGGAAATGTAGAAGATGAATAAAAAAGAGTGGAATGTATTAGGGGCTGTGATTGCAGCTGGGTTAATGAGTTTTGGTGGTGTCTTAATTGAAACCGCAATGAACGTAACATTTCCCCATTTGATGCAAGAATTTAATACAGACGCAAGTGGTATCCAATGGGTAACAACAGGATATCTACTAGCCATCGCGATTGTTGTACCAATTTCAGCTTACTTAATTCGAAACTTTTCTGTTCGTAACCTATTCTTGTTTGCGGAAGGTATGTTCTTAATTGGACTAACGATGAATGCCTTTTCACCTGATATGACAGTCTTGTTGACAGGACGTATGTTACAGGGTGTGGGAACTGGAATCTCAATTCCATTGATGTTCCATATTATTTTGACAAAGGCACCATTGCAAAAGCGTGGTGTTATGATGGGAATCGGAACGATGACAACATCAATTGCACCAGCGATTGGTCCTACGTACGGAGGTATCTTACTAAGTACATTAGGATGGCGTAGTATCTTCTGGTTCTTGATCATTATCGTTATGGTTTCTTTGTTTATTGGTTTGAAGAGTATCCCAGCAGAAACGGTTAAGCGCGATGAGAAGTTTAATTTTGTTGCCTTCTTAACATTAGCACTTGGATTATCAATGTTGTTGCTAGCAGTTGAACAAATGTCAGCTACATGGCTAATGATTAGTTTGGTATCTTTGGTTGGATTCTATTTTGCTAACCGTAAGCGTATGTTGTTGAACTTGGCGATTTTTAAGTTCCGTCAATTTGACATGTTGATGTACTCATTGTTGGTTTACCAAGCAATGTTCTTAGGCCTATCATTTATCTTACCTAACTACTTGCAAATGGCGATGAATGCAACATCAACGCAAGCAGGACTATTCATGTTCCCAGCTGCTGTGATCGGAACAATATTAGCGCCAGTTTCAGGTCGTTTACTTGACCGCATTGGGGCAAAGGGACCAATTACCGTTGGATTAACAATCGCTACGATTGCCACAGTATTAATGGCAGTGTTCTTCCAAAGCATGAACTTCTGGGTATTGATGTTCGCTCAAATGTTGATGATGGTCGGAATTGGATTGTCATACAGTAACTTGATGACTACGACACTAGGAAGTCTTCCTGAAGAATTGAAGGGTGACGGAAATAGTATTGTTAACACATTGCTACAATTCGTGGCTGCTAGTGCAACTGCGATTGTGGCCCAAATTTTGGCCAGTGCCGTTGAAAATGACGCGGTAAATGGGGTTGTCGTCGGTGCGCAAGAAGGTGTTATCTTCTTGGCAACATTGATTGTTATCTCATGGTGTGTGTTTATGGTTGCGCGTCGTAAGATTGCCTAATAAAAACACTAAAAAGATCGCTGTGGAAACACGGCGGTCTTTTTTTATGCTCTTTTCAAAACGGGTTTTAGAGCGTATAATAGTAAGGACTGAAAAGAGCAAGGAGGTAGCGCAATGGCAGGACGAATTCCAGAAAACGTTGTCACGGAAATTCGGGAACGCGTTAATATTGTTGATGTGATTTCTCCATATGTTCAACTTAAAAAACAAGGACGGAATTTGTTTGGAAATTGTCCGTTTCATGAGGAACGAACACCTTCTTTTTCGGTAAACGAAGAGAAACAAATTTTTCATTGTTTTTCATGTGGTCGTGGGGGAAATGCATTTAGTTTCTTAATGGAATTAGAAAACCTTTCTTTCCCACAGGCGGTAGCCAAGGTGGCTCCGTTAGCAGACGTAACGCTTGATACGAGTTATCTGTCTGATGGAAAGACTGAAACAGTTGATCCACAAATCAAAGCCCTACGTGAATTGTATGCAGATGCAACAAAGCTCTATCATCATTTGTTGATTAATACAGCGAGTGGTGAAGATGCGCTGACGTATCTTCAAAATCGTGGGCTTGATGATCAAACAATTGATGCATTCATGCTTGGTTATGCACCAAAGAATGATGTCTTATTGGAATATTTCCAAGGGAAGGGCATTGACTATCAATTGTTACGTGCATCAGAATTATTTGTCGAATGGGATGATGGTTCATTGCATGACCGATTTAATGATCGGATTTTATTTACCATCCGTGACCAATCAGGCCACCCGATTGCTTTTTCTGGACGTCGCTTAACGCAAGATGATGACCAACCAAAGTATATCAACAGTCCTGAAAGTCCATTGTTTAATAAATCACGCGAGCTATTCAATCTTGATTTAGCCCAAAACGATATTAAACAAAGTAAACATGTCATCATGTTTGAAGGATTCATGGATGTGATTGCGGCATTTCAAGCTGGCGTTCGAAATGGGGTTGCCTCAATGGGAACCTCACTAACAGTTGAACAAGTACAGCGCTTAGACCGTATGGCCAATCAGATTACGATTGCCTATGATGCTGACGCAGCTGGACAAAAAGCAACTAAACGTGCATTAGACTTGTTAAGTCAAAAAGGTAGTATGCAAGTAAGCGTTGCGCATATTCCAGATAACCAAGATCCTGATGAATATTTGCGTTCTCATGATGCAGCAGCATTCATGGACCTTATGACACATCACACAGAAGATCCGGTTTCATTTAATATGCGTTATCTGCGACATGAGCGTAATTTGACCAATCAGAACGATGTGTTTGCTTATATTAGTGATGTGTTGAACCTTTTGGCTCGTATTGATTCAAAGGTTGTCCAAGACACGTATATGAATAAACTATCGCAAGAATTCAATATTAGTATTGAAGCCTTGCAAGAACAGATGCGTCCGTTCTTATTGCGAAAACGTGTCGATGAGGGCGCTTTTATTGAACCACCAGAAGAGGATGAGGATTTTGGTAATCCCGAAGCCAACTGGCAACCCTTGGTGGAACATAAAAAAGAAACGCCTACGCAGAAAGCCGAACAGATGCTGTTAGCGTGGATGTTACGAGATCCAGATGTCTGGTTAATGGTAACGCAAGATACTCGTTTTAGTTTTGCGGACGTTTCGTATGAGACCTTATACCAATTAACAACGGCATTCCGTGCACAAGGACACGCAACTGAAGCCATTGATATCCAGGTATTAATGGACTTTGTGCAAAAGCCAGATTTAAATCAAATCTTGGCCACGTTTAGTGCAATACCAGATGATCTGTTTCAAGATAAAAGTCATGTGACTGCATATATGCAAGTCATCATGACTAATGAGCCTTTGGCTCAACGTATTACCAACATCAAACAACAATTAGCTGATGCTCATGCACGTCATGATCAGGCTTTAGAAGCACAATTAAGTGTGGAATTGATTACGGCACTTCGTGAACAACAGCTAGCCAAAAAAATGTAGGAGATCTTTCATGACAGAAGAAAAAGCAAAAAACGTTGAGAACTTCTCACAAGCGGACTTAGACAAGGCCGTTAAGAAGATTATTAAGGAATTCAAGAAAGATAAAGAAATCCGCGAAGATCTATTGGAAACAACTTTGCTAAATCCATTGAAGCTAGACGAAACACAAATTGAAGAAGTCTATGCTGAAATTGAATCATCAGGGATTTCAATCGTTGACGAAAAGGGTGAACCAACTGAACGTGCTTTGAAGAACCGTAAGACAGCATTGTCTGCGAAGGAATTGAAGCAAGCAGCGGACGCCCCAACTGGTATGAAGATTAATGACCCAGTACGTATGTACTTGAAGGAAATTGGTCGTGTTTCTCTTTTGACAGGGGAACAAGAAGTTCACTTGGCTGAACGTATCGAAGATGGTGACGAACTTGCTAAGCAAGAACTTGCCGAAGCCAACTTGCGTTTGGTTGTCTCAATTGCCAAGCGTTATGTTGGACGTGGAATGCAATTCTTGGACTTGATTCAAGAAGGTAACATGGGATTGATGAAGGCCGTTGAAAAGTTTGATTACCGTAAGGGATTCAAGTTCTCAACTTACGCCACTTGGTGGATTCGTCAAGCGATTACTCGTGCGATTGCTGACCAAGCGCGTACAATTCGTATCCCTGTTCATATGGTTGAAACAATCAACAAGTTGATCCGTATCCAACGTAACTTGCTACAAGACTTGGGACGTGAACCAACACCTGAAGAAATTGGGGCCGAAATGGACATCCCAACAGAAAAGGTTCGTGACATCTTGAAGATTGCACAAGAACCAGTTTCATTGGAAACACCAATTGGTGAAGAGGATGATTCACATTTGGGAGACTTTATTGAAGACAATGAAGCTATCTCACCAGCTGATTCTGCTGCATACGAAATGTTGAAGGTACAACTTGAATCTGTATTGGATACACTTACACCACGTGAAGAACAAGTATTGCGTTTGCGTTTCGGTCTTGATGACGGACGTACGCGTACTTTGGAAGAAGTGGGTAAGGAATTTGGCGTGACACGTGAACGTATCCGTCAAATTGAAGCGAAGGCACTTCGTAAGCTACGCCATCCATCACGTTCAAAGCAATTGCGTGATTTCTTGGACTAAGATAGAATAATAAATAATAAATAAGAAGAACCAGCCTCAGAGCTGGTCCTTTTTATTAGGCGTCAATAATACGAGAAAGGAGCCTAAGAATGTACGTAAAAAAACAATTTATAGATTGTAGTTGGCCAGACTTCGGCTCCACTCGCTTCCATAATTCAAGACTCTAATCAGATTATCGGATAAATTATACCGATAGAATTGCATTAAGGAAGGACTTTATTTATGAATGCAGAAGAAAGACAAGAGAAATTAGCGGACTTTAGTTGGCCCGTGCTACTTTCTAATTTCTTTTCCGTTTTTGGAGAAGGAGTATATCGTTTTGGACTAAATTGGTTCATTGTATCTACTTATGGTGATGCTCGCTTACTTGGTTGGCTAACCGCTTTTGGGTTTATTGTGTATCTAGCCAATGACATGTATGTTGGAGCCGTATTGGATCGTTTTGATCGAAAGAAAGTCTTAGTTGCGGCCGACTTATTCGGAGGAATTGGACTATTAATCTTGTCTATGTTCCTAAATCCGGATTCGCCGCAATTAGTCATCTTATTCGCGCTAACATTTATCATGAACGTAGATATCTCATATGCATATCCAGCTGGACGTGCGGTGTTACCAGATGTTATCAAGAGTCGTTCAATTCCTCGTTTCAATGCTTTCGTTAGTGCAGCGTTCTCTGCTGGACAAGCGGTTGGGCCATTGGTAGGTGGAATCTTGTTGCATTTGGAATGGATTAACTTGCAAAGCTTTATGATTTTGTACGGTATCATGGTTGTTTTGACAGCATTGATTAACATGGCCATCAAATCAGTTCCTGAAGAAAAGCCAGATAAGGAACCAGAACCATTTATTGAAAGTTTGATCGATGGTTATCGTTATGTGGCACGTAAGCCCAAGCTATTCGAATCAATGTTGTTGACAGTTTGGGGGAATTTCTGTTTCGAAGGATTCATTATTTCGATGCCATTCTTGATTCAACGTGTTTATGGCGGTTCGGCAACGAATTACTCATCAGCGTTGACGGTTGCAGCGGTTTCTGGAATCGTTGCCGGTCTATTCTTGGCGCATAAGCCAACTTGGAACAAGATTAAGACATTATACTGGGACTTTTACCTACTAGGTGTCGTGTTCATTCTAGCGGCGTTTGTTAATACATTGTGGGCATTGGTAATTGTGATTATCGTGAACGGACTAATGCGTGCATCATTCGTTATTAAGATTAATACCGTGCGTCAAGAAGACAGTGCACCTGAATACTTAGGTCGTGTCTTTGGGATTTCATTCTTTGCGACTGATTTGTTTGTTCCAGTAATTACAATTACATTTGGATATGCAATTAGTGCATTGGGATCATGGATTCTATTGATTATCGGAATCATGTTACTAGCTGGATTTGCGGTGATTCGTCTTTACTGTCGTCATCGTGAAGAAAAGTTAGGATTAGTTTAATAATAAACTTTAAAAACCACTCATCTGAGTGGTTTTTTTGGTGTTCCCGTGTCTTTTCATGGTAAAATTGTCAGTAATCGAAACGTGTGGGAGAGATACCATGACAAAAGTATTAGTTGTTGATGATGAACCAGCATTGGTAACACTCGCAACCTATAATCTAGAGCAGGCCGGTTATACAGTAATTACCGCTAATGATGGTCGAAATCTAGTAGAAACTATTAAAACTGAACAAATTGACCTAGTCTTGTTAGACGTCATGTTGCCATATAAAAGTGGTATTGAATTGCTACGTGAAATTCGCGCTGAGAAACTAACATTACCAGTGATATTAATTACGGCCTTAGACGCAGAAGTCGACAAAATCGTTGGGCTTGAAATGGGCGCAGACGACTATGTTACGAAACCGTTTAGTCCACGTGAACTACTTGCGCGTATTAAAGCTGTTATGCGTCGTTTTGATGTAAGTCAAGAACAACAAGGCACAACTGACAACACGCAAGCATTTGGTTCATTAGCCATCAATTATGATCATCGATCAGCAACCAAGCATGGTGAACATGTTAAATTAACACCTAAAGAGTATGAATTACTGGTCTATTTAACAGCCAATGTTGGTCGTGTCCTGGAACGAGAAACAATTTTACATGGTGTCTGGGGATATGACGCAGCTGGATCAGATACCCGTATGGTTGATATGCACATGTCACATTTACGCGATAAAATTGAAGACAATCCCAAGCAACCAGAATACTTAAGAACAGTTCGTGGTATGGGATATCGCTTTGATTTACCTCATGTAACAAAGTAGGGGGATACTGATGAAAAAAAGTATCTATCATTTTATTAGCGCCTTTGTTGTCTTTATCTTTCTAAGTCTGATGATGGGCTATGTGTATGGACTATATAACAGAAACTTCCACTTTGATTGGGGTTACCTCGTGTTATCTGGTCTGATTATTAGCACCTTGTTTTTAATGTGGAATGCGTGGTTACGTTATCAACGTTCACAACATTTGAATGTGTTTATTCAAAAACTACAAGCGATGCAAACCAATCAATTCTCTATGGGTCAAATTTTATTACGCCCAGAAGAAGAATTTGCACCGTTAGCCAATGCGTTGAATGCGGTGCAACAAAGTAATCAGCAACGTCTTGCCATGTTACACCAACAATCACAAAAATTAGCTGCATTAGTGAATAATATGCCCTTAGGTGTGTTGCGAATTAATGACCAAAAGCAAATCGTTGAAATTAATAGTCTTGCCTATCAATTACTTCATCTAGAACGTAGAAGAGCAGTTGGACAACCTTTTAACAATGTTTTTAAAGTGCATAAATTAGTTACGCTGGTGAATCAGTCACTAACTACAGAAACCGATTCTCGTGAGCGTATCGCCATTGATGATCACTTATTAGACGTTTCAGTCGTGCATTACCAAACGAATCCACGTGAACAAAATGTGTTAATTCTGTTGTATGATGTAACGGAATTAACACAGATGCAAGAAATGCAGGCTGACTTTTTAGTTAACGCGTCCCATGAACTACGAACGCCCTTAACAGCATTATCAGGCTTCACGGAAACGTTATTAGCTGGAGCTAAGGATGATCCAGAAATCACAACACAATTCCTAGAAATTATGCAGGGCGAAGTGAACCGATTAATTACCTTAGCAGAAGATATTTTGACACTATCTCGAATTCCAAAAAATACGATTGAAGGGCATGCCATTTATCTAAAAGACTTGGTTGATGATGTTTTGATGCAACAGTCAAAATTATCAGAAGATTATCAAGTCACTTGTCATAATAATGTTGCAGATGACGTTCTTGTTTGGCAAGATGAACAAGATTTACGTCGAATTTTACTCAATTTAGTGGTAAATGCGGTAAAATATAATCGACAAGGCGGGGACGTCAACATATCAGCTACCCAAGAAACAGACTTGTTGATGTTACGTGTCACTGATACAGGAATCGGTATTCCTAGTGACCAACAAACTCGTATCTGGGAACGCTTTTATCGTGTTGATGAATCGCGTAACCAAACGATTCCAGGGACGGGGTTAGGACTATCCATTGTCTCTGATATCGTTAAAAATCGTTTTGGAACTGTTGATTTAACGAGTCAAGTCGGGGTTGGGACCAAAATAACGGTCACATTACCAACATTAAAACAAAAGAATGAATAATCATTCTTTTATATATAAACTAAACCTAAAATTTTAAGCAAAAGAGGCAAAAACATGACTAAGAAGCGTCCCGTATTGATTGGAGTAACCGGTGGTTCAGGATCAGGAAAGACAACTGTAAGTAACAAAATTTTTGAAAAGCTTGCTGGTGAATCAGTTACCATGATTCCGCAAGATGCTTACTATAACGACCAATCACACATGACAATGGATGAACGTAAGGCTGTGAATTATGACCATCCTGATTCTTTTGACACAGCATTGTTGTCAGAACACTTGGAACAATTGTTGGCGGGTAATGCAATTGAACAACCAACTTACGATTACAAGGACTATAACCGTGCTGCTGAAACGGTAACTGTAGAACCAACAGATGTTATCATCGTGGAAGGTGTGCTGTTATTCGTTGAACCTGCTGTCCGTGACTTGTTGGACATTAAGATCTATGTGGATACTGATGATGATCTTCGTTTCATTCGTCGTATGCAACGTGACTTCGTGGAACGTGGACGTTCTACTGAATCAGTGGTTGCACAGTACCTAGAAACAGTTAAGCCTATGTATCACCAATTCGTTGAACCAACTAAGCGCTATGCCAACATCATTTTGCCTGATGGTGGTGCAAACCTAGTTGGAATTGGGATGATTGAAGCACAAATTCGTGCTATTTTAGACGGACATGAACTAGAACAAAATTAATCACAATATAAACCTCTGTGTAGATTGAAGAATCTTGGCAGGGGTTTATTTTGATCGTATAAGTTGATTTAGAATAGGAAAAAAGAGTGGTTTTGATTGCATCTTGAAAAATAATGATTAATTTATCAGGAAGTTTATAGAAAAAATAGCTATATACCAACTAACAACGCGCTTTTATGTTATTCTAGATATAAGTAAAGATACACAAGGAGACACATATGTTGATTGCAACTTATAACCAAGCTGGTATGGGGAATGTCTTGATGCTATTGACAGCACAAGCAAATGGTTCTGTTACCGCTGAACAACACGGTGACGTCGTTCGTTTGATTGATGCCCAAAACCAAGTCGTTGGATTCAATATCTTAAACGCTACAGAACATTTACAAGACTTAGCAGGTGCCGGACAAGTTCATTTGTCAGCAAGCCAAGTTGAAACATTAAACACATTGATTCAAGCAAATGATTTTTCAGATGAATTAGTGGCTGATACAGATCCAAAGTTTGTTGTTGGGTATGTAGATAGCGTTACAACACATCCTGATTCTGATCATTTGCAAATTACGGACACACTTGTTGGTAATGATGAACATGTACAAATCGTATCTGGTTCACCAAACATGAAGGCCGGAATTACTGTTGTTGTTGCAAAAGTGGGAGCCATGATGCCTTCTGGTCTTATTATTTGGCCTGGGGAACTTCGTGGAGAAGCATCTAATGGGATGATCGTTTCAGGACGAGAACTTGGATTGCCGAATGCACCACAACAACCAGGTGCAATGATTTTACCAGATAATTTTGCACCAATCGGGACACCATTTGATCGTGAATCAGATGAAGCCCAAGCAATTTTTGACTAAGCAGATAGGGAGAAAGCGTATGGCTGAACAACGACCAATTGTCTACTTTCAGCGACTAATGGGGAACTACGATCGACAAGTTGCGGAAATTATGAAGGCAAAGCGTGAATACCTAGTATTTGCGGATGATGAAGAAATCATTGAAGAAGCGCCGGTAGTAATGTCCGAACCTGTCATTGTAGAAGTATTAGTACCAAAGCAAATGGCAACGCCATTTAAGACACCAACAATTGTTGAACTTAATGCGCCACTTGATGAGGCTGAAGTTTTGGATACAGAAATGTCTGTTACTGAAGCAGAAGATATGCATCAAGACATGATGGAACAACCCGTGGTTGAACCAATTGTCATGACGCCAACTCATCATGAGGAACCAAAAGCTGTTTCAACAAGCATGCCGGAAGCAACACCAAAGGTAGAAGAGAAAAAGGTTGAAGAAACACCTAAAGCCAAGCCTATGACAGGTTTGGGATTGAACCTGGATTCTATCTTTAATGAAGAATTTTCGGCTGAACAAACAGGATATTTTGGTAAATAAGAAAAAGACTAGGTAACTAGTCTTTTTTTGTACGGAACAGCTTTTAAATGTTTATTAAAGGGTAATCATTACGCTCTTTTTTTGCTAAAATAGACATTACACGCATCACGAATTATAAATAGTGGAGAAAAATCATGAACAAAGAAACAATGTACTATTTTATTGGGATTAAAGGATCAGGAATGAGCTCACTTGCTCGTATCTTGCATGATCAAGGATACCAAGTATCAGGTTCAGACATCGATGAATACACATTTACACAAAAGCCATTAGAAGAGGCGGGCATTGCTATTAAGTCATTTAATCCTGCTAACATTGAAGCTGGGATGACTGTTATTCGTGGAAACGCGTTTGAAGATGACCATATTGAAGTTGCGGCTGCGCTGGCACTAGGTGATGACATTACTTTGATGACATACCCTGAAGTTGTACAATCATTGATTGCACAATGCACTTCAATTGGAGTAGCCGGAGCACACGGTAAGACATCAACAACTGGATTATTGGCCCACGTACTGTCAGGAATCGCTCCGACATCATACTTGATTGGTGATGGAAGTGGTCGTGGTGTTCCAGATGCACGTTTCTTTGCTTTTGAAGCAGATGAATACCGTCGTCACTTTGAAGACTACCGCCCAGACTATGCCATTATGACAAACATTGACTTTGATCACCCTGACTACTTCTCAGGAATTGAAGATGTTCGTGCGGCATTCACTGATTTTGGAAATCATGTTAAGAAGGCTATTTTTGCTTGGGGAGACGATCCACATTTGCGTGAACTAGCCATTGATACACCAATGTATTTCTATGGAACAAACCCAGAAACAGATGACTTCTATGCGACAAACATTCGTCGTTCAACAACTGGGTCATCATTTGATGCATACTACCGTGGTGAATTCTTAGGTAGTTACGAAGTGCCATTGTTTGGACAACACGGTGTGTTGAACTCATTGGCAGTGGTCGCCGTGGGTCATTTTGAAAAGATGGATCCTGAATTAGTTAAGCAAGAATTAGCGTCTTTTAAGGGTGTTAAGCGCCGCTTTACGGAAAAGCAAATTGGCCCCGTAACCGTCATTGATGATTACGCACACCACCCATCAGAAATCAAAGCAACAATTGACGCTGCTCGTCAAAAGTATCCTGATCGTAAGATTGTGTCAGTCTTCCAACCACACACATTCAGTCGCACAATTGCATACCAAAGTGAATTTGCGGAAACACTAGACTTATCAGATGATGTTTACCTAACAGAAATTTTTGCCTCTGCACGTGAAGAACGCGGAGATATTCAATCTCAAGACTTAGGTGACAAGATTAGTAAGTTCCGTGGTATCGTATCTCCAGAACATGTTTCTCCATTGTTGAAGCACGAAGATGGTGTCTTTGTCTTCATGGGAGCGGGGGACTTGCAAAACACTGAATTTGCGTTTGAAAAGTTACTAGCTAACACACAAAATAATTTACAATAGTTAAATTTGTGTTTTAACTAAGTTTCACTTGCTATACTATTAGCAAGAATTTGAATAGAAGTGAGGAATAATATATGGATAATTATGAAAACCCACGCGTTGTTAATCAAGACAGTGCGGGTCTAAATGCCTTCTTCCGTAAGGTATACACATACATGGGATTAGCGTTGTTAGTTACTTTTGTGACAGCCTACATTGGTGTGACTGTTTTCCCACGTCAAATCGCAACAATCTTTAGTAGTCCAGCATCATCATTGGTAATGCTAGCTATCATGGTTGGGTTTGTGTTCTTGTTTAGTCGTAAAGTTATGACTAATCCAGGTGCCGCCTTTGGAATGTTGATGGGATTTGCCGTATTGAATGGTGCGACATTTGCCGTTATCGGAATGACTGTGGAAATGCCAACAATCATTTTTGCATTCTTGACAACAGTATTCTTGTTTGCTGGAATGGCTGCTTATGGTTTCTTAACAAAGAAGTCAATGGCATCATGGGGAAGCATTTTGTTCGGAGCAGTTATTGCTTTGATTATTGCGAACATCATTAACTTGTTCTTCTTTAACCAAACAATGTACCTTTTGGTATCAGTAATTGGTGTTGTCGTATTCGCGTTATACACAGCTTACGACATGAACATGTTGAAGAAGATGTATTATGAATATGGTAATGTTGATGCACGTACAACACAAGGATTAGCCGTTTCTGGTGCTTTGTCATTGTACATGGATTTCATTAACCTATTCATCTACTTGATTCGTTTGTTCTCAAGTCGCGATTAAAATCATCTAAATTAAGTAAACGAGATATTCTCGTGACCTAACCACTGAAGTATTCAACCTTCAGTGGTTTTTTTATACCTTTTTATGAAAATCAGGAAATAGATGGGATTGTGTTAATGCAAATGGTCTTTTTTCGTTAAGCGAGTCGGGTTTTCTGTTATGATGGAAGTACCTAATAAAACTGATGTTAACATCAAGAAAGAGTGTATTATGGCTAAACCAACCTTATTATTAATTGATGGAAATTCACTCGCATTCCGCGCATATTTTGCGTTGATTAATCAAGTTGAACGATTTGTCAGCCATACAGGGCTACACACAAACGCTTTGGTCGGATTCAATAACTTACTAGACGGAATTGTTGATCCATTCCAACCAGATTTAGCTTTAGTTGCGTGGGACAAAGGAAAGACGACTTTCCGTACTGAAAAGCTTGAATCATACAAAGGTACACGTGATTCAACGCCTACTGAATTAAGTGAACAATTCCCATATCTTCGTGAATTAGTTGAATTACATGGTATCAAAAGCTATGAATTGGCTAATTACGAAGCCGACGATATTATCGGAACAACTGCTCGTATGGGAGAGGCCGCGGGTTACCATGTCACGATTGTGACGGGGGACCGAGATTTAACGCAGTTAGTAACTGATAACTGTACTGTTTGGGTGACTAAAAAGGGAATTACTGAAATTGAAAAGTATGATCCTGCACTAATCGCGGAAACATTTGATGGTTTAACAGCTGCCCAAATTATTGAACTTAAGGGACTACAAGGGGATACTTCCGACAATTATCCTGGTATCGCCGGAATCGGTCCTAAGACAGCAATCAAATTAATGAAACAATTTAATACGATTCCTGAAATGTACGAACGCTTAGATGAATTAAAGCCTTCAAAGCAAAAAGAGAAGTTGATTGCTGGAGAGGCCGATGCCTTTTTGTCTCGCGAGCTAGCAACAATTTTGACAGATGCGCCCGTGGATTATGCACTAGAAGATTTGGCATATCGCGGACCTGATTACGTAAACATTGTGCCATTCTATGAACAACTAGATTTCAAACAACAATTAGCCAAGTTAGCTAGTCAAGGATACGTTGGGAATCAAGCAGACGGACAAACACCTAGTACGCAAAAGATTGCTTATACAGAATTAACACATGACAACCTGGCAGATTTAAAGAAACTAACCCAGACAATTAGTGTTTTTGTTGAATTAGATGACGCTAACTATCACACTGCTGCGCCAGTTGGAATTGTGCTAGGAAATGATGATCAAGGTTACTTTGTTACTCGTGATATTAATTTGCTAATTGAATCACCAGAAGCACAAGCTGTATTAGGGAATGAGCATATTCACAAGAATGTCTTTAACGCTAAAGCGACAATGATTACCTTGAATCGCGTAGGGTTACCATTAGCTGGATTACAATATGACTTACAATTGATGTCATATTTGACAGACACAAATGATAATTCAAGTGACCTTGGGTTACTTGCACAACAACATGATTACTATGGCCTACAACCTGATGCGGAAGTATATGGAACTGGTGCTAAGTTTGAAATTCCATTAGATGATGATATCTTCTTTAATCATTTGGCACAAAAAGCCCATGTGTTAGGATTTGTACCTGAGAAGCTAGCGGAAGATCTAAAATCACGCGAACAATTCGATCTATATCAAGAAATGGAATTACCATTAACAACTGTATTAGCCAAGATGGAAATGACAGGAATTAAGGTCGATAGTAATTTACTTCTTGAAATGGGTAGCAAGTTAGTCGAACGTTTAGCTGAATTAGAACAAACAATTTACGCACAAGCTGGTCATGAATTCAATGTACAATCACCAAAGCAATTAGGTGTCGTATTGTTTGAAGAAATGGGTTACACACCACTTAAGAAAACCAAAACGGGTTATTCAACAAGTGTAGAAGTACTTGAACAAATGGGTGATGTCCCAATTGTTGCGTCAATTTTAGCGTACCGTCAAATTGCGAAGATTAAGTCAACGTACATTGATGGATTGTTACGCGTGATTCATGGATCTGATTCAAAGGTTCATACGCACTACGAACAAGCCCTAACACAGACAGGACGTTTGGCTTCAAATGATCCTAATCTGCAAAACATTCCTGTTCGTGTAGAAGAAGGTCGCCAAATCCGTCAAGCCTTTACGGCTAGTCATGAAGATTGGGTCATTATGACCTTTGACTACTCTCAAATTGAATTGCGTGTGCTGGCGGCCATTACTGGTGATGAAAACATGCAAGCCGCCTTTAAGAGTGGTGAAGACATTCACGCAGATACTGCTCGTCGTGTCTTCGGTTTGAAGGAAGATCAACCAGTTGATTCTGACATGCGTCGTAAGGCAAAAGCCGTTAACTTTGGAATTGTTTATGGGATTTCTGACTTTGGTCTAGCTAAAAACATTGGCGTATCACGCTATGAAGCCAAAGATATGATTGAAAAGTACTTTGAACAATATCCAGGTATCAAGCGCTGGATGGATGAAATCATTACATTTGCTCAGGAAAATGGATATGTGGAAACGTTGGCTCATCGTCGTCGTTACTTACCAGATATTAAAGCTAAGAATTTCAATATTCGTAGTTTCGCTGAACGTACTGCGATGAATTCACCAATTCAAGGATCAGCGGCGGATATCATTAAGATTGCGATGTTGAATGTCCAAAAGGCACTTGATGAACAAGGTCTACAAGCAAAAATGTTACTACAAGTGCATGACGAATTGATTTTCGAAGCACCACAAGACGAAGTCGAATTACTACACAAATTGATTCCTGAAGTAATGGATTCTGCAATGGCATTAAGTGTCCCATTGAAGGTCTCTTCACACGAGGGTTCAAGTTGGTATGATGCCAAGTAATTCGTAGTAGCTACAACAAATAACTAAAAGGAGACTAGTTGAATACCATTTCAGCTAGTCTCTTTTTGTATATTATTGATACTTGCACTTCTTTTTCATAAGCGTTAAACTGTAGGTGTACCTAATTGGTATATCCGAATACACTCGACGTATTACACAAACAGGGGGGACAAGTATTATGGCTTTGAACGATAAAGTAGATGGACTAAAAGATCAAGCAACTGGTAAGGTAAAGGAAGTTTCCGGCGCAGTAACTGGTGATACTAAGACTGAACTAGAAGGTAAAGCAGAAGGGTTGCTTGGAAAAGCAAAGGATGCCTTTGGCGACGTAAAAGATGCCGCATCTGATGCAGTAGACGATGTAAAAAAGAAATTTGATAAGTAATAGTTATCTAGCTAACGATTAAATCGTTGGCTTTTTTTATTAGAAAAATAATCACAAAAAAGCCCCATTCATGTAATTTGAATGGGGTTTCTGTCTTTAATTCAAAAAGGTTGTATGTTTTGCTTTCCAATCTTCTAGCTTAATACCAACCCAGAAGCCATAAATACCTAAAGTAATGATCATTAATAGCAACCACTTAATCCAGTGTCCAAATAAACCAACGGCACTCCCATTAAATTGCATCCGATGACCTTCGATGACAGTATGATTAATTTTCCAACCATATGTCATACATAGTGCCCAAGGATACAAAATACCCAACGAGATGATTGTGACAAATGCACCTAGCAATGTCCAAAAAATTAAAGACAACAATCCGCCATCAAAAAAGGACTTACGTCCATATTTCATTTCTGGTCCCATCATAAGAACCTCCTTTATGTCTGTTAGATAAAACATCGTCTCCTAGTATAAATCAATATCTCAATTTTTCACAACATCTGATAAACAGTTTCGATACTTCAGTAATTTTAGGATATTGGCTTTGTTTAAATCAAAACCACTTGCATAACTCAGCCCCCATCTAGATGGTTAATACACTAACTAGATAGGTGCTTTTTTGTTGTTTAAAATTGGACGATAAGCAACCGCCTCAAGGCTTTAGAATCTGTGATATAATAAGCGATAAATGTCAGGTTATTCACGTAATAGATATCTACAATTAACTACTATTTACAATAGTTAGTATGAAAGTTAGTACGAATTGAAAACAGGTATCAGAAACCCTGTTATATCAAGGAAAGGAGCATATCATGCCGGAACTTCCAGAAGTGGAAACGGTCCGTCGCGGACTAAACCGCCTAGTTAAAGGTCAAACAATTGAATCAGTCGAGGTTCGATGGGATAAGACCATCTCGAATATGACACCAGAAGAATTTGATGCAGAAATCGCAGGACGTACGATTGAAGTGGTAGAGCGTCGTGGAAAGTACTTGTTATTCAGATTATCTGGTAAGAAAACATTGGTTTCTCATCTAAGAATGGAAGGTGCGTACTATACGATGCCTGCAGGAACTGAACCTGGTAAGCATGATTTAGTTACTTTCAAGTTAACAGATGATATTGATTTATTCTATCGAGATACTCGTAAATTTGGTCGTATGGCTTTAGTGAATGATACAGATGTGATGTCTGTAGCAGGATTAGCTAAGATTGGTCCTGAGCCAACCGAAGAGGCGTTAGATTTAGAATACATGGTAACCATTTTTGGTAAATCAAGAACCGCCATTAAGCCATTTTTATTAGATCAAAGTAAAATTGCGGGTATTGGTAACATCTATGCCGATGAAGTTTTATGGCAAACGATGATACATCCGCTGACTAAAACTAATGACGTTACACCAACGGAACTAGCCGAACTTCGTCTTAATATTATTAACGAAATGGCTCGTTCAATTGCTCACCATGGAACAACCGTTCACAGCTTTACAGACGCCTTCGGAGAAGCTGGTGAATTCCAAAATGAACTGGATGTTTATGGACGTCACGGTGAACCTTGTTTACGCTGTGGTACCGAATTAGTCAAAATTAAAGTCGCGCAACGTGGAACAACATTCTGTCCCAAGTGTCAAATTCAAAAGGAGCCATAATGTATAAGTTAGGCTTAACAGGCGGTATCGCAACAGGTAAATCAACCGTTGTATCCTATCTAAAGGAACAAAACATTCCTGTAATTGATGCAGATGAAGTCGCACATGATTTACTAGCTAATGATGTAGCCTTATTGGCGGAATTACGTCATGCATTCGGTGATGACATTTTTATCGATGACATTTTATCACGACCTGCATTAGGTAAACGTGTTTTCGGTGACGAAGATGCATTACAAACATTGAATAGCATTACGCATCCACGTATCTATCAACGAATTGAAGATTTAGGGACAAAGTCTGCAGAAACAGGGGCAAATTTAGTCGTATATGACATTCCTTTGTTATTGGAAACAACTCCGAAAATGCATTTTGATGGTATTATGGTGGTTGCAATCGATACAAAGACCCAATTAAGCCGATTAATGGCCCGAAACAATCTTTCAAAAGAGGATGCACAAAAAAGAATTGCTGCACAAATGCCCATTCAAGATAAAGTTGCGTTAGCTGACTTTGTCATTGATAATAGCGGCACACGCGCAGAAACCTACACTCAGGTTGCGCACGTTTTAACAACAATATCAAATCAATAACCCACACATTAAGAGGAGGTCAGCATGGTTGCTTTTGCTTTACACCAACGTTATCACTTACAGCACTCCGCTGACTTAACAACAGAACAAATTACGGCATTAACCCAAGTTTATTTGCCAATTATTGGGCATGATGCCTTTGTTCTATACATGTACTGGCAAACATCGCCACATTCAACCGAATTACGTAATCATACACAATTGATGAACATGACCAACCTAGGTTTAAAGACATTTGAAAACAGTCGTCATCAATTAGAAGGTTTGGGTCTAATCAAAACATATGAACAACCGCTATCTGCAGAAACGCAATGGACATATGTCTTACAAAACCCCATGACTATGACACAATTCTTGTCTGATCGTCTGTTGACTAGTTTATTGACACATTACATTGGGGAAGCCGCTGTTACACAACTCGTGACTACTGCGCAAATGCAAGCAGTGGAACCTGCGGGTAAAAATGTGTCACGTTCATTCTTTGATATTATTGGAGATAATGCATTCACACCATTAAGCCAAGCACCATTAGTACATCAACCAACACCAACGCTAACGAAAGTTAGTCAAAGTGACCAATTAGATCTAAAATTAATGGCCCAAATGTTATCATCATTCTCTGTTTCAATGGCAGAATTGAAAGCAAAAGAGAGTGAGCTTTTAATTGAGAAAAAGCTATATGGTTTGACTGATACGGACCTGGTTCGTTTAATTCAACAGCATGTAAATCTAGATAAGACAATTGATATTACTAATTTACGTAAAACGCTTCAAAAAACAGTCACGGCGCAACAAAAGAAGCCATTACAACAACCATCACCGGCATCAACTTCTGGTAGTTCTGGCATTGAACAAGCAAAAACGACACCTAAAACAGCATCTGATATGTTGATGCAACAAGTCCGTACCGCAAGTCCAATTACATTCTTACAAGCCTTAAGGCAACGTAATAATGGTTTCATTACAGACGCAGAAGTGAAGTTATTGAATGATATTGCACAATTAAACACATTACCTAGTGAAGTGATTAATGTCCTCTTGTTTGAATTAACAGTCACACAAAAGAAGACGACCATTAATCGTAATTATATGCAGGCGATTGTCAATGATTGGGCACAAGCACAAATCAAAGATGCGCCGGCAGCTTTTGAGTATTTAAAAGCGCGTTCAAGTAAACAACGTGAACAAACACAGAAACCTAAAACATACTACAATCAACCTAATCGCCGTCATGTTCAAGAACAACGACCTGATTGGGAGAAACAAACGGTTGCCAAAGTATCTAATGCAGATAAAGAAGCCGCTGCAAAGTTATTAGCTGAATTCGGCAGCGAAACAAAGGAGTAAGATATGGGAGATCAACCGCAAGGACTTACAAGTATGGGTGACATGCTTAAAGAAATCATGGATCATCAAGGTCTAACAGGTCCATTCGCTGAAATTCAAAAAAGTGTACTGGATGATGTTGAAGTTCGGCAATTTTTGAATGAACACAATGATCAAATTGATGCAGATATGATTCGACGCGATTTTTCAGTACTTTTTGAATATGTCGACCAACGCGACCGTGCCAACAATGGGCAATTCGTGGTTCATCGTGGATATAAGCCAGTATTGGCTTTTAATGACCATCAAATCACGGTCTTGTATCAACCTGATGAAGAAAGTCTACAACAGCGTCAACATCAACAAACGGCAAAGCTTGTGCAAACAGTGGCCATGTCTGACAAGATGGTCGCACGTGCCTCATTAACTGACTTTTCAATGGATGATGATGAACAAGCCTTAGCGGTCGTTGCGGTGATTAATTTTATTCGTCAATACGATCCTAAGTCACCAACTTACCAAAAAGGACTTTATATCCAAGGTCCTTATGGGGTTGGGAAGACACATTTGATGGCTGCAATGGCTAATGCATTTGCACAAAAGAATGTTCCGGTAACATTAGTTCATTTTCCAAGCTTTATTAATGAATTAAAGGCAAGTTTTGATAAACCAGGTATCAGTTTAACTGATCAATTAACAACCATTAAACAAGTGCCGATTCTAGTCATTGATGACATTGGCGCAGAATCATTGTCTGCTTGGAGTCGTGATGATATTTTAGCCGTTATCCTAGAATATCGTATGCAAAACGAACTCCCAACATTTTTCACATCTAATTTCTCAATGGATGCCTTAGAAAAAGATTTCTTGCCATTTTCAAAGGATGGTAAAGAACCTGTGAAGGCTGACCGTTTAATGCAACGTATCCGTTTCTTAGCCTCAGAAACACCGATGCATGGACAAAATAAGCGTCTGTCATAATGCAGCGCAAATCATTAACATTTTTGCGTCCCTGGCTGTTACTCTTACTTGTGACACTGGGGACGTTTGTGTTTTTAAAGCATGATGCTTTTTTATACACACAACCCATTGCACAAGTTACTGATACCAAAATCACTGAGGCAAACGAAGTAAGTGACCAATTTGGTAATCAAGTTACTCAATCTAAACAAGCTGTGGCGGCAACCTTATTAAACGGTCCTGAAAAAGGACAGTCAATTTCATTGGAACATGAATTTGATACTTCAGGTGCACTGTATACAAAACTACAACCAAAAGAACAATTGTTTGTCCTACATCGAGAAGGGCAAACATGGCAGGTACAAAATCTTAAACGTGATCATCTGTGGATCCCCATGTTGGTCTTTATTTTAGGAGCTATGTTTATTTTATTTGGTAAAAACAGCTATCGAATTGCCTTAGCTACATTAATGAACGTTTGTTTATTTATGTTTTTCTTGTTTTTGGACCTGAAATTGCCTAATCCTAACGTCTTTCAGGTGTTTATTGTCTTTGCATTAGGAGCAACCTTACTGACAACCGGAATTATTCTTGGTTTTAAAAGTAGAAGCGCTTGGATTATCAATCTAACGGTTATAACAACGAGTATTGTGACGATGGCACTATCATTTCTTGTTTTTTATCTGACTGGTCAAAAGGGCATTTACTATGAACATATGGATTTTGTAACGCAAGATCCGGCTAGTTTATTTCTTGCGATGACATTGGTCGGATTACTTGGCGCTGTACTAGATGAAGCCACAGATATTACGGTGACGATTGACGCGTTACTTGAGGTCCGACCTGATATGAGTTGGCAAGCAATCGTTCAAGCTGGGCGAGAAGTAGGGCAAACCATCTTTGGGGCTTTAAATAATGTTTTGCTGTTGATATTTATCGCCGAACAAATCCCTCTAGCAGTCCTATACCTAAGAAACGGTAATTCCTGGGATTACACCTTTAAAGCAACATTGTCCCTTGGCTTTATTCAAACATTGATTAGTGCCATTGGTATCGTTATTACAGTACCCATTTGTCTAGGATTTATCTTATTATTCCGCCGTAAGAGAGGGGGACGCTAATGACAGTTATGTTTGTACTAAGTGTTATTTTATTTGTGTTGATGTGGCTTATTGGCGGACTTAAAGGTTTGGGAGCGTTCTTTAGTTTAGGGATTAACATCCTGATACTAGTCGTGTTAACAACACTCTTAAGTTGGGGCTTTAATTTATATATTGTGGTCGGTTTAGGCGCTATTATGATTTTGACGGTGACGATTATTAGTTCTGGGGCAGACGAAGATACTGCAACAACCGCAATGATTGTTAGTACCTTCATTATGATCATTTTAATCGTGTTGATTGTGCCAATCGTGACCTATACGAAAGCATTTGGTTTTGCGGGTGAACATGCATCGATGTTAGAAAGTTTGTCACTAACCATTCCGGTTAATTTCATGAACTTAACCATCGCTGCAACATTATTGGCCACATTAGGTGCGATTTCTGAAGCAACGGTAGCCTTTGTTGCCGCAACACACATTATTTATCGTGATGCCCCTGGACAAAAATTTAACGAGCTATATCAAGCAAGTCAAAAAGCAGGAATTGCGATAGTCGGGACAGCACTAAATACTGTTCTATTTGGTTTCTTTGCAAGTTTCTTAGGAGCAGCACTCGTCTTTGCCAAACTACAATATAGCTTGGCAGAAATTATCAATGCTAAACTATTTGTAGCAACGATGTTGTCCGTTCTATTTGCTATTTTAGGAGTATTGCTCGTATTCCCAATCACATTAATCTGTTTTTATTATCAACGCCAAGATTCTTAGGTTAAAAGTCGTGAAACAGCGGTATATGACCGGTGAAAGTATGCTAAAATAAATGTGAATAAATGAATCTATAGGATTCAGAAGAAAGTTTAGGTAAATGAGATGACCAATAACGTATTGATTATTGAAGATGAAGATAACTTGGCACGCTTTGTAGAATTAGAACTACAACATGAAGGGTATGCCACGCAAATCAAAGACAATGGCCGCAGCGGGTTGGATGAAGCTCTTGCGAATAACTATGATTTAATCTTGCTCGATTTGATGTTACCTGAACTAAGTGGGCTTGAGGTAGCACGTCGACTTCGTGAAGTGAAAAACACACCAATTATTATGATGACCGCACGTGATTCTGTATTGGATCGTGTATCTGGTCTAGACTATGGGGCAGATGATTATGTTGTTAAGCCATTTGCCATTGAAGAATTATTGGCGCGTTCACGTGCATTACTACGTCGAATTGATATTGAGACGGTTGAACATGGTACAACTAAGAGCGTTGTGACATACCGTGACTTAACAATTGAAAAAGAAAATCGTATTGTTCGTCGTGGCGATGAAATTATTAACTTAACAAAACGCGAATATGAACTGTTGTTGATTTTGATGGAGAATGTCAACGTTGTACAATCACGGGAAGAATTACTAAAGAATGTTTGGGGCTACGATGCTGATATTGAAACAAATGTCGTCGATGTTTACATTCGTTACTTGCGTAATAAGATTGATCAACCAGGCGCTGGACAAGTGTCTTACATTCAAACAGTTCGTGGGACTGGGTATGTTATGCGTCAGTAGACGATAGGGAGAACTAATGGCTATTTTAAAACCCATTACAAAAAAAACACCTGACAATCAACCGATTTCCTTACAAAGGAAATGGACTTTTGGATCTATTGTCGGTGTTTTTTTTGTATTCATTACCTTTGCTTGGTTTTTAGTAATTGCATTTTCAAATCAATTAATCCAAACCGAAAAATCTAATCTAACGACATCAATGGGTACAGTTGTAACCGAATTACAGCATCTGAATACATCAGACTTAACACTTAAAGATGTTGACCGTTTAAACGCAACGATGTCACCAGCGATGCAGCAAATCACCCGTGCAGATTATGAATATTCTGTTTATAACCAAGCGGGCGAACAAATTTTTCCAATAAATCCTGCCAAATATGATTTCCAGAAAAGTAAATCATTTAGTGTTCAAGAAACACGCCAGGGCAGTGAAACTCATTTGATTGCAAAACAAGCGTTATACAATCAAGATGGTGAATTAATTGGATATCTCCAAGGTGTTAATACATTAGCAACTTTGCACGCCACCTTTAAACGTATTTACTTAATTATTGTCGTCTCAATTGTTTTAGGCTTAATTTTGTTATCTATCTGGAATTACTGGTTGGTTAATTATCTTATTCAACCAGTTCGTGATATGACTAATCTTGCTGATGAAATTCGGAATGATCCAAGCTCACCTAAACGTGTCACGATTACAACAAAGCACAATGATGAATTAACGGGATTAGCATCACTTTTGAATAGTATGTTAGACCAAATTCAAACATTCATCACCCAGCAACAACAATTCGTGGAAGACGTCTCTCATGAATTACGAACTCCTGTGGCAATTGTCAAAGGACATATGGAATTACTTAATCGTTGGGGAAAGGACGACCCTAAAATCTTAGCGGAATCTATTGAAGCATCGTTACAAGAAATTTCTCGTATGCAAGGCTTGATTCAAGAAATGCTAGATATGACACGTGCCGATCAAGTCGAGATTGCTTTTAAAAAGGAGCATACCGATCTACGACAAGTCGTAAAAGCGGTGTTCGGTAACTATCAAATGATTACACCGGACTTTACTTTTTATCTAGATGATGACTTGAATAAGCCAACTTTTGTAAATATGAGTCGCGATCACTTGGAACAAATTTTGATTATTCTAACTGACAATGCGGTTAAGTATAGTCAAACACGCCATGAAATTCACTTTGCAATGTCTAAAAATGGCCATTTTGTAGAAGTTGCTATTCAAGACTTTGGTGAGGGACTTTCTACTGAAGATGCGAAGCACGTCTTTGATCGTTTTTACCGTGTTGACAAAGCGCGTTCACGTAAGCAAGGTGGAAATGGCCTAGGCTTAAGTATTGCGCAGAAATTAGTTGAAGGTTACGGTGGTGAAATTTGGTTAGAATCAGCATTAGGTGAAGGTTCTATTTTCCATTTGAAATTACCTATTAACAAATAAAATAAGGAAGTAATATTATGATTATTCGCCACGCAATCTTACACATTATCGATAAAGATTCTGGTAACTTAATTGCATCGCAAGACGAGATGTCTTTAGATACACCTACCGTTCATGATTATTTGGCTGGTATCATTAACAAATTTGACCAAGGTGATTTCAAGCCTGGGCAATTAACGGATGCTGATTACTTGGGCCAGATGGTCAACGCGGATAGTGATGTATCGTTTGTAGAACGTTCTACGCAATTAGCTGAAAAATTATTCGCCATTATTGCTGCAAGTCCAGATGTGCCGGCCGGTGATCTATTCTTCGTTGAATACGCTGAAGGGCAAGATGATTTTTTCGCCATTCTAAAAATGAACTTGGCACCGCACTATACTCACATGGTTGATTATCGTGAAAACGATCTCGTTAACCAAGTTATTTTAAACCAAGCGATTTTGCCGGATCCTACACAACGTGTTCAAGAAGGGGTCGTTGTTAACTTGATGACTGGTGAATTCCAATTAATCGAAAAACAATACATCATCGATGGGCATCGTGTGAATTATTTCTCTGAGAAATTCTTAGAAGTGGAACCAGCAGAATCTACAAAGGACAATATCAAAACAATTAAACAAACCGTTAAAAAGGTTGCGAACAAATTTGATATTCCTGAGCACGAAGCATTTTCTAAGACACAAGATGCTATTTTAGAAAGTATGCATGATAATAACGGTGACGTTCGTACCTCAGATATTGCAGATGCGGTTTTCTCTGGTAATGTTGCCGCAAAAGAAGCGTATACTGAAATTGCGACAGATAAGTCACTAGATGATACATTTACTGTGCCAAACCAACAAGCATATGAAAAGAAGTACCAAGTACAACGCTTTAAATTAGATTCTGGTATTGAAATTGCTATTCCAGCTGATATTTATCAGGATAAAAATAAAATCGAATTTATTAATAATCCTGATGGTAGTATGTCACTTGTTATCAAGGATATCGAATCAATTATTAATAAATTTACATCATAATGTACGTGTAATGTACATTGTCGTCTTTATCGAAAAACTGTATACTTAATAAGTTAAGTTTTTAAATAGGAGAGTAGTAATGGATAATAAAAAGATTCATCTTGGCGCCTTAGTCATGATGATGTTTACAACCATTTTTGGTTTCGCAAATGGACCTGTTGCATTTATGCAAATGGGATATGCGGCCATTATTTGGTACGTCTTGGGAGCTGTATTCTTCTTCTTGCCTACATCAATGATGTACGCTGAGTTTGGATCATCTTTTAAGGATGAAAAGGGTGGTATTTACTCTTGGATGGAACGTTCATTAGGTAAGAAGATTGCCTTTATCGCGACATTCATTGGTCTTGCTGCCTGGTTTGTTTGGATGATTAACATCTCACAAAAAGTGTGGATTCCATTCTCAACAATCTTTGCAGGAAAAGATACTACACAAACTTGGTCAATCTTAGGATTGTCTGGGACACAAACAGTTGGAATTCTTGCGGTATTGTTTATCGCCGCAGTGGCATTCTTTGTTACACGTGGTGTACAAGGAATTTCTCGTATTTCTTCTCTTGGTGGAATGTTCGTCATGGGTATGAACATCATCTTGGTTGTTGTGTCTGTAATCGTTTTGTTTGCGAATGGTGGGCAATTTGCTGAACCAATCGTCGCAGAATCATTCATCGTCCCACAAAACCCAGCTTTCCAATCACCAATGCAATTGATTTCATTTGCGTTGTATGCAGTATTCGCATATGCTGGTTTGGAACAAATGGGTGGGCTAATGCCTGACATTGATAAGGCTGAAAAGACTTATCCTCGTGCCGCATTGATTGCTACAACAGTTATTGGTATCGGTTATGCTGCATCAATCTTACTATGGGGTGTTACAACAAACTGGTTGAATCTTTCAAATCTAGATTCAGCTAACCTAGGTAACGTCACATATGTATTGATGAACAACTTAGGGGTTGAACTAGGGCATGCCGTTGGTTTGTCAGCTAGCGCTGCTATTACACTTGGTGCTTGGTTCGCACGTTTTGCTGGACTAGGTATGTTCATGGCCTATGTTGGATCATTCTTTGTTCTAACATACTCACCATTGAAGTCATTTATCTTAGGTTCTCCTAAGGAAATTTGGCCTAAGTCAGTGACTCGTCTAAACAAGAACGGGGTACCACAAGTAGCGGTTTGGATCCAAGCAGCACTTGTTATCGTGTTTGTTCTTGCCATTTCATTCGGTGGACAAAACGCCGGACAACTATACTTGATTATGACTAACATGGGTAATGTTTCATCAACACTTCCATACGTGTTCTTGGTAGCAGCATTCCCATTGTTCAAGCGTCTAAGTGACGTTGAACGTCCATTCGTATTCTTCAAGTCACACACATCAACACTTATTGTGACATTGTTAGTTGAAGCTTTGATTGTGACATCAATCGTTATGACAGTTGTGCCATTGTTTGTAAATGGTGATTACTTCAACGCTATCTGGACAATTATCGGACCAATTTTCTTTGCTATCTTGGCCTGGTCTTTGTATACACGTGCTGAACGTAAGTACGGTAAGTTATAAAAATAATGCATGTTAAAAAAGCTCCTAGAGATACTAATCTCTGGGAGCTTTTTCGTTATACAGATGATGGACTGGTATCTTCGCGCGCTAAAAATATTTTAATGAGCGGAATGATATTGGGCACGTTTGATTGTTAATCATGGTGATCATTCTATTCTTTTTATCGATTGTAGCAATATTTTTACGGTTCACAACATACGACGCATGACATTTTAAAAAGTCGGGGTTTAATTCCTCAAACTCTGAAATTTTGCCATAAAATGTGAGTAACCCCTGTAACGTGTGCAGTTTAATCTTATGCGCAACAGGAGCGGTTTCAAAAAAAAGGATGTCTTTATGGAATACCTTTTTGGTAATTGTTCCAATCTTAATCGTCATAAATGTTTCGTTAGCAGTGTTTGATTTATCCCGTTTTTCCAATTCTGCTAAGCAGGCGAAGATTTCTGTTCGCATCTCTGGGACAGTCGATTTTGCAATGAAATCAAATGCTTCAACTTTGTATTTAAAGGTAATTGGTGTCAATTCAGCATGTGTCGTTATAAAGATGATTTTACCGTCAGAATCATGTGTTCTTATTTGTGAGGCTAGTTCGATCCCATTAATATCCGCATTTAAATCAATGTCTAAGAAGTAAATATAGTCCGAAGATGGGGCCAATTGTACCTGTTTTAATATATCTGAATACGAAGTTGAAGCACATATGATTTGCGCATTAAACTCAGATTGGTTTAAATACTCAGTAATTAGTTGTTTTATGATGTCGAGATGAATCGCATTATCTTCACATATCAAAATTTGTTTCATGATGTTCTCCAGTATCAGTGACGACAATCAATGTTTGCGTAAATACTTGCTGCACAATCGTTGTGTCTAAAAACATGTTAGGGGAATTTTCAATAATATCTTGTAAATTGCTTAGACCGTAACCTCTATGAGATCCTTTCGTTGAATACGCCATTCGTATCAATTCATGAACAGGTGGGGTATTCTTTGAACAGGAATTGGAAATCTCAAAAATAAGGTTATTCTCTTTTTCAATGATTGCAATTGTAAGCATGCCACCAGAGATGTTGTCTAATTCTTCTAAAGCATTGTCTAAAATAATTCCCATACATCGTGTAATGGTCGTACTATTGACCGTTCTTATTGTAATATCTTCTGGAATTTCAATTCTAAGTTGAATGTTATCAGCCAAATGTAACAACTTCACTAACAAGACATTTTTCACATCATTGTTTTCTATATGATGTAATTGAATTAAATGTGGGCGCATTTTTTCATTTGTCATGTCTGTAGCGGCTCGAATATCCGAAAGGTACTGCTTAGCATCTGAAATGTCATTGTTGCGAATTAGTTCGGCTAATACGAGTAAATTATTCTCATAATCATGTTGCAGTTTTCGAATATCTCTATAACTATGTTCCATCTCAGCAACATATCGTTGATTTGCCTGCGCAATATCTTGTTGCTTTTGCAAGGTTTGTGCATGACGCAAATCATCGTCATACTTCTTAAGTATCTTGTAACTCAAGAATATGAGAACGAAAACCACAACAGTACTCACTAAAATTTCTAAATAGGTTAGTTTATCGCCGAATTTTAAATAGTCTGCTGGGAGTTTAATTGTCAGTAAGAAGAGTATGACAATTGCAAATAGCGTATTACCAATGCGGTTGTCAAACACATACGTATCTAATCTAAATGATTTTATAAGCCAAACAGATACTGCAGTTATTAAAGTAAAGAGACTAAATTGCAAGAGGTCAACATGTGCAAGAAGCGAGCTTATCAACACATTATCGCTTTGATAGGTCAACATGGTTGGCACAATATCTCTATACATTAAATCCTGCAAAAATACAGGGCCTAATAAACATAGCCCGGCTAGTAACATCGCATTTTGAAAAGACAGTCTACTAATTTTAAACGACATGGTTAACATGACGACAATGCTAACCATGATCATCATATCCATAAATAGATGAATACGCATAGAGTGTACGAACAATGTATTGACGCCCAAGTATGCGCCTAGTACACTAAACATCGCTGTTATACTGCATAGCTGCTTCTTATCCATATAAGTGTAGTTACTAATTAACCACAAGATGTAAACTTCGAAAAGTGTTAATAAATTCATTAATATAGCCATCCTTAAGCACGAAAATAAAATAGTATCGACGAGTACGATAGAAATGTAGACGTTTATGACATCGTATATTTAAGTATCTGTAATACCCCTTATAGTAAATAGGGTATTACAGAGATAAACGATTGCAGGAGAAATTATAAATGTCCAAGAAAAACATAGCAACTATTATTGTAGGTATCGTCATTTTATGGGTATGTTCAATTTTAGCCTATACACTAAGTTACACAAGCGAGCCTTCAAATACGGAAAAACAAACATCAGCATTAGTGGATCCTAAAACACGTTCCAAAAATTGGATTGCTGTTGATGCTCAAACAGGCGACATACTTGGGCAACAAAACGACAATAAAAAAGTGCCCATTGCATCATTAGTGAAAATTCTCGTTGCCTATACTGTATTAACTGAAATCGAAAATAAGCATGTTAAGCTAACCGATACCGCGACTTTAAGCCAATACGGTCATGCGATTTCTCAAGATATACAACTTACCAATGCACCCATGGCACTCAATGAGTCATATACTATTGAGGAATTATTAAACATCATGATGACTAGTTCCGCTAATAATGCGGCAATCACCTTGAGTGAACGTGTCGCAGGGTCAGAAAAAGAGTTTATGGTTTTAATGGAGAAGAACTTGGCACATATGGGCATTACTAATTATGTTTTGAAAAACGTAACAGGTCTGGATGCAACATCTATTCCAGATACGTTTAATGATTCAAGTGGCACAAATTTATTTACTTCAAACGACCTAAGTATCATGACACAAAAACTCATCAATCAATTTCCAGACATTTTAAAGATAACATCACAACCAAGTGTCGTATTCAATCATGCACAGATTAATAACACAAACCAATTTATTACGGGAGATAGTCCACAACCAAATGGTTGGCATATTCGTGGACTTAAAACAGGGACTAGCGCTTCCGCTGGCTTTGGTCTTGTAACTGTTGGTACATCCAATGTGACGAAAAATCCAATCATTGTTATTGTGCTAGATGCAAAGACCGATGATATTCGGTACGATGACACAACGTTAATTTTTGACAGCATCACAGGATAATTAAATCTGTTTCTCATAGTATATGCACGTTGGCTAACGACATCCTTAAACAGGGGTGTCGTTTTATGTATTGGTGATTAAATTGTATATCTCTACGTCTGAAGTTTATGTGTATGAACATTTAATTTTTCATATTGCAAGAATGGGTTACAAACTTTAAATAAGTGGTATAATTAAACGCATATCTAACAGGTTATCAGCAAGGCATGAACAAATGTCCATTGTGATTACTTGAATCAACATCATAAATAAGGAGCTTTCTCATGAAATTTGAAACAAATGCGATTCATGCTGGAATCCAAACAGACGGGGCAACAGGAGCAGTTGTGCCACCAATTTATCAAACATCAACATACAAGCAAGCGGAACTGGGAGGTACACCAGAATACGAATACACTCGTGGTGAAAACCCAACGCGTTTTGCAGTTGAATCAGTGATGGCTGCTTTAGAAGGGGGCCAATATGGCTTTGCCTTTTCATCAGGAATGGCTGCCATTCATGCTGTTATGTCTGCGTCTTTGAAGCAAAATGATCACTTGGTAATCGGAAACGATGTTTACGGTGGAACTTTCCGTTTGGTGACTCGCATTCTAACAGAATTGGGTATTGCATACACTGCGGTCGATACAGCAGACACAGACGCCGTACTAGCTGCATTACGTCCAGAAACAAAGATGGTCTTCCTAGAAACACCATCAAACCCATTGCTACATGTAACGGACATTCAAGCAATTTCTTCAGCAGTGAAGGCTGTCAATGAAGAAATTGTAATTGCGGTTGATAACACGTTTGCATCACCTTACAACCAACAACCATTGGCACTTGGTGCTGATATCTCAGTTGCCTCAGGAACCAAGTATCTAGGTGGACATTCTGACGTCGTGTCTGGTTTTGTTGTTGTTAAGGACAGTGACTTAGCCGACGGTATTAAGTTCATTCAAATGTCTGTTGGTGCGGTTCTTTCACCACAAGAATCATTCTTAGTTCAACGTTCGCTAAAGACTTTGGCATTGCGTGTTGAACGTCATAATGAGAATGCACAAGTATTGGCTGAATTCTTGAATAACCATGAAAAGGTGGCCAAGGTATACTACCCAGGTCTTCCTGGTACGCCTGATTATGAAATTGCGCGTAAGCAAATGTCTGGGTTCGGTGGAATGATTTCAATTGAACTACAAGAAGGCCTATCAACGAAGTCATTTGTTGAAGGATTGGAAGTCTTCACGCTGGCTGAATCACTTGGTGGCGTAGAATCATTGATCGAAGTTCCTGCGGTTATGACACATGCTTCAATTCCACGTGAGATTCGTTTAGAAAACGGTATTTCAGATGAATTAGTGCGTATTTCTGTTGGTATTGAACACATTGATGACTTACAACATGATTTAGCGGTTGCATTGGACAATTTATAAAAATATTTTTATAAAAAAGCACTCCAAAAAATGGGGTGTTTTTTTAATGCCATTTTTACAAAGATGGTAGAATATATCAAAAATGAAATGTCATTTATAAAATGGTATAGGTCTAAACGTCATTTTTATTTTTCTTTTGTGGACAATTAATGTCCATTTATCATCAAATTGCCAGAAAATGAATATTTCATGCTGTATCTATGAAAAGGTATGCGGGGGAATTTGAATAATAAAAGACCCCTCAGTGAACTTCACTAAGAGGTCTTTATTGGATTTACTTCAAGTTATCCTTAATTGTATCTACACGTTCTTCAACACGGTCTTCCAAGTTGTCTTTACGTTCATCAATACGATCGTCTAGATCTTCAAACCGTTCTTCAACCTTATCCTTGCGTTCGTGAAGACGGTCTTCCAAGTTGTCCTTACGTTCATCAATACGGTCATCTAGATTGTCAAACCGTTCTTCAACCTTATCCTTGCGTTCGTGAAGACGGTCTTCCAAGTTGTCCTTACGTTCGTCAATACGGTCGTCTAGGTCTTCAAAGCGTTCTTCAACCTTATCCTTGCGTTCATGTAGGCGATCTTCTAGGTTATCCTTACGATCGTGGATACGATCTTCCAAGTTATCAAAGCGATCTTCAATGCGATCTTCTAGGTCCTCGAAACGGTCTTCGATTTGATGTCCCAATTCCTTACCCTTTTTCTTGGTAGCCTTGAACTTGTTCTTCAACTTATCTGTAAATGACATAATACTGTCTCCTTAATATGTATTAATAGAAAGTATAATATTTCTACTATAAGCTAACATGTTACGTGATTTGTTAATATTTGTCCATTAATGTTACTAAAGGGTGGTATAGTTGTGTAAATATGCGCGTTTAAATACAAAATATTGCGGTATAATAGCACCATAGGTTCATGTACGTAGGGTATCGTGTAACAAGTATATGTACATTCTTAAGATACATGTAAGGTATTTATGGCCAATAACGTCTACATATCTTATATAGCATTTATTGATGTGGCATACTTCGTGGTATAGGCGTGAATAACACTAAATCTGCACAAATTATACCATCGCAAAAATACATATTTTCTAAAACATTAGACTTGATTACAAAAAGACAATACATATATTTAAATATGTTTTTATACATTTAAGGAAGAGGGTAATATGTTTTCATTCGTCTTATTAGCATTTATTTCTGGGCTATTATTGTCTAATCAAAGCCCCATTAACGCGCGTTTAGGTAGAGGGTTAGGATCACCATTTATTGCGGCATCATTTTCGTTTACAATCGGGACTATTTTCTTAGGAATTGTCACGTTCATCCAAACGAATACTTTATTCCCGAGCATCCAATTCATTAGCCAACAACCTGCATGGATTTGGTTAGGGGGGCTATTAGGATGTATTTACCTGACATCTAACATTTTATTGTTCCCTCGAATTGGAGCCGTTAAAACGGTCGTCTTGCCTATTTTGGGACAGATCATTATGGGGATTGCTATAGATACCTTCGGGTGGTTTGGTGCCACAAGTTCAACCTTTAACGTGCTCCAGGCGGTAGGGGTAGGAATCATGTTTACAGGTATTTTATTAACCGTCACAGTTGGTAACAACGGATTTCAATCACAACAAACGACTAATGTCACCACTATTTTGTGGATGATTTGGGCCGTTATTATTGGGATGGTATCTGCCATGCAACAAGCTATCAATGGTCATCTTGGTACATTATTACACTCATCTGTTCAAGCTGCCTTCATGTCATTTGGTATCGGGATGGTACTGATTGTGTCGGTGACACTATTCTTAACCCGACATAACTATCCCTCAAAAGACATGTTCCTTAAGGTTGAACCTTGGGCTTTCACTGGTGGAATTTTAGGGGCGTTGTTTGTCCTAACAACCGTTATCAGTGTCCCGGCGATTGGGACTGGATTAACGATTATGATGGCGTTAATTGGACAGGTTGTTGGTTCAATATTGGTTCAACAATTCGGGCTTTGGAAATCAAAACAAACAAGTGTCCAACTCAAACAAATTCTGGGTATTTTAATTATGGTCGTAGGTATCGTATTAATTAAGTTCCTATAAACTGTTATCAAAAAGAGGCAAAGCACAGATGTGCTTTGCCTCTTTTTTTCGTAAATATAAAACGTATTTTATTTTTTATAAAACAAACACTTTCCAATGAAATAGAGCCTTATAAGCCATACATTTCAAATAAAGTAAAGAGTAGTAATTAATGTTTAGAGTTGTACAATTATATGTATAGACTACTTAGTAAAAATGATCTATTATTTGGATTTTGGGAGGGATTTATGTGAACACAACACTAGCATTAAACGCTTCAGAAACGACCAAAATTTTGAATTTTTGTAGTGATGTTGGTTTGCTATTACTTGAAAGTGGGGCAGAAACATTTCGAGTCGAAGAAACAGTTGAACGTATTGGTACTGCAGCAAATTTGCCCATATCTTGCTATTCAACCATGACCTCTATTTTTATTTCTGTCCAACATACAAGCCAAACATTATTAGTGAAAACAACATTTGGAAGTTATGATTTGCAGAAAGTTGATCAGATTAATCAGTTATCACGGGATTTCGAAGCTGGGAATATTTCTTTTGAAACCTTTGCTCAGGCTGTCCATGATTTACATCAAACGTCAGAACCATTTCCTTTGTATCTACAAATGTTAGGGGCTGGGTTAGTCGCAATCGCACCAATGTTTGTGTTTAAAGCCGCCTGGACGGATTTAGCCTTAAGTTTCTTTATTGGGATTTCCGGATTCTTAGGTAGTAAATACATTACAAAATTAGGCTCTGTGCCATACTTGAGTGAAATATTTGGTGGTTTTGTAGTGGGGATATTAGGATTATTAGCGGTTAAATATGGCGTTGGAATCAATTCATACACCATTATTGTAAGTGCAATTATGCCGTTAGTACCTGGAGTCGCTATTACAAACGCGATTCGAGAGATTATTGCGAATGAGATTGTTTCCGGTATCGTCCGGCTAACGAATGCCATTCTTGTTGCGGGGGCCATTAGTTTTGGGATACTTTTGGCTGTTGAATTAATCTAAGGATGGGTGAACAGTATGTCAATTAACGTGTTTATCATTGAATTATTGTTTGGATTTCTATCATCCTTAGGATTTGGACTCATCACTAATATTCCACGACGTATTTTACTTGCTGCGGGATTTACCGGTGCGATGTCGTGGGGTGCGTACTATATATTTAGCTTATTTACCGCATACCAAGTGGTGTGGCCGAATTTATTAGCAACAACGATTATCGGATTCTTAGGTAATTATTTCGCCCATCGCCTAAAAACACCGGCGACGATGATTTATATTCCTAGTTTAGTTTCACTAGTTCCTGGTGGTTTAGCAGCCGTCGGACTCCAAAACTTTACAACTGGTCATAGTGCACAAGCAAGTGAGCAATTACTAGTTGTACTATTAACAGCCGTCGCCTTAGCTGCTGGTTTCATCGTGGGGGAAACTTTGTTTAAGATGGCGTTGTCCGTTGTGCATAAATTACCTTATAACTTCCATCATAAGTAACTTTTACTAAGAGCATCTATAACCGTTATTTTATTATTCAGGAGGATTATCAATCATGACAGTTATTAATACAGAAGAGCGTTTAGCAATTTTAGGCGACTTAGTCGCTATTAAGTCAGTAAACAATAATGAAACTGAAGTTGCACAATATCTTGCGGATTTGCTTGAGAAACATGGAATCTCATCTAAGCTTGTTCCTATTAGTGAGAACCGTGCTAATTTAGTCGCTGAAATTGGTTCGGGAGAACCAGTCGTTGCTGTGACTGGTCATATGGATGTTGTTGATCCTGGGAATTTAGATGCATGGGATACAGATCCGTTTAAGATGGTTGAAAAGGATGGAAATCTTTACGGCCGTGGAACTGATGACATGAAGGCCGGGTTAAGTGCACTTGTTATTTCAATGATTGAATTGCACGCAGAAGGTAAGCCAACTACTGGAACCATTCGTTTGTTAGCCACAGTTGGAGAGGAAGTCGGGGAAAGTGGGTCTCACGCCTTTTACCAACAAGGTTATATGAAGGATGCTAGCGCACTGTTAGTTGCGGAACCATCTGGTTACAATATTGCGCATGCGCAAAAGGGATCAATGGACCTTAAGCTCGTATCTAAAGGAATCACTGTGCATAGTTCGCTACCTGAACTCGGTTATAATGCCATCAATTCATTAATTAGCATTCTAAATGAAGCAAATCTTTCATTTAGTGATCCAAAGAATCCAACGAGCCCATTGTTTGGGCCAATGGCCTTTAATGTCGATGTTTTGCAAGGTGGGACACAAGTGAATTCAATTCCCGATTTCGCTGAAGCTGAAATCAATGTCCGCACTGTCCCAGAATACAATAATGACATGGTTCTTGCAGAATTAAACAAGATCATTGCGGCATACAATACAGCCCATGCGACTGACGCGGTCCCTGAACCAGTTACCCTAGAAATTCTAATGAACGAACCACCTGTTCAAGCACCAAACGATACCAACATCATCAAACAATCACAAAAAATTGCCAAGACATATGCTAAGGCAGATATTCCAGTGATGACGATTGCTGGTATTACTGATGCCTCTAACCTAGTACGTGACAAGGATACAGATTTCCCATTCCTTGTGTTCGGACCTGGTGATGCAACACAAGCGCACGTTATCAACGAACATGTTGGTAAGGATATGTACCTAAACTTTATTGAAATTTATATTGAACTATTCTCAACTCTTTTAACCGACTAATGTCAACCAAGTAGGAGGAACAGTGTATGTGTACAGGGATTAGAGTAACGGCAAACAATGGGGATATTTTTTGGGGTCGTACCATGGATTTAGCCATTGGCATGTTCGGTGAAGATGCTGATGCAGGGCGTCAATTTCCTTCAAGTATTGTCACTTATCCAAAAGGAATTGAAATAAAGGGGACCATTGACACGTGGCAATCTAAACATGCCGTGATTGGAATGGGAATCGACGATACACGAATTATGTATGATGGTGTGAACGATGTCGGATTAGCTGGTGATGTACAAGTGTTGATGGAATGTTCTCATGATTCACAAGCTAATATTACTGGTCGTGGTCAAAAACCTGTTACTGGGGAAGAATTCGTCACATTTATTCTGAGTCAATATGAAACAGTTCAAGAAATTCGCGACATGATTCATAGCGTAGCCTTAAGTGATGATACTGTGACTGTTCAAGATATGCAGTTAAGTATGCCGCTTCATTATTCATTTATTGATGAAAGTGGTGACGGCATCGTCCTGGAACCTATTCATGACGGTAGTTTTGTGGTTCATGACTTTATGGGAACTATGACAAATAGTCCAACCTATGATTGGCATTTAATGAACTTAAACAATTATATTGGTATGGGTACAATTGATTTAAATCAATCGCATACATTGAATGACAAATTTACTTTTACACCAATTGAAACAGGAACTGGATATAGCATGTTTGGTATGCCTGGTGATTATACTTCCGTTTCGCGATTCGTCAGAGCGGCCTTTATCAGTAATAATTTAGATAGTTTTACAGCCGATAAAGGTATCAATGCACTATATACTGCATTCCGTTCAGTTATTGTCCCACGTGGATTAGAACATCCTAATGCGAAAACAACTATTACCGATTACACACGCTATTGGTCTGGTTACGATATTACTAACCGTACTGTATACGTTCAAACCGGTGAAGCACTCACTATTTTTAGTAAAACAATTGACCCAAACTTAACTCAAATCACCTATACACCTGTTCCAACACAAGACCAACCAACACCGTTATAATCGTTTAACTCATATTTAAAACCCAACTTACGCCATGTAGGTTGGGTTTTTGTTTGTGTAAAAATTCTGATATTTAAGACTTGATATCGTTAATATGTACATATGATATAATAAATGCCTAGAAACATTAAAGAAGGTGATACCAATGAAGATGACAATCTAAAATTTCTATGCAAACCTGCTTAGCAGGTGTCATACATTTTGGAGGAACTATGTCGAACATAACCATTAAAAACATGTCATTTGCGTATGATGGCAATGATCATATTTTTAATCAAGTGAATTTAAATTTGGATTCATCTTGGAGATTAGGTCTAATTGGCCGCAATGGGCGTGGAAAAACAACGCTACTAAATATTTTACAAAACAAATTACCTTACAATGGATCTATTGAATCCAATGTGAACTTTAAATACTTCCCACAAACAATCAACGACCCTAATATAGATGTTACTTCACTTTTAGTCGCTAATGTCTCAATTTCAGATCATTGGCAAGTTGATAGGGAGCTTTCCTATTTAGGGATAGATTTTGATGATATCGCTAATCGTACATTTTCTACCTTATCCGGAGGTGAGCAAACAAAGCTGTTATTAGCGATGACCTTCATAGATGATCAGTCATTTATCTTATTAGATGAACCAACTAATCATTTAGACGCTCAAACACGTCAGCAAATTATCCAGTACCTAAACCGCAAGTCTGGCTTTATTGTGGTAAGCCACGACCGATCATTACTCAATACGGTCATTGACCATGTGGTTGCGATTGAGCAGACACAATTACGTTTGTATCGTGGTAATTTTGAAATCTATGAACAAGAAAAAGCAGCACGAGATCAATCAGAATTAGCGGAAAATAGCCGATTAAAACATGACATTCAACGTCTGTCTGAGACAGCGCGTGAAAAAGCGCAATGGAGTCAAAATCGTGAAAAAAGTAAACTAGGTAGTCGGACAGAATTTAATAGTAAAAACCGGGGTGATAAGGGTTTTGAAGGCGCACGTGCAGCAAGAACAATGAAAAAGGCGAAATCATTGGTTAATCGTAAAAATGATGAGATTGCGCATAAAGAAACTTTGTTACAGGATATCGAAACCGCGGACGTTCTAAGCATGAAACCTTTAAACTCACCACATCAAACCTTATTGTCATTTGACGCCTTTAGTGTTCAATACACAGAAAATCCTCTTTTTGAACCACTATCATTTACACTTAAACAAGGGGATATCGTTGCATTGACTGGTAATAATGGGGTTGGAAAATCTTCTATTATTCAAGCATTAAAAAATCAAAACGCTGTCGATTATACCGGAACTATTCACATTGCTAGTCAGCTTAAAATCAGTTACGTGAAGCAAGATACCTCTCATTTAACAGGTACTTTACGTGAATTTAGTACGAACCATGATGTGTCATATGACGAATTGCTTGGTATGCTTTATAAATTAGGTGTTCCACGTCAAGTCTTCACACAACGGATAGAAGATATGAGTGAGGGGCAGCGTAAACGTGTTGAATTGGCCAAGTCATTAATTACACCCGCACACGTATTTATTTGGGATGAACCATTGAATTATTTGGATGTATTTAATCAAGAACAAATTCAGCAGCTCATCTTGACCGCGAAACCAACCTTATTATTGATTGAACATGATCAAACTTTCTTACGGGCTATTCAAGCAAAACAAATTGCATTAATCCCTAACCAGTAACACGAACACTAACAAGATTGATACGAAAAAGCTCACCATAAATATTTATGGTGAGCTTTTTTACATACATCCCTAAAAGCGTAAATTGTCCAAAAAGTACGATAACGTTTTTTTAATTAACGAAAAAAACGTGTAATCACACTTACAAAACATAAATTAGAATATGAATTAGGCATTAATTGTATTGCCATAAATTTTTATTGCATCACATGGAGGGTTTTAAATATGAATACTAAGGTATTACTAGCAAGTGGGACTATTCTTGCAGTTTTGGCTGGGGGCGCAGCCGTTCAAGCATCAGCGGCAGAAGTTTCAGCAACAACATCACACAACTTGGTAACGTTTATCGCTGGGGACGATTCAACGGGACCAGTTGATCCTACTGATCCTACACATCCGGTTGACCCTGAAGATCCAGAAAATCCAGGTACTGGTAACAAGGGACCTTTGTCATTGGACTACGTAACAAACTTTAAGTTTGGAACACACAAGATTTCTGGACAAAACCAATCTTACGCCGCTAAGAATGTTAAGTCATACATTCAACTTAGTGACACACGTGGTACAAGTGCTGGTTGGACTTTGAAGGCCACACCTGGAGAATTCAAGTCAGCAGCTGGAGATGTCCTAAAGGGAGCAACTGTTTCACTTGGTAAGGGAAACATGATCACTGCTGGAGACGCTAAGGCACCCGAAGCAGTCGCTACAGCATTAACTGCTGGAGAATCAAGCACAGTTATCAAGGCCGCTAAGGGTACTGGTGAAGGAACATGGGTTGACCAATTGTTCGACAAATCTGTTACACGTGATGACGCACCAAAGGAAGACCTTGGAGCAAACGAAGTTGTAAAGTTGAATGTTGTTGGTGGAACAGCCAAGGCAACAAGCTATACAAGTGATGTGAAGTGGTCTTTGGAAGATACACCAATGGATGACGCACCAGAGGCATAATCACCGAAATCGTTATATTTAGAGTAATTTTATAAAAACTAACAATTTATGATTAACAAAAGCCTCCTAACGCCTTATTTGTGCAGTTCAGGAGGCTTTTTAAATTTTAAGAAAGGAGTCTATTTTGAAAACAACATATGCTCGTATTATTCCGTTTGCCATTAGTCTTTTAGTAGGGATTTCTACTATGCCCATGATTAACGCTGACGACGCAACATCAAAAGGTATGGACTTTGGTGTTCGTGCTGTTAAGCAAGACAATCAAATGTCAGATCATACTTATTTTGATTTATCTATGAAAGATGGACAAAAACAGACACTACCTGTTGAAATTTCGAATGCCAGTGACGACGAAATGAAAGTAAAGGTAACCGTTGTTGACGCAACAACAACATCTATTGGTGATGTACAATATTTGACTACCAATGATTATGATAAAGCCAAAGGACATCGTTTAACTGATATTGTTGAAAAAACAAATCAAACAATTACGATCCCAAAAAATGACACTGTTACTGTTAACATCATGGTTAATTCACCAAAGAAAATGTATGGCAATATTTTAGGTGGTATTCAAGTTGAAAAGGTTATGCCTGAAAATGCACAATCAGAATCTGATGACGAAGGGATTAGTGTTCGAAATTCATATTCATATGTTATTGGAACACAGTTACACTACAAAAATTTACCCAAGGATCAATTTGATTTTTCTCTTGGAGAAATTGGTTTAACTAAAGTGAACTATCGTAAAAAACTTTCTGTTGATATCAACAATGACAATCAGAAAATGATTAGCAAAGCCAAAACTGAAGTGAAAGTATCCAATGTCCGTAAGGATGGTAGTGTGACAGATCCAATTCTGAAAGACACCATCAAATCCGGTAGTTTTGCGCCCATGAGCACACTTCACATGCCACTTGACCCAGATAAAATCAAGGTTGGGGATTACCAAATTGATGTTACGATCACGCAAGGCAAGCAAAAGAAACATCTCGTCAAGAAATTCCATATTTCTACTGAAGATGAAAAAGCTGCAGAAAAGGATAGTGTCAAAGACAGTAATATTAATTGGGGAGTCTTAGCAACAATTCTTGTTATTTCACTTGGCGTGTTTGGATTTATTATTTGGGAATTAAAATATAAATCACGCTAATGTATGACAGTAGAGGGGGAATGATAAGATGATTCAAAGTAAATATATGATCCGATTAGTATCTGGATTAATTGTTGGACTTTCGTCATTAATCTTGATTGTACAATCCATCAATGCTGCGGATACACAGGCACAACGCCAAGCTACATCACAGGTCAAAACAAGCGAAGACAGTTCATCTACTACGGCCATATCTGAGTCAAAAGATGTACCAACAAACAAAGAACCATCCGAAAAAACTAGCTCAGTAAGAGAACTCAAACAGACAATAGCTGAACCAAGGAAATCTGAGTTTCCTGCAGAACCGTCAGGTGATGGGTATAGCTTTTTAGGATTTAGTGTATTTGCTGGTTTTGTACATCAACCTCAAAGCCAGAACGTATTAATGTCCGATAGGTCTGTTGATATAGAAGCACGTTTGGCCCCTAGTCACGTCCTGAATGGTTTCTTTTCTACAAAAGAAAATTGGGAACTATACATGTCTTCTGATGGTACGAATTATAAAAAGGTTGATTCAAGAAGTACTTCCAGTCTTGCGTTTTTTACACAAACCTATGACAGAAATTTAACTTATTCAAAATTAGGTATTAAGACAACAGGAACTTACTACTTCCAATTTAAAGTCAAAACGCCGATTGCTCTTGGTCTAGGGTCATACCATACTTTCTATAGTGATCCATTTACGATTAACGTCGTAAAAGATGAAATTACAGCTGTAGGTATTTCCATTGACCAAGGTTCACAAGGGGAAATGCTTAAAAACGATGAAAAAGACTTCTCTGCTACACTAAATCCAACAACTTCCACAGATAAGATTACTTGGGCCAGTTCAGATGACTCAGTTGCCAGTGTTGATGCTAAAACAGGTACCGTAAAAGCACACAAAAAAGGATTTACGGCAATTTCAGCCATCGCTAAAAACCGTGCTGGGACAACTGATGCAACTGTGGCATATGGTTTAACGGTTACCGGAGGATTGGACGATGTGACTGTTGATGAAGGGGATCCAGCTATTTTTGTCATTAGAGGATTACAAACAGATGTGACGTACGAAACAACTTGGTATCGTCAAAAAGGAAATGTACAAGATCCTAAGAAAGATGAAGTGCTAACCGCAAATGATGAGCATACCGTTAATACACATAATATGAAAATCATGAATCCAACAATGGCGTTAAATGGGTCACAATATTATGCAGGAATCCAAGCGTTTGTTTCAGCCGAAGACGAACATGGAAATGTCAGCAACACACCAGCTGGCGATCCATTCTTCACTGATACAGCTACCTTACACGTTAACCCGGTTCCACCTAAGTTTGTTGCAGTAGGTGACTTTGATTTTGGAAGTATCAAAATAAAAGGAAGCGATCGGAGTAAGCATTATCCAAAAAATCAAAATATCATCATTAAAAATGCGGGGCATAAAGACTGGACCGTTATGGGTCGTCAAAAGACGCTCTTGAAAGATTCCGCGGGTACTGTTATTCCGATGTATTTCCAAAATCAAGCATTAACTTCTGACTACATGCATATTGGCACTAATAAAGACGACCACGTCATACATGGGGTCGATACTGACATATTGTCATATAAGTCGAACGAAGGTTTCAGTCTATCTATGCCCGAAAAAATCATCGCTGGCCATTATGAATCTGAAATGCAATGGCAATTAGCAGACGTTCCCAGCCAATAACATGCTAATTTCTTACGTTAGTATGGTATAGTTGGGGCTTACACACAGCTAATGGTTATTTTCGTCTAAATTGTACCTTTGTGAGAAAGTAGGACATAAATATGTGGCTATTGAGTACCCGAGATAACCGTAGCATCAGAGTGCAAAATTATCTTGTATCCAATCCTGGAAGAATCGTTACTCTGTCAGCTGCGGCAATTGAGCTCAATATCTCAAAATATAATATACAACGTGACTTAGAAGCCTTAAATGACATCTATCTCACACAATTTCAAAACGATATTCCTAGTTTCGAATTTTCATCTGATCACAAAAGTATTCGTATTTCAAAAATACAGATGATACATGTTGAACAGTTGAAACGAGAATTGTTACAACACTCAACAAAAATGATGCTGCTTAATTCGTTCTTTTTAGAAGAATATAAGACAGCAGACGCAATATTACACGATATTAATATCAGTTATACGCTTTTACGTAAATATATCCGAGATATGAACGATTATCTCGCACAATCAGATATTTTAATATCAAATAACTTTACCTTGATTGGTGACGAATTAAATATTCGTCGACTGATGTTTGAAACATATTATTTGTACTATGATCTTGATGAATCTGTTTTACAGACATATTATCTAACCACTGTTTCAGATTTTCAGGAACATTTACCTGACGATATCAAAAAATCACCAACGCGTATTAAAACGTATCGCATTATGCGAATTATTTGGTTTTTACGCATTCGAAATAAGCATTCACTTTCAACAAACATTAATTTTATTGATTTTTCTAAGTTAGAAAAAGTAGATAACTACAGTTATTTACTAGCCATCAAAAATTATGATTTGTTGAACGTAAACTTACCTCCAGAACAACGTGATTTAGAAATTGAGTATGGACTATTTGTCAGCATAGTGATGGGCGGGGTTAGGATTCCAGATCTATCCCAAGCGCTTGTTCCACATATGCAAGAACGATTAGCACAAATTTCAAACGTTATTCAAGATGAATTTACGCTGATTTTCAGGAAAGAACTGGAAGTCGAAGAATTAAATGCAATCATGCAGCAATTATTAATCAGTAATATCCAATTGGTGATGATGCATCGAACAATTATTCAACATCCAATGTATAAATCAGCCGATTTATTACTATATTCTGTTTCACATGAATTGTCTTTGAATATTGGTGAACGTTTATCTGTATTATGTAATATCAGTATTGCAGAACTAGAAAAATCTCTGTTAATTGAATATATGACTGTCTTTCATCATTTTATTATTGAAACACAAGGTAAATATCTACCTAACATTAATATTGTGATTGATATGATCGACATGCCCAATTTGAAAGATGAAACACAACGCATTCTAGAAGAATATGTCTTATTTAAAATTAACGTTGTCGACAATGACACGTCCGAAAACATAGATATTATCATTTCCGATATACCGCTATTAGATAAAGGCACAACCAATATCGTCTGGCGAGGATTACCGGATTATGATGATTTATTTAGTTTTCATAAAATCGCTGGTCTCATGATTCGTGACAAACTGCGTACGTGATCAATTGACACAAAAAACTATTTAAAATTAGGAGACCATGCTCCATGGGAGAGAAATTACTACAATTACGTATTTCAGAAGACGTCAAAAACAAATGTGACGCCGTTTTTTCTGACCAAGGTGTGACCATTCAAGGGGCCATTAAAATTATGTTGACCCAGGTCGCTAACACTGGAAATTCACCATTCGATGGTATTTTTGAATCTAAGATTGGTAAATAACTTTTTATACGAGGCATACAATTATGTGTGCCTTTTTTAGTATCGAAAAATCGAAATCACTCTGACAGTTATCTGTACATCACGCAATAAGTGGTAGACTAATAAAGTATTGTTGATTCGTCGTTACATGAGGAGGAAATGATTATGTGGTTTTTAAAAAAAGCAACTGACATGGACCAAACAATGTTATTAACGGTCATGGCTGCACGTGTCTCAGTCTTTGTTGTTGAACAGAAATGTTATTATCAAGAAATTGATACTGATGATTTTTCAGCATTACATTTAATGATGCTGACAGAAGAAGGCGAATTACAAGCCTATGCTAGGATCATCGACAAAGGGGACTTTATCACCTTTGGTCGTGTCTTAGTATTACCGGAATGGCGTCATACCGGGTTAGGTAAGTCTCTGGTAGAAGAAACCATCAATCAAATCAAAACATTGTATCCATCTCGAAAAATAAAAATTGAAGCACAAGCATATTTAGTGCGTTTTTACACAAATTTTGGATTCGTTGCGACTTCTGACATTTACGACATTGATAATATCCCTCATATTGATATGTCCTTAACTTAATAAATTTAAAAAATGGTATAGCATTTCATGTTATACCATTTTTATATAGATGTATGATCCCAAAAAACAAGACCATGTCATGAGGTATAGGTTGTCAATTAGTCTACAAACACCTGTACACCTTGATTATCCGCTGTAAACAGCTTATATCGGTATACCTTAAAAACCCTTTAAATCAACAAGTAAAACCTTTTACTTGTTTAAATAGTTGAAATCAGTTCAATTATGTCATGTGTGCGTAAATACTTAAATTTTAAGGTGATACTTTTAAAACAAAAGCGCGGATATCATCGAAATCACATTGCGTAACCCCTGTACTGAGCATATAATGTAATGACATAAACAATTAATTGGTATAGTAAAAAGGGAGATTGATATGGCTGAACCTAAAGAAAAATTGATTCAATTACGAATCGAAACAGACGTGAAAGATCGTTGTGAAGAATTGTTTCATGCACAAGGATTAACAATTCAAGGAGCGATTAAAATGATGCTAACGCAAGTATCTCATACTGGCGAAACACCATTTGACAATCTATTTTCAGGGAAGCAATAAATTTTTCCTTGTCTAAAACTATTAATCATAAGAAAAGACCTTCCATTTTTGTGAAAGGTCTTTTCTTATGATTAATGATTATATGACCGAGCGTTCATTATAGAGGCATCGGAATATCTTACTGTTTAATTTGTCCTAGTAACACGATACTTAAATAAAATGTAGTCTGATAGCGTATTTACCGCCGAATAACATGCTCTTTTACTTACAATTCTGACGAATGTAACTCCATTTCATCTAGAATGAACGGTAAATGGGCGGGGGCTTTTGTGCCATATAACCTAAGCATTTCCGTAATACCAGTACTCAGAAGGATACTTGGAGTGATATTTCGCCACATTGACAATGCTGCCATTAAAAACTTTAAATTAGAACCATGGTTCTTCTTTTTAGACACTGATGTCTTGGAAACCTCCGCACGATTATACAGATATGCGCTGTATGTGAAGTTTGCTTCTGGAAAATAATTATACATTCGTCCACCATGAGCGGCACGATTTCTAAATTTATTCATAAGCTCCAGGGTCTCGTGAAATATAGTCACTAATTCTTGATAGGGTAGTTGGTTAATTAATTCATTACCGTATAATCGGCTAATAAGTAATTTCTTGTCTTCAGAGTTAAGCAGTGTAATTGCCATTTTGAGTTGTCCAAAAGTTGTTCCTTTGACCAAAATCCAAGGTGGCGTATTTCCGTATTTAGTTTTGTAATGTTTGTAAGGATCATAATTCTTATATGTTATTGATGTCATTTCTTTGAACAGTCTATCTCGTTCAGTATAGTACTTTCGGTCGGGTTTCTGTTGCCACTCGGGTAGTAGTCGTCCCGCATTAAAAACATTGTTGTTCATATACGATGAAAATTGTTCAGAGTGTTGCTCACCTAAGACGTATGCGAAATTTTGACGTAAAATACTTTCCGCAGCATCTAATCCCCCTAAGATAACATTACGAATTCGTGTATCGAAGAAATAAAGACTATATATATCTTCAAAAGTTGTTTCCGCTTTAAATATGTCCGGGTCACAACTTTCTAAAAATGTAGATTTATATCCATTGATGATTTCATAATATCCAAAAGAGCTCAACAGCTCCATAGCGCCGGGCTCATCTTTAAAGACTAATCCACGTTGTTTCAATATATTCATTTGTTCTATTAGTGAAGCGAATGGTTTTGATTCCATCAATATCCTCCAGAAAACGCAAAAACCCGACAGATTTTCATCTGCCGGGTCTAAGTTGGTCTGTACCGACCATTTAATAGGTTGTAATCATCTTACAACAAAATTATTCCCAGCGTCAAGTTTACACAAATTGTCTCATGTCAGGTATTTTGATATTTATATCTCCACAAACACAATGAAGCATGCTCGATTCGAATTCACTATACGCGGTGCATTTTAATGATGTTTCATACATGTTGCGGCAAACATTAGCCGTACGTAAATGAATTAGCCTTTAATCCATTTAGTTCCTGGTTGAGATGTTGGCGAAGGCTTGTCTATGATGATTACATCATATCAGGTTAAATCTAATTAACGGAATTGAAGATTACATTAGATGTAATGATTCAATGGATCCGTCTTTTGTGCAGACAGTACGCTTAAATACTCCCTTTTAGAACAACGAAAGAGTGTGCAATGTGATAAAATACTATTAATTCTGCTGTTGAATCGGCTTTGGGAATAAGGAGAAAGCATGCGGTATTTAATTATTACGGAAAAGCCCAGCGCTCGCAAAAATTTTGAAAAAGCCTTAGGCGGTAAAAAAGGACATTTTCTAGATTTTGACTACGAATTAACCAATCTTCGTGGCCATGTGATGCAATTGAACGCGCCTGAAAAACAAGTTTCCAAAGAATTAAGTGAACAAATTTCTAACTGGGGATTAGAATATTTACCTTGGGATTTAACACAATTTAATTGGACAAATACATATATTAAATCTAAAAATTTACGTACCGGAAAAATTGAATCCACAAAATCATTAATTGATGATTTGAAGAAACAGGCGCAGGGTATGGATGCACTTGTTATCGCGACGGATACGGATCCATCTGGAGAAGGTGAACTCCTAGCTTGGGAAGCTATCTTTGCCATGGGATGGAAAGGTAAAGTCTTACGTCTTAATTTCATGGACGAATCTGCCAAAAGTCTACAAAAAGCGTTTGGGCAGCTACGAGACGTCAGCGACCCGATGCAAGATGGAGATTTATTGAAGGGTATGGCCCGGAGTCGCTGGGACTTTGCATCCATGCAATTAACGCGAATCGCGACTAAAAGCGCGGAACAAAATGGGTACAAAATTTTGTCCCGCCAAGGACGTCTGAAATCAGCCATGATTTACAAGGTATACCAACAAGAGCAGGCGATTAAAAACTACACGCGTGTACCATTCTTTGAAGCACGCTATAAAGACGACAAGGATAATGTGTACGCACGCGATATCAAAGCCTTGAATGATCGTTCGTTTCGTCATTTAAATTTGACTGATGCTCATAAAGAAATTGCGCAAGGCATTTATCCTGAAGTTGGAACACCACAAATAACTTCTGATAAAGAAAAGCGTCAGGCGCCACCTAAGCTACTTGATTTGTCTTCTTTGTCCGCGATTCTAGCGAAAGAAGGCTTCAAAGCCAAGGAAGTCTTAGCAACCTATCAAAAAATGTATGAAGCACAGATTGTATCGTATCCTCGTACAGAAGATCGCACAATTACAACTGAACAATTTACGGAAATGTTACCAATAGTTGACCAGATTGCAAATCTTGTTGCCGTTGATCCAAGCTTATTAAGCGTCCGAACACCACGAAAGACACATGTTAAAGATGAAGGCGCACACGGGGCTAATCGCCCAGGACTTGTTGTCCCTGTAAACTTAGATGCGTTGCAAAAATTTGGTCCTTCTGCATCACGGATATATCAAGTTTTGGCTAAAAACTTTTTGGCCATGTTTGCCGCAGATTATATCTACCGTCAAATTCACGCTAACATTGCTGAAGCACCAATTTTCACGACCACAATTAACCTACCTCTTCAGATGAATTGGAAGTTGGTATACACAGACGCAGACGACCAAAATACTGATATAAATGAAAAGGGAATCGGAACACGTGCCACAATATTTGTACATGAAGGACAAAATCCCAAGCCACAACAACCTACTTGGCAATGGCTTAAAACCTTTCTTGAGAAATACAATATTGGTACTGGAGCGACTCGTACATCTACATTCTCAGAACTTTCGAACGGAAAAAATGCTTACTTTATTGATACTAAAGGAAAAATTGCCTTAACAGAAGAAGGGCGAATTTCGGCATATTTAGTACAAGGAACGTATATCGCAAATCCATCTATCACGAAGCGAGTTTTTGATATTTTCCAAGAAGTAGGCCGTCATGAAACAACCATTGATGCCGCAATGAATTCAATTGTCTTAACCGTTCAAAATGATATGCCCATTATTTTGAACAATGCCCTGGGGCTCGCGAACGAATTTGAACCACCTAAGAAGAAAACGGCTAAACGACCTAAAAAGAAAGACAAATTAACAGGGATTTTCGTGCCGACAGGTAAGGAAGTTTCTTTTAATACGAAATGGGGAAGCCATACCTTTACCGAGCATGAAGTATCAGACTTACTATCTGGAAAAGAAATCGATGTGCACGGCACTGGTAAGAAAGGGGCTTATACGTATCGCGGTAAGCTGACATCGTTCACATATAAAGGTAAGAAAACCTTTGGTTTTAAAGGTAACTTTGTTTAAGGCCTGATGATATATTCAGTAAAAACATTTAATATAGTACGAATTATATCTAGCTTGTGAAAAATCCACGTATAATCTTGAGTTATAACCTTGTAAACTTTTTATGAAAGCGTTATCATTGTGTTATCAGGGACGTTTATGAGAATATAGGGGATATAAATATGACATACATTGCAAGCGAACTAGAAGGACCAATTTCATTTGTGAACACCACAGACCTTGAAAAAGGCGCAGAAAAAATTATTCCAACCGGTGGATTCGGTTACATTAATAGTGGTGCGGGTGATTTAATCACCCTACGTGAAAACGAAACTGCGTTCGAACACGTTAAGATTGAACCTGGTGTACTGAAAAACGTCGAAAATCCGGACACTTCATTGGTATTTGATGGCATGACATTAACTGCGCCAATTATTATGGCGCCAGTAGCCGCGCATGGATTAGCTCACGTTCAAGGTGAAGTTGCATCTGCTGCTGGGGTTGCACGTTTTGGTACGATTTACACGGCGTCATCATTTGCTAGTAAGTCACTAGAAGACATGCGTGAAGCGGCTGGTCCAGATGCACCACAATTCTTCCAATTCTACATGTCAAAAGATAATGCGATTAATGATCAAATTATCGCAGCGGCGGAAGCAAGTGGCGCACGTGCCATTGTATTGACTGCTGATGCGACAGTAGGTGGTAATCGTGAAGCTGACAAGCGTAATGGGTTCACATTCCCATTGGCTATGCCAATCGTACAAGCCTACCAAAGTGGGGTTGGACAAACGATGGATGCTGTATACAAGTCAGCAAAGCAAAAGCTAAGTCCTGATGATGTATCATACATTACATCACGTACTGACTTACCAGTGTACGTAAAAGGAGTTCAAAATCCGAATGATGTAGAGCCTATCTTAGCTGCCGGTGCAGGTGGAATTTGGGTGTCAAACCACGGGGGACGACAACTAGATGGTGGTCCCGCAGCATTTGATTCATTACGCCGAATTGCGGATGTCGTGGACCATCGTGTCCCAATCGTATTCGATAGTGGTGTCCGTCGTGGACAACATGTCTTTAAAGCATTAGCATCAGGGGCAGATCTAATCGCTCTTGGTCGTCCAGTTATTTATGGTCTAGCACTAGGTGGTAGTGTCGGTGTTGAACAAGTATTTAACTTCTTCCAAAACGAACTACAATTAGTCATGCAATTAGCTGGTACACAAACGATTGACGATGTTAAAAACTTTGAGTTACTACCAAATAAATACATGTAATTTTGATTCAATGCCTCTAAGTTTATATTAGGGGCATTTTTAGAATTCATACAGCCTGAAATTCAGGGGGATAGCTTGAAAAAATCAGTTAAAGTCGCTTTACTTATGAGCACTGTGTTACTTATCATAATTTGTAGTATTGCTGGGGCATTCTTATTCGATAATGTTAAACGATCCAATTCTCAAGAAAACAATTCAGGTATCCAATCAACAAATATAACACTTCATGCGGATGATACTAGTAGTACAGGCGCACACAACACAGCGTCAACAAATGATTTGTCGGTGGAATCATCTACCTCTAAACAAAATATTTCTAACAATGGGGCTACAAACAAAATGGCCGATGTTAATTTTGATAGAACAAATCAGACAGAAGCAGCACGTCTAGCTAAAGCATATTATCAACGTATTGGTCAAGATGGCGATACGCTAGTCTACAATGGCTATCTTATAGATGATGGTCCTAATTATGAAGTTAGAGTGTCTGATGTGGAAATACAAAAATCAGGCGGCTCTGGGACTGTTGATTTGTTACAAGTAGACAAAAACAACAATGTTATCCATGTAAATAATTAGAAAAAGACACTAGTACTAAGTACTAGTGTCTTTTATATTATCGAGCGTCTAAGTTTTGCTTGCTAGAATACGTTTAAAATCATCATTATAAGTACCCGCTGCATTAATCTCGCTGAGTAATTTTTTATCTTGCGTCGGACTAATCCCGTGAACTAATAATCTATTATATAAATCTAGATACGGAACATGTTCACTTTCTGCTTTAGTATATTCATCCATTAGATTATATGCTACTTTTCTGAATGTAATATTTTGAATTCCTATATCGTCGATTTCTAAGATAGTGTATTGCGCGCGTCGATCTTGATTAAGCGTAGGATGCTTAAAAAATGGTTCTCCTACTGAACCAGGATTAAGAACGACTTGATCATTATGTGTATATCGTAATAATTGATGGTGAGTGTGCGCATAGATTGCGACATCAATTTCATCGTTTTCAAATAAGTATTCAAAGTTTTCACTGGCAGCGAAAGGTAATAAATTCGGACCGCCATTACTATCAATCTCATTGTGTGTTAACGTCAAATTGATGTTATTGACCGTTTTATTTAAATGGATAGGAGCCTGTCGGATTTTTTCTATATATTTAGCGTTTAATTTTTGAGACAAATAATAGGCGAGATGTCCCATATAAACATCTGAGGGGTCGTTCACATCGTAATTGTTTGGATTATCAAGTATTTTTAGAAACACATCATCCCAATTACCTCGTAAGAACACTGTTGTATTAATTTCATCCAACATTTCAAATAAGACATTTCCTGCTGGTCCTGGTAACAATAAATCACCTAAAAACCATGTCTCTGATATATTTTCTAATTTAATATCATTAACCACACTTTTCAAGGCAGTATAATTGCCATGTATGTCTGAAATCAACGCAATTTTCGTCATATTATTTGCCTCCTATGAATTCTCATTAAGTAGCATGTTCTATCCCATAATATAACTTCTTAGTTCGACTGTAAACGATTACACTGATGGTGCAATTTCATTAAACATGTACGCGTATCTGTTGAGCGTATTAATCGTTATGATACCTAGCTGAACACTCCCGAATAAGGCGTTTTTCTTTACAGGCGTCATTCGTTAAGTTAAACTTAATTATAAACAAACTAAGGAGGCCTAACCATGAACCCAACAGAAAAAGAAATACGCCGAAAAATCATGGTTATTGATTCTAAAAGTTTTTATGCAAGTTGTGAATGTCTGGCATTAGGTCTTAATCCGTTGAAAGCAATGCTCGTTGTCATGAGTACTGCAGATAATGCAGGTAGTGGGCTAGTTTTAGCATCATCACCTATGGCGAAAAGACTACTGGGTATCTCAAATGTCACACGAAAACGTGATGTCCCTAATGATACGCGGCTTATTATTGTTCAACCGCGTATGAACTATTACATTCAAATGAACAAGAAAATAAATGATGTGTTTCGTGAGTTTGTGGCAGACGAAGACTTGAATATGTATTCCATTGACGAAACTATCTTAGATTTCACGAGTTCCTGGAAATATCTAACATCCAAGTATGGGGCTGATATCACTATGAGTAAACTAGCACGTATTATTCAATTAGAGGTTCGTCATAGATTAGGTTTTTACCTAACAGTTGGGATTGGCGATAATCCTGCAATGGCTAAAATGGCACTAGATATAACAGCTAAACACAACCATAGTTTGATAGGCGAATGGCACTTTGAAGAACTACCTGACGTACTTTGGCCAATCACAAAATTTGAAGATGTTTGGAGTATTGGTCAGAAGACCGCTGAAAAGTTAAACGCTATGAATATTCATAGTATGTACGATTTGGCACACACTAGTCCATATGTACTCAAGGAAAAGTTTGGCGTTAGGGGAGAAGAACTATTTGCTTTGGCATGGGGTGTGGATCGCAGCATTGTATCGCATAAGTACAGTCCAAAAGATAGTAGTATTTCTAATAGCCAGGTATTGCCTCATGATTACAATAAAATACCTGAGATTAAGAATGTCATTCGTGAAATTGGCGAACAAGTTGCTGCACGTTTACGCGCCAAACATAAGATAACAAGTGTAGTTGCTTTGGGTATTGGTTCTTCCATGACCGAAAGTAAACCCGGGTTTCATCTGCAAATGAAGATTGATGGTACCAATCAGTCTAGCAAAATTGTTAATGCTTTGTGGACGTTATTTGATAGACATTATGAGGGACAAATAATTCGTCATATAAGTGTCTCGGTTAGTAAATTAACAGACGATATAGGGTCTCAATTAGACTTATTTATCCCCGTAGAACATGATATTAAGCAACAGAATTTAGATGAAGTTGTTGATTCATTACGGCACAAATACGGAACAACCGCCATTGTCAAATCAAGTTCAAAGATTGATGGTGGTACCATGATTGACCGAGCTGGATTAGTCGCTGGTCATCGAGGAGGACAGGCTTATGGCACAAATACTTGAAGAAGATATTTACACAGTAGCAAAACGCTTCTTCGAACAAGATTATCATGATCGTGGTATGCTGAAATGGCAAGGTTATCATCTATCAGACCACACAGAAGATGTGGCCAAGTACACTGCAAACGACGCTCAAATTTCGGCCCAAAAGCTCAAAGACAAACAATCACTTGAAATAATCGGCTCTCTTCTAAAAACGGCTTACGAATCAAACTTAGAGTTAACTATCCAATTAGCAACACAAGATGACACTGGCGTTACGAGTGAACTCGTAACTGGTAAGTTATTAGGATATACAGACCTAAATACTGTCTTAGTTAATAATCTAGAAATACAAATTGATCAAATTAACTTTGTTAAGGTTGGAACTTAAGTAACTGTGCTTAGTTCGTAAATTAGCTATATAAACAACGAAGGATTGTTGATTATCGAGTCTTTCGTTTAAAAGGGGCAGTACACATAATAAAGAGATACATCAAGATATATAATTGGTACAATGTAGCGACAATAAATAAGGTATAGGGAGAGAAACTCATGAACAAGTATAATTTTGATACTCCCTCTGAGGAGATGTTATTTAAGAATGCAATACCTCAGATTCTGCACAATGGCGCGCAATTTGAAAATCTCTCTCTAACAATTTTACAAACAGAACAAATTGTAAACAATGATGTACTTACAAGTGTGAAGGGATCAGATGTTGAAACAATGCGTAATATGCTTCGAGGGGCTCAATATATTCTAGCTAATTATGCGAATTTTGACTTTGATAACTTGAAGAAATTGCATAGTATTGTTGGACAAAATGAAGTATTGTGTGCAGGGGAATTACGTATTGGTTTAGGTGGTGTGAATACTAAGCGTGGATTGTTCACGCCTGACACCGTGGATGAACTACAAGATCGCTCACGATTTGAATCCCTGGTTAATCGTCAAGATTTACCAGCCCAAACACGAGCATCAGAATTATTTAGTTACCTTTCACGTGCTCAACTATTTGACGATACTAATAAGCGCACAGCGCTACTTGCAGCAAATGTCCCTCTACTTAAAGAAGGTTCAGGGGTGTTTTATATTCCCGAACCTGCTATGGAGAATACATTGAATTTAATGAGTGATTTCTATCATTCAAACGATAATCGTTTACTTGTTGCAGTACTAGATGACGTTGCTGTGTCAGATTACGATGGTAAGACATTTTATGCTCCAGAACATCAATTTTATGGCTATGGTGAAGAATACCGTAAGCATATTAATACCTTCAAAGGATTCGGTCCTAAAGGATTGCTAGGAAAAGAAACGGTTCAATTTTTGATGAAGCCTATTCACAACATGTATGAAGAACATGGTCTAAAATAATAATCAACTTAAAACAGAGTCCATCAATGTTTTTCTCATTAAAATGCCATTTAACATTGTTTCTCATACAGTGAATAGCTTATACTGGGAGAACCTAACTCAGGGGGGAAAACAAATGAACGTAGATGATTATAAACAACATAAAAAAACCTGTACCACTTTGCTCGTAGGGAAAGAAATAAGTGTAGACGGATCAACATTAATTGCTCGCAATGAGGACGGGGGAGAACAACCAAACCCACAAAAATTCGTAGTCATTCCTGAATATACCAGTAAAACAGAATATGTATCCAAGTTAAACAATGTACGTATACCATTATCAGGAAAAGCATTGCGTCATACTGCTACGCCCGATGCGGATGATTCTTTTGGTATATGGGAAGCAGCAGGGATTAATTCAGAAAATGTTGCGATGACAGCTACAGAAACAAGTACCACAAATGAAAAAATCTTAATGTTAGACCCTCTGGTACCTGATGGTATTGGTGAAACAGATATTACGGCGATTGTCTTACCCTACATCAACACAGCACGAGAAGGTGTTCTGCGTTTAGGGGAATTGTTAGAAAGACACGGAACATATGAATCTAATGGACTAGCATTTTCAGATGAAAATGAAATTTGGTACATGGAAACGATTGGTGGACACCATTGGGTAGCTATGAAAATACCAAATAATGCAGTGGTGATTGCCCCAAATCAATTTAATATCGATTGGTTTAATTTTAATTCTAAAAATTCACTGTATTCAAACGATATGATTTCCTTTATACAAGAAAATCAATTAGCATCAATTCCCAAATCAGGACTGTTAAACTTAAGACCAATTTTTGGTAGTGATACCGACAAAGATCGTGTCTATAATACACCACGTACCTGGTTTGGGCAGGCATACTTTTTAGGGCATGACGTCTTAGCTAATCGTACCGACGATTCACAGCGCATGGATTTACCTTTTTTGATATATCCGGAACAAAAGGTGAGTGTTCAAGACGTAAAATATGTATTGAGCTCTTATTACCAAGATACCAAGTATAATCCATATTTACATCCTCATGATTTACCAAAATATCGTCCAATTGGTATTAATAGAAATCAAGAGACGCACATTCTTCAAATTAGGAATAATGTCCCTAAAATGATAGCCGGAGTACATTGGCTAGCCTACGGTCCAAATACATTTAATGCATTAACGCCATTTTATGCCAATGTAGACATAACACCAGAGAGTTTTTCAAATACCACAGAACAGTATGATTCGACAAATAGTTACTGGTTAAATAGAACCGTTGCAATTATTGGTGATCAAAATTTTGATTTGTATAAAGATATGGTTCAAGACTTTGAAAATAATATCTTTCAAAAGAACCTAGCACTTCAACAAGATACGGATAAAGCGGTTATTTCAGGTATAGACCCAATTAACTTGTCTCATAAAAACGAAGAAATGGCCCACAATTACATGAATGCGACGAATCAATTGTTAGGGAAAATGATAAACCTAGGAACTGCCAACATGACGCTTCGTTTTCCGTTAGACGATTAATAATCTCAGCAACCTTAGGTCATTCAATAGTTTATTCTACATAAGTGATAATCTCTAAACAGCAATCTGCCCGAAACTGTAATATTAAAAGCATAGAAGTGATAGAGAACGACGTTACTAATTCGTGACATGTTTGTAATCTATCGTTTCTGTGCTTTTTCTTAGTTATGGGACAAAAAGAAAAAGCCGTTATACGGTGATATTACCAATCAAAAAACAGACTTCAGCGGGTATGATTCATGCTATTGAGTTATTTTTATCTGAATATCAAAATTATGTACAATCGCTTACGTTTGATAATGGTTCAGAGTTTATTTCGTGGCAATTTTTAGAGTGTATTCAAGTGAAATACGGTAAAAAACGTATTTTGCGCACCCATATTCACCACATGAACGTGGCACGAATGAACAACGTAACAAACTTATAAGAGTATATGCGGGTTATTCTGATTATGATGAAATGACATCTAATGATTGTCATGAAATCACTGAGAAACTTAATCATAAACCTATGGTACAGGCTTTAAATGGTAAAACACCATACAAGGTTTATCGTAGTGAAACGTTACGTTGGAATCGCCGATATAAGACGAAGTTGAATTATGAACGTCAATAACGACAAGTTAATTTAAATACGCTTAGAAAGTAATGTTAAAACACCCCTTAATTAGACTCTGGTAGTCTAATTAAGGGGTGTTTTTGTCCATATATAATTATTAGAATATTATGGGTATAATCATTAGAATATTATGACAAAATATGAATAAGTTGATTATAGTCCTTAAATATGGCCTTGAATATGTTTCTTATCTGTATAATAAAATGAGTATGTTCAATACATAATTATTTTGAAATAGGAGCGTGAATTATTTATGCAAACAGTTGGACGTTTTGTAAAATGCGGTCTTTGGATCATTGTTAGTATGGTGTTGTTTGGAATGATCGATTCAGTTGGAAACGAATTGGTACCAATGGTTACCTCTGATTTGATGGGACTACCTAAGAATGGATTTATTTCTATCTTAGTGATGATTGTAGCTGTATTAGGGGTTGCCTTTTTAGTTGCTAAGGTGGTTATCTTTGCCATTCGTAAGGCAAATCCTGCATTTAAGGTATTAGAACCGTTTACTTTCACAGATGGTAAGTGGATTGTGTTAGGATATGCGCTATTCTCAATTTTGAACATTTTATTTTCAAAATTAGTGGTATCAGGATCATCTTCAGCAAACCAACAAGCTGTTGAATCAGTGTTTAATACCGGCACATTCGGCATTGTATTTATGGCTGTTTCAGCTGTTATTGTTGCCCCAATCCTTGAAGAATTGATTTTCCGAGGATTGATTTTTAACTATTTGACACCAACGATTCGCTGGTGGGGAAGCTGCTTGCTTTCGGGAGCAGTTTTTGCTTATATTCACGTCATGGTCGATTTTAGCTTTATCACATTTACACCATACTTTATTATCGGAACAGTATTAGGATTCATTTACTACAAGACTGGAAAGATTCAATACGCAATTGGTGCACATATGCTAAGTAACGCAATTAGTGTTGCTACATTGTTATTACGCTAAATTTTTTGATGTACTCAATAGATAATTAATTAAAGAACGCATATGGATTTCATAATCGAAAACGCCCTTAACTGGACTCTTGTAGTCTAATTAAGGGTGTTTTTGACTATAACTATAAATAATGGCACGTAGTCGGTGCAGATCCGTGCACATGAGATATGTTACTACGACAAGTTGTTTTTTATTGTGTATTGTGGCTAAACATATTAAGTTTATTGAACCAAAAGAGAAAAAGCGTGCCCCCTTTGAAAGTGAATGTTATTTTGTTTGTCTTTTCGTTTCAATCACGTATAATTCCTTCTAATTTTAAATATAAATACATGTAGCAACGCTTAAATGCTGTCTATTGATCATTATGTGTGTATACAAAAAACAATCTGATAAGCAAAGACAACAAAGTTAATGTAGCAACCATAAAGGAGAAAAAGTCATGAAGCTGATTAGTTACTTAGAAACACACGGTACTGGAGTAGAGCGCTTTAAAGATGCTGAAGTTGTAACAAACGAACAACTTATGGTTGTACCATCCATTGATAATTAAATGATGGTGAAAAAATTGCTCATCATTATCAGACAAATCTAAAGGAAGTGTCTTCAACATCACATCCTGAATTTTTGAATTTAGCATATGATGAACGACTGGTTCAAGCATATTTAAATGACTCTATTAGCGTTTTGACCGTCACTGATGTATTCCAGGAGGATATGTTAGATGAAAATGGAGTGAGAGTTGTGAACACTAATTTCAAAAGGTCTGACATGCTGTATCTAACGGAGATTTGTTTAAAAACATATGAATTAAACAATCCTGATACACGCATACGTTTGGAGAAAAATCGTCAGTATTACATGAAGACAGGTGAACACATGCAAGGCCGTAGAATCAATATTATTAATGTACGTGATACAACTCATGAATTATATGGAGAAAAAACAAATGACTAAAAAGACAGAAACCACGGAAAAATTATTGCAAGTACGCGTTGAAGACACCGTTACGGACAGGTGTGACAAATTGTTTGCAGCTAGAGGTATCACAACACAAAATGCTATTCGCATGTTACTAGCACAAGTTGCAAACAGTGGGGAAACCCCATTTGACAACCTATTTACATCAAAATAAACATAATAGAAAAAGCCATTAAAGAAAATCTTTAATGGCTTTTTTGTTAGTTAAAATGGCTTAGTGCTTCCATCTTCAATCGCGTCTTCAATGGAATCGTACAACGAATGAATGTTCATAAATTGATTGTTCATTTCATAAAATTGTTGTTGCATTAACTCTTGAGAAACAGTCCAGTGTTGATTAGCTTTTTCAAACACAGGTAATTGGTTGAAGCTTTCTTCTTGAATGACTGTCAAATATCCTTGTAATTGCCATAGATAATCGCTAAATGTACTGTGCATGACGCCGTATTGACCAGAATCTGATCCAAAAGAATGACTGTACGTTGCTCGTGCTAAATCTATATGCTTCTTATGAGGGTTCAAGCCCTTTTCAAATAATTCTGTCATTCGTTGAACTTGTCCGGGTCTATTTGGGTCTACGGCACGAGAGTCCATTGTTGCAATCAACTTACCGTATAATCCGGCCAAAAAATCACTAGCCTGCAATCCAGGATATTCTTTTGAATCTAGGTTTTCCTGAATATCTGAAAATCCATTCTGGTGTAATCCTTCAGCTGGAGCGTCGTCATCTAATAATATTGTAATGGAATCTTTGGCTTCTTTTGCGGCTGATAAATCACCATTTAAAAACAAGTCTTCCAAAACGAATAAATCAAGTCCATAAGCTAATTGGTCCGTAGGAAAAGGATACGAAACTAATGATATATTTTCTGTTCTAAAAATTTTCGCAGTATCGCGAATTATTTTTATCAATGTTCTATACATATCTACTTGTCTTGTAGTACGTGAGTGCCCTTGATATTTTTGAACCACACGAGAAAGTTGCATTTTTAAGGTATTTAGCAAATCAGCAGTGCTTAAATCAGCATCATTAAGTGCCTTAGTTAGATCACCACCGAAGTATTTGTCTTCTGTACGTAAAAATTTTGTGATGGTGTATAAGAGTGGGTAAGGATTAAGATTGTGTCTATCAAGATAATAAAACCAATTTTTAAGTTTAGCAGCAATAAACACTTCACTCTTATCAAATGCACTTAATTGAAATGTAGAATGAGTATCATCTAGTAATTGAAATAAATCTAAATAGAACTGCGCAGCTGCGGTTTTGATATCAGCAAGTGTAGTAACATTTTTTAGAAGAGTTAGTGATTTTAATTCTTTAGCTTGTGCGCTACGTTGATTGGCATAGTAATCATCTACCATCTTTTGGAAACCAGTATCAAATTCACTTTGCTTTGATTTAGGAATGGCAAGATAAATACCCACATAGGCTGGAATGTTATCACTGCTAGACCCAAAAAAATTAAACTGATCCTCTAAATTGTCTGAAATAGATACGCTTTTAGAAGGACCTTTTTCATCAAAATAAATGTTCACATCTTTCATAATTCAAATCTCCATTCATATATAGTTCACTACATCACAATTGTAAACCTTTTGTGGAATGAAGTACAAATTAAATGAAATAAACATTGCTTTCCGATTTAAACAGCGTAGAATAAGTATCGTGTTATATGACACATACATAAATTTATCGGATAGAGAAAAGGAAGAATACATACTCATGACTGAAAAATTGATCCAACTACGCGTAGAAGATAACGTTAAGGATAAGTGTGATGAATTATTCGCTGCTAACGGTTTGACAACACAAAGCGCCATCAAGATGATGCTTACTCAAGTAGCACATAGTGGTGAAACACCATTTGATAACTTGTTTGCGCCACACAACTAATTCCTAAACAACTAAGAAGCCATACATATACTGTATGGCTTTTTTTGATACGAAACAAAAATTGGTATTTATGATTTACCGTGGTTTTCTATGATAAATACGAAAAGACGTTCTTTATTTTTGATTATTTAAAACGAAAAATGTTTTTATTTTAAAAAAACTAAAAGTTAAGGTTGTATTAAATTTTCAGACTTGCTATTCTTATGTCTTGTAAGAAAAATTTATCGAATCAGTATAAGGAGAGTAGTGTTTATGTATTTGTTGAAGGATTTTTGGACTAAGATGTTTGATTATAAGGGACGTGACGATCGTAAGAGTTTCTGGGTAGGTTACCTAGGAAATGCGGTAATTATTGTGGCGGTATACCTATTTATTTCAATTCTAATGGGAGTTGTGTCTGGATTCATGGAGTTAGAGGATGAAGGACTATTGGTTCTTGAAGTTATCCTACTAACGAACTTGATTTTGGCCATGTTTATCTACTGGATTGCTAGTTTGCCAGCCATGACACGTCGTTTGCGTGATGCTGGATTCAGCCCTTGGTGGACTGTTGCCACAATGGTACCAATGCTACAAATCGTCCCATTCATCTTGTGGTTCTTCCCTACAAAGAATGACCGTATGGTTGGCTACACTGATTAATTCAGTGTACTAAAGGGATAACGGGATAATTAAATATGAAAAAAGTATGGAAGAAAGGCCTCGTGTGGGTGAGTCTTTTGGCTTTAGGAACGTCACAGTTCTTATCTTTTAGCCAATTGATTGTCCACGGAGCTGGTCAGCCGATTTCGGTCAATCACCAGTCTGTTTTACCTAATGGTGTAAAAACAGACATACGTGGAACCATTAGCTCAATCAACGACCTGAGTAATGGGAATGTAAAGGTTAAATTGATTACTCAATCAGAAGCTGATCCTAAAGAATTAGATGATATTTTACTGGATGGCGCACTACAATTTGGTGGTAATTCACAATTGATTGTGGAGAAGGGGAATGCGAGCCAAAATAATGCGACGTCTGTCTCTTTTGATCCACAAGATAAAGGTGCTTTGCCACAGGTCTTGTTCACTAACGTGGGAACAACCAAATCCGGTCAAAACGTTGACCTGGGATGGGAAGTCACGAAATATCGTAAGCCAAAAGATGAATCACGTTTGACATTGCGAGTTGGAGATCAAGGTGCGTTACACGCGTCTATGCGTCAATTAGGTGGAATTGAATCACGTTTGACGTTCTATCATGCCGGGACTAAAAAGCCGATTAACTTGATGATGTTCCCCGCAATTAATGACATTGATTACTCACAAGCATTCAAGCTATCAAACGCAACACTGTTAGGTGCCGGTAGTAATATTACTGCAGGTCCCAATGGATTAATGCTATCTGATCCAACACCTGTTAATGGTTTAGCAGACTTTCCTTTGGGTGGTTTGTTGTACCAATACTATGGTAGTGAGTTATTAACGATGTACAATTCTTTGCATGCTGATGATGTTGAACCTGCTTCAAACGGTTATGACATTTTTGGTGCATTCGGAACAATCAAAAGTATTGAAGTTGCTAAGCCAGATTTTGGTGAGGTAAAAATTCCCAAAGCAAGTTGGAAATATACGGATAAGGCACTAAAGGCGAATGATGATGTCGCGATTGAATTAGTACAACCAATTAATGCCCTGGACAAGGACATTAATCACCGTTATGAAAACTGGGAAACTAAATTTACGCTTCCTGAGAAGCTAAATGATGCGAAGATTGAATTAGTTGATAACAACGGTAACGTCGTACCAACAACACAAAAGAAGTTATCTGATGGTCGTTATCAAGTAGTCGTAACCCCTGAAACCATGAAGACATTAGGCTTCAAGGGAGAAACATACCGTTTCAAGATTACAGGTAAAGTTGATGGCAAGATTACGGATCAAACAACCTGGCAATTTGTAGCGGATACCAATATTGATAAGATTAAGGATACAATCGCAACCAAGACTAAGCCAATTGAAAACAAAGCTACAGTGACGGTTCGTTACTTACGTAAGGACACCACTGAAGAAATTGCCAAGACCCAAACAGCTAAGTTTGGGTATGGTAAGCCCTGGGAAATTAAGCTTGGTAAAGACGTAACAGGTTACATTCTGGATGCAGAAAACGCCGCTAAGCTATCTGGCCAAATCGTTGATTTCCACGAAAAGAATATTGATCTGGTTTATATTCCTCGCGAACAAAACCTAACGGTCAATTTCATGTTAGAAGATGGGACACCGTTAGGTAAGACTGACGTTCCTGCTTTCTACAACGAATTATATGGTTCTTCAGCGAACGATATCGACGATATCTATTCATTAGTTGTCGAAAAGTTACCTGAAAACGCCGCTGGTTTATTAAAGTCAGAAAATGAAAATGTGAACTATACGTACCGTAAGACACGTGGTTATTGGGTTGAATTGAATTACGGGGCGCAAGCTATCACACGTATGGATTATCGTGGAAACATTCGATCAAACGGAATTGACTATAACGACGGTGAATTAATTACGCTTGTGAATGATAAGGATAACGCTTTGATCGTGCAACATGATGTTGAGCGTCAAGGTGGTATCTCACAACAATCTTTGACTCCTGGTCAATCAGTCGATGTGAAATTAACGACCGGTGATAAGGTAACTGTTAGTCTAGATGACCAAGGAACAGCTAAGATTTTCCGTGACTCTGCATATTACGATATGACGAGTGAAATCAAGCAAGGTAATTGGACGAATACAACACGTATCTTTACAGGTGATAAGAAACTTGTTGAAGAACAAATCACCACGATGAATGGTGTCTCTGGTGAAATTATTAGCCGTACAACAAAGCAAATTTCGGATGGTTACACGGTCCAAGCTGAAGTTGTGACCAAAGAACAAGGTCAACCAAACACTAAGGCAATCAACGTTCCTGGAACAGAATTTAAGCGTTCAGTAAAACTATCTGGTAAGCCACAAACTGCATTGGCAGCCCTTGCGCCTGTATCTGATACAGAAGTACAAGAGCTACCCATTGAAAACGAAGCGGCTGATCCAGTCTTTACACCGGAAGATACTGTGTCTGGTGCAGCTGAAATGCCTGTGAATGACGAAAACAAGTTCGATGAAAATGCGCCTCAAGGTGACTTAATCGACGACGAACGCGCCATGAAGAATTTGACTGACCAAAACAAGGTGAGTGTGTTCAAGGATGGCAAGTTGCTTAAGGAAGGCACAATTCCAAATGGTCAACAACTGACAGTTGAAGAACTAGAAGAGCCTAAACCTGAAGCAAAGAATGATGACAAGGCTAAGGATGCTAAACCATCTGATACGTCATCTAAGCATGCAGATACACCACAAGTTGATCCAAACATTTCCATAACACCTGACGAAAATGGTAATATCACGACCCAAGAACCTTGGAATCCTTTGTCTAAGACAAGTGGTCAATTACCAGGAACTGGGTGGGTATCAAATGCCTGGGTGAAAGCAGCAGGTGTTGTATTGTTGATTATCCTTATTTTGGCCGGATTCGTGATGTTGATGCGTCGAGGAGGGAAAAATCATGTCTAAACGATTTAAGAAATTCCTCAAGCACTTTAATATCTCAATGGTTGTGGTCCTATTCATTAGTTCTTTTGGTGTTTTACCTTCTGCCTTAACAGCAGAACAGGTACATGCGGCCGAAAAAGTCCTCAATAATGGTCAATACCAACAAAAAGTTGGTAGCGCAGAAGTCTATGATTACGGGAAAGATACAAATCCGCGTCAGCAACAAAAGACAACGGTTGATTATTCTCGTGAGGGAAGTCCTCGTGAAATTCCACAACCAGAACCAGTGCGTTTCTGGAAGTCAATCAAGAAAGCTACAAAGAGCATTGGAAGAGCTGTTTCAAAGCCGTTTCGTGCGGCCAAAAAGTGGGTTGCGCCTAAGCCAAAACCAAGGTACATTCCTAAACCAGCTCCAAGGCGTTGGTCACCACCACGTGCAGCCAAGCGTTGGGTTCAAAAGGTAGCTCCAAAGTGGAAAGCGCCTAAGCGTAAAGCACCAAAGAAGCAGGCACCTAAGCGAAAAGCGCCAAAGAAGCAAAACAAGAAAAAGCAGAATAAAAAGAAAAAGGCTCCGAAAAAGCAAAATAAGAAAAAAGCAAAGCCTAAAAAGAAGAAACGTCCATCCTTGATGAGCAAGGCCAAGAAAAAGGCCAATAACTTAAAAAAGAAAGCGAAAAGCAAGGTAAAAAACGCTTCTAAGAACGTTAAAAAGGCCGCTAAATCAGTTAAAAAAGCTGCTAAATCGGTCAAAAAGGGCGCTGTGAAAGGCTTTAAGAAGGCACAACAATGGACTAAAAAGAACAAAGGTAAGTTCATAAAAGCTGGAGACGTTGTTGGAGATTTCTTAGGTCTGAAGGATGGTTATGCTGTCATTACTGGTAAGGATTGGTCAACTGGTAAGAAGGTATCTCGTGTTAAGTCTGCAGGTTGGCTATTAGTTGGATTTACCCCTATGGGTAAGGCAGCTAAAGGTGCTAAAATAGCAGGTAAGGGATTCAAAGCAGCCAGAGCTGGTAAGAAGGCTAATAAGGCTAAGAAAGCTGCCCCTAAGAGAAAATCTAGTCCTTTGAAGAAGGGGGCTAAGTTCGGTAAGAAGCTGAAGAAAAAGATTACTCCTAAGAAGAAATCTTCTAAGAAAAAAGCCCCTAAGAAAAAGAATTCAGCGTTGCAAGCTGGTAACCGCGCCCAACGTCGTGCCGCCAACAAGAAGGGGCATAAGGGTTCTAAGAAGAATAAGGACAAGGTTAACCAAAAGCGCCAAAAGCAAAATAAGGCCGCTAAACAACAACGTAAGAATACTAAAAACGCTAAGTCTAAGAAGCGTAATTCACCACTGAAGAAGAGCAATTCTAAGGCTAAGAATCTGAAGAAAAAGAATTCAAAGCCAAAGAAAAAGTCTACCAAAGGAAAAGTCGATAAACTTTCTCCTAAGGAAATTAATAACATGTCCTTTGATGAATTATGGAATAGTGTCCCTGTAAATCAAGGATGGACTAGAACGAATTTTAATGGTCGAGTCCACATCCGTAGACCAGATGGAACCTTTAGAGTTCGTATTGATCCTCCAGATAAAATCACTAAGTATCAACACATGCATGTTTATAATAAAAAAGAACAGTTATTAGACATAAAGGGCAATGTTGTTGATAAAAATAGCCCTGCGGGTCATATTCGTTGGAATCATAAAGTCCCAAGTAAGTAGAATAGGAAGAATTAAATTATGAAAAACCTCGAATTACTGCAAAATCAGATTGATGCTACTAAATATTGGGACATGCCAATTCTAGATGTTCAAACACAATATTTTGGCGACGAACTCTATATTTATATAGAAAGTGATGAAGAAACCTGCTGGAAAATAAGCTTTTTATCTTGTTACAAAGTTGATTATCAAACAGATGTTAATTGGCGATCTGCTTTCTTTGAAAGTAAAGGTACATGGGAACCATTTCATGAAGTTAAAAATATGCGAGGCGGTCAATTGGGATATTTTGGACAAGACATCACGGTTTCACATAATGACGAGGTCAAAGGATTGATGAACGTTTCACTGGATTTATCAATTATGTATATGAATATTGTATGTCGTGACATTGTTGTAGAAAAGGTAAATATGTCAAAATTAGATTTCTTTTGGCAACATGACGTAAAAAAATAGGTTTTTAGAACACTGTACTTAATTGTATGGTGTTTTTTTATAGTTACATTTAATCCGATGTAACCCTCAACTGGCACTTTCGCTAGGATAGACCAATTCAGATACATTAAGTCTTTAGTGCAAACAATCAACTTCCACGAACTTTTCAAAAACACATAAAATTTCACTTAAAAGGTCATATAACGCAAATTTCAAAGCATTTCATAAACGATACGTTAGTTAAAAGTTCTAGAAAAACGTTATTTAAAATAGTTTTTAAACACTGATGTATAGGTGTTTATCGTACATCTAAATATAAAGTATAACGTACATCTAAATATAAAGTATAACGTACATTATACTTTATATTCCATTAACAACTCATGCTAAGACCGCCCAAGTATTATTCTGTATTTCTATCTATTCAAAAAATCATATAGACCATTTGTGTACTCAAAACTATTTAATTGGTAATATTATCAATTGGTGTTGAAACCCAAAAGATTTATAACATGAGGTAGGAAATAGAAGATGGCTAAACGTTTAACATTCGAAGATAGAGTTAGAATCGAAACATTTATAAAGATGGGTGAAAATTTTAGTACAATTGCCAACCAATTAGGGGTTAGTCGAGCAATTATATCCATCGAAATAGATAGATCAGTTTCAGAACACTGGCCCAATAAAATGAAAGCGCGGTTATATGATGCACGGCGTGCCGAGTGGTTGTCCATAGTACGTAAAGAGCGACCAAGAAAAGAAGGTGTGACAACAAAATTAACTAAGCGACGTTCTGAATACATAAGAGATAAAATTGTAAACGATAAATGGTCACCTGAACAAATTGTCCAGTCAACGCCTAGACTTGGCGTCTGTGTTGACACTATTTACCGTTGGATTAACCAAGGTAGAATTAAAGGCGTCAGAAACACCGATTTAAGACATAAAGGAAAACGACATAAACGCGCTATGAGTCAACGTACCTGGGCAAGTTTACGCACGAAATCTGGTGAGAAACGACGTACTATCAAAGAACATACGATTGAAAATAGACCTGATCATATTGGTGAACGTAGCAGGTTTGGGCATTGGGAATTAGATGGTGTTGAGTCAAAGAAATCTAGTACATTGTTGCTGACATTTGTTGAACGTAAAAGCAGATACGCAGCTGCAATTAAAGTAGCTAGCAAACACGCTGATGATATTCGTCTGGGTATTGATACATTTATGAGTCGTTACCAAGACTACGTAAAATCAATTACCTGTGATCGCGGTTCAGAATTTATTGCAGCATCTACACAACAATGCTTTAAGGACTACAATATCAAATATTATTACGCGCATGCATATGCACCATATGAACGTGGATCGAACGAAAACTTTAATGCCTTACTTAGAGAATATTTTCCTAAAGGTACTAACTTTAAAGACGTGACACAAGAGGATATCTCAGACGCCGTAACAGCAATTAATAAGAGACCAATGCGTCTACATCGGTTTAAAAGTCGTCTCAGTGCGTTTGAGAGACACGTAAAATACAAAGACAGATACCGAATAGTCTAAATCTTTATAGCAATTCACATAATCTAACGAGTTACGAAAGCCTAGAATTTTTAACAAAAATGAGTAGGTTTATTTAAATAGGCTTAATTCATCAAGTTTTTTCAATAAAAAAGACAAAAATAAAAACACCGTCATATCAGGTGCTTAAACAGTGTAAATGCGATTAATTTAAAACATGGTTCATGACTGTTAAAAGTTAAGTAAGCAAACGCCGCAAACACCCTAGTTTACATAATATATATTATACAAAGTTGCGTTATGTCGGGAATTTGTCAACTTGTAAAATAACACGTTTTTAATCTTATTTATTAACGAGCATTTTAATCACATTTCATCTCTCAAACATCTATTATATCGGTGTTTGAGTTTTTTGATTTTGTCATAAATATTTTTGGTTTTTTCGTATCTACTTAAATAAGCGTACCAAATTTCAAGAAATTTGAACACGAATATGAAATTCAATCTGAGCTATATTAGCTCTAACTTGCTTTTTGATCTCACGTGTCGCTCAAACGCACTGAGACGACTTTTATAACGAGGTAGACGCGTTGGTCTCTTATTAATTGCTTGTACATTCTGGCTGAGTGACTTTATTGAAGTCGGTACCTTTATTTAGGAAAATATCCTCTTAGTCATGCGTCATAGCGAGTTTTACGTTCAACAAACGTTAAGACTGTCCCATTTGATTTGTGTGACTCGACACCATCTAATTCCCAATGACCGATACGGTTCCAGCTGTCGGATCTGTTTTGGTGTGATAACTGTCATGAATACGCTTACTAATTGCTTGTGTATGATGTTTTACTTTGTGTCTTAAGTCAGTATTAGAGACCCTTGGGATTTTATTGTAATTAATCCAGGTGTAAATAGTGTGTGGTGATACATCGATTAACTGTAAAGAAAAACACCATACATTTCTGTATAGTGTTTTTGCGCTATTCCTAATGGGTTAGATTAAACAACCATTGCAGATTTCGCCAAGATTTAGGCTCTCCTTCATAATTAAGTTGTACTTTAATATAATTATCCGTTCCTTGTTTAAATAAGTTATAGGTCTTATCTTTTTCGACATTAGAAATAGTTTCGTTTTCATAACGATCTTTTATCCATGTATTATCAGGGCTAAGAACAAAACGATATTTATTTTGCGGTTCTTTTTTATCATAAAAGTAAGCCGAAATCCCACTCTTATCGTATACCTCGTATGACGCATCTGCATGCAGTGTGATATCCTCAACATCTCGCCAAGAATTTTTTGCTTCTACTTTGTATGCTAAGATCTTACTTGGGTGACGTGTTCCTATCCCGCTTAACTTAAATTCACTAGTCTCGGATAGACTATTTGTAGTAGTGGTACGTAAATCTGTATTTAAGACGTTATAATAATCGGTTTCCCCATATTTTTGAACCGTATAATACATAAAATATTGGCTGAAATTTGCATAAACAAGTATACAGATTATTACACTCACAATAGGTAGCGCAATACCTGTACAAATGATGGTTATCATTTTTTTCATAATTTTGTAGCCTCCTGCAGGAACGAAATGCGTCAGTATATCAGAAAACAAAAAAACCACTTAACCGATGAAAGCTAAGTGGTTTGAATTGCTAGTAGGAACCAACAATGTCATTTCTTACACATAGTATACCATGTTATCTGTTGAATGCAAAAAACACCTAGGTAATCACTCCTAAATGGGGTCAGAACAAAGATATTCCCTCATGCCTCATTCGTATATACATTATAAAACCAACCAATAATTTCAGGATAATGCTTCAATTGTTTCAATGAACGTTCTTCAATTGGAACAATTGATGTAGCTGAAATTTGGAACATGGTCGCAAGTTCCTCATCTGTACGAATAGGATTCTTATCTCCAATCCAGTATTTAAAGCGTAATACGTATTCATCACGAGGAGATAATTGATCTAAAATTACATTCAAACGTTCATGTTTATCTGCTTCTAAACCAGCGTTTGGCTGCATATCGTTTGTTTCTACCATTTCAAGAATCAAATCCTGACATTCCACAGTCCTTACTAAGCTGTTTAACTCCACCAACGTCTTTTAATTGACCCTTGGAGAACGTTTCTTGATCTAATCTAAATGTCTAAGCGCTCAGTTCTAATGTGTTCGATTAAACAACCATTGTAGCAAGTATCCGGCTACCCTTCATAGTCACGTTGTTTCTTAATAAAATTATCTGTTCTATGCTTGAATGCAGGTTCTTTTTCTGACAAGTTTATCTTACGCTATTCGATTAAATTAATTTTCTCTCTCACTTCATACACCGCTTTGATTCGCTCTTGTGTCTGATTTATATACGTTAAAATAGTAGAAATATCCATTTCTTTTCGCATAATTGTTCCGTTCGAATGAACAATGAAGCTCTCATATACCACTTGATTGCCCTGTATTTTAAAATTATTTGGCCTTAAATTTCGAGGGTCAGATTTAGTTTGTTCATAAACAAAGTGATTACCATCAGTTGGATTCTCAATTACTAATTTATCCACGTTGGTTAATTCTTTCCACCTAGCAATCTCATTTCCAACTTCCGTATACCCGTAATAAACAATTGCCGCGGCCATCAATGTTTCATCATTTTTTAAGTGTTCTGACGTTAACGCGTCTAACTGAGGTTCTTTTTTGTTCTCATTTTTTATCCGGGACACATTTACATCATGTGATCCAGTTTTCCGTACACTGCCATAAATGGTTATCCCTAGCATGATTACTAGTCCGAGTGTAATCATTATTTTAACTATCTTTCGCATATTTGTACCCGATACCTGTTAAATTGTCTGATTTACGTAACCAGACATGTGTTTCGTTATAGTAACCTAAGAACCCTTGGGATAACATAATAAATGTATAAAAAGCGCCCATAACAGATGTTTTCTATCTGGAATGGCCACTTTTTATACGATGATACATACCTCGGTGTCCTGTACAATATGCCTTATGCCTTTAAATATTCGTCTATTAAATGATTTTGCACACTAACAATATCTAATCCGACAATATCTCCCTTGTCTAAGTAAATGCGGTCTACTATGACAGCCTCGTTAAAATCAAATGCTAGTAGTTCTACTTTTGTTTCATCATGACTCAATATTTTTCCCGTAATTAGCTCATCATTTAGCATTACTGTTAATAGTCTTCCGGAGTCAACTGTGTGATCTATAAGCGCATCTAACATGATATCGTCATCCAAAGACTTTAAGTCTGCTTCGAGATTGTATATATCATACGCAGCAACATCTTTATTATACTGAATCAGTTTAGTAAACATATCAATATAAGGTGTATCTTGTTTTACGTCTCTAATTACCGTTATATCAAATACCTCTAAACTATCAAATTGCCCCATCTCATTAATGCTTGTAAATAACACAGACGTATCATTCACTACACGAATATATCCCAAACTAAATGATGTGTTTTCTAGCTCTAATAAATACAATTCAACCAACTTATCGGTATACTGTACTAGATCATTCTTATTCATTAAGTGACCCCTTCCTTAAAATATCTAGATTTTCCAGAAACCCAATCCAAAACCACTTAAAATACTGCGCTTATTTACAGCCGCCATCAATAGTGTCACCGATATAGGTACTCCCATCTGATGCTTTCGTACAATTCGTGATATACGATCCGGAAATGCCATTAATTCAATACCTTTGAAACTTTTATCTAAGACGTGTTCTTTACTATATGTTAAAAATTGACCAAGTTCCGTTTCAACGCCAACATCTGTAATCGCTTGATCAAATAGTGAAAGTAATTCTTGTTGCTTTGTTTTTTTCATATGATCATGCTCCTTTACACTGAATATACACTGTTAGTATCAGTATCAAAAGAACTAATTTTGATTTAAACGTTTTACATACCACAAATAGTTTAGAAACAAAAAATAAGCCTGGATATTAGATATCCAGGCTTATTTCTATTTGTTATTTAAATAATTTATCAATCATGCGCTTACCTGCATGTCCATCATCTAATGATGTATAATCTCGACGGAAAGTACGCCATGCGTCACCGTACAAGTTCATATAATCATCAGAATGTGTGATGGCTTGAATTAATTCTGATTCAGAATTAACAATCCATCCTGGTGCCGTTGGTAAGTATGGCATTAATCCACCACGTGTCTCTTCATACAAATCTAAGTCTGGTACAAAGAAAATCATTGGCTTCCCAGTTTGGGCGTAATCAAATCGTAATGATGAATAATCAAGTACAGCCATATCGGAAGCAATAATCAAATCCAAAATTTCTGGATAAGTTGTTGCGTCAATACCACTTGCAGTTGATACTGTATTTCCCGCACGACGATTCATAGCATGTCCACGGATTAACAATACATATTCATCACCCAGCTTCTTAGCTAAGTCATCATAACTAACAAAATCAACACGGTTTGACTTAAATTCGTTGTCTGATGCATAGTCACGGAAAGTTGGTGCATACAAAACAATTTTCTTATCAGCCGGAATGTTCAGGCGTTCGCGAACGCGCTTATTGATTAATTCGCGTTCTGCCGCACGTTCTGGATCGACCAAAATATCATTACGTGGATGTCCAACTTCTAGCATTTCACCCTTGAAGTTGAAATTACGTTGATATAGCGGTGTTGCATATGGTGCTGGTGACAAAATGTAGTCCCATTCTGCTTCTCGACGTTGGAATGACTTAACACGTGACATGTCAAATCCATGAGTCAAGAAGAAATCACGCCCCATCTGCTTATATGGATATCCATGGAACGCTTGGACAATACGCTGTCCAGGCTTCTTCACCATATAGTCAACTTGATGCACATTTTCAACTACTGTACCAGCAGTCGCTAACAGATCAAACCATTCATCAGAATTAATAATTACTTGGTGTGTCCCTTCAGGAACAACCACACTTGGGTTTTGTACAGCCCAATAGATTTCGATATCAGACAAAGCTGGGTCTAGTAAGATTTCATGTGTTAATGCGACCGCATTATCAGTCACAGATTCACCATAGTACGTACGGAATAAAATCTTCTTAGGATCAACAGGTGCCGTAGAATTCTGGTACTTAGTCATCATACGACCCCAACCGTAACCACCTTTGTTATCATCGTGCAATTTATTGAACAATTGGAAATATAGTTTCTTAGCTGAGTAGTTATACTCTAAGCGACTAATTTGATATCCGTTGTCATAGACATTATCTGGTAATGTACGAATGAATGCTTCATCATAGATAACATTTTCATCGCGGCCCAATGTGTTTTTAAATGAAATACTAAAACGCAACAATGGTAGAGCCATCATTTCACCAAATACATCATGATTCAATGGCAATTCGATTTCGTTAACTTCATTAGGAACTAAGGTAACAGGCATCGTTCGTGTAAGATCCCCTGACTTAACGCTTAATGTTGTTCCAAAACTTTGTGGACCATGATTACGTACGAATACACGCATCTTCAAGAAACCAGGAACCATGTGGGCACTTTTAACTTCAATGACACGAGTTCCTACGAAACGAGCTGATCCTTGTGCAACATTTGTGATAACTGTATTAATATCTGCTAACACAATTGGGTTGTCATCTTTAATGAATCCCAAAATACGGTTACCGTTTTGGTTTTTAAAAGATAGACGGAAATCATGACGTAAAGGTGTTAAGTAATCAGTAATCAACTTGTTTTGTCGTAACTTTTTCATATTAACAACAACACGATATACGTTATTTTCATCTGATTCACTTACTGGAATCAACTTAACGCGAACGTTCTTGCGATTAAAGCGAACTTTAGAATGTACAGATGCCGAAATAAGTTGGGCACCAGAATGTACAGTCATCGTTAATTGTTGGCCCTCTACTTTATCAACTGAGTATGTGGCAATTGGCACATACTTCAAATAATAAAATTGCTTGCCTGATTCCGTACTGTGCTTAATACGTAGTTGTGACGTTTCTGACAAAGTTAGGTTCGCCCAGCGACCAGTAGCATTGTTTCGGCGTCCTGAGACATCTTTTTCAAAGAACAAGTTTCCGGCTGAAATTTCCACCTTTAATTTAATACATTCGTTAAATGTATCAAACACTGCAGGTAGTTGGAATTCATAGAAATTAGGTGAATAATCTGCCCACCATTCTTTATGCTCACGAATTGTGTAAGGTGCATCATATTGACCAATTGGGTCTAATTCCGCAACTGTTTCAAATTCTTCACCCGTTTTTTCGTCAAATTTCACTAACTTCAAACGTACTTTATAGTCGAATTCATGCGCATCAATCTTTGTAATAAACGCATTTAATGAGATTTTTGGCCCTTCACTAGTCATTTCCCATTTATCGATGTCGATACGTGGTTGGAAAATTTCATGTAGGACGTGACCTTCAGAAGAAAAATTGTCAATGTAAGCTAGCGTTGACCAATCAACAACTGGTGTCCCGTGGTCATTAACTAACTTCAATTTGTGGTTTGAAATATTTGTTGCGAACAACAACTGATCAAACACTTCATACTCGTCATTATCAAGTAAACGGTAGGCAACATCAACAATTGCATCCAATTGTGTCTTGTCGTCAAGTAAATGGTAAAACTTTGGTAATTCTGAGAAAATCAAAGCGTTATATTCATCATCGACTTTATTGTAACGACGCATGATATAACGTAGATCGTTATTTAGATTTTGAACTAAACGTGGCTCTACAGCCTTAGGTGCAAATTGTCCTAAAATTTCTAGCGCTAAACGCGCCGCTTCGACACGTGATTTTAAATCGTCAACGGTTGTCTGATGAGAGATTGATGAGTCCAATTGTACCCAGTGCATTTTATGCGCACCAATAATATCAATTCCATTCTTAGCACGTGAATATAGCGTTGCTGTAAATGGTTGATCTTCGTAGACGATTCCTTCCATGAAGCCTAAATCAGCTTCACGATAATAAGAATGGCGGATCAACTTTCCCCATGGCGTTGACGCTTGTAATACTGCTGGAAATTCTTCTACGCGAAATTTTTGTTTTGATTGTGAAAACAACTTTTGAATCCACACACCTGGTTGCTTGGGCTTTTCATCATAAATCAAATCATATCCCGTAATCGCAACATCAGACCCACTTGTTTCTAATGAATTGTATAGAACCTCTAACGTATCATTATCCATGTAGTCATCCGGGTCCAAGAAGAAGATGTATTCTCCTTTGGCCGCTGCAACACCAGCATTACGTGCACTAGAAACCCCACCATTAACCTTGTCCACCAAACGAACACGAGAATTAAATAGCGCTAATTTTTTGGCAATTTTTGCCGTGTTATCAGTAGAACCATCATTTACAATGATGATTTCGATATTGGCCAAAGTTTGCTTCAACGCAAGTTTAATGTTTTTTTCTAAGTATTCTCCTGAATTATATGCAGGCACAATCACACTTACTAATTTAGTATTTTGCGTCTTTTTAGTAGGCATATGAGCTGAAATTTTCTTTTTTACATTCATAACGACTCGTTAAATCCCCTTCAATCACGTTTTATTTCCATAATTATAGCATATGTTGGGTTTTCAGTTAACTCAAAATACATGTTACACCCCCTTAACAAATTACTCAAACGTGCTACACTTACAGGAGTAATACGAAAGGAACACTTACATGTACTCAAAAACTAAATTAACGCGTTATGGTATTACGAATGAAGTCTTAAATGCGGTTACACATGGTATTGGTGTGATCTTAAGTATCATTGGCCTTTGCCTATTAATTATCAAAGGCGTTCAACTTCACTCACCTATACATATTGTGTCTTACAGCATTTATGGTACGACCATGTTATTGCTATTTCTATGTTCAACCCTCTTTCATAGTTTTATCTTCACGCGTGCTAAGAAAGTCTTTCAAATCTTTGACCACGATTCCATTTACTTATTAATCGCTGGTAGTTATACACCCTTCTGTCTATTAAGCATTCGTGGTTGGTTAGGTTGGGGACTATGTATTGTTATCTGGTTACTTGCCATTGTTGGGATTGTCTATAAATCAATGACGCTAAGTCGCACCACCAAAATATCAAATGTCTCAACAATCATTTATATTATTATGGGGTGGCTATGTTTAATCGCCATCGTACCGCTATATAACGCTCTAAGCCCTGTTGGGTTTTGGTTACTTGTTAGTGGCGGTGTTTCATACACTGTAGGAGCTTTCTTTTACAGTATGGCGAAAATCAAATACATGCATGTCGTGTGGCATTTCTTTGTTTTGCTAGGTGCCTTGTTCATGTACTTATCTGTTCTTTGGTACACATAATCAAACACCAAATCATACTAGCTCTACACATTAAAAAACCGGACATCTCATACAGCAGATGTCCGGTTTTTAACTGAATGTAAATAAACGTATGTTCATTTATGGCGTATAAACGCCGACAACATCGTATTTCTCCAATAATAATTTTGTTATCCAAAAAATACAGAATGTTTTAATCAACAAGATGAAAATGAATGGTATCACACCTACTTGTAAGGTTTTCAACCCATCCATGTTCATAAATGTTCCTAACCACAGCGCACCAATAATTAATTGGATAAATCCACTCCATAGTAGGAAACGGCCTAAAGTCCACCAAGGCTGACTTGATTTTGACCAACTACCTAACATCATTGGAAAAGCAAATAAACCAATTAAATAGCCTCCAGTTGGTCCAAATAACACACCTAAGCCACCTTGAAAATTAGAAAATACAGGTAATCCAAAAGCACCTAGTAATAGATACGCACCTACTAACAAAACACCCATCTTACGCGGCAACAATACCACAACTAATGGGATTATAAATGTCTGTAGACTAATCGGTACAATTCCAATAGGAATCGTTAATGGTGCCATAATTAATACTAAACTTAATAAAATAGCACTTAATGTTAATGACTTAGTTGTCATCCCCCCCTACGCCTCCTGTCAAAACCAGCCGCGTCAGCTCACCGGTATAGATTGTTCGTTGTTCATCATGTGTCTGAATCACGAGTCCGCCTTGATCGGTAATCGCGACTGCTTGTCCATTAATCGTCTCATGACCGACCTGTGCACTCACCTGCGCGCCAATGACCATTGAATGCTCACGATACTGTGTCATGATCCACGCGTCACTAGACTGCAAGGTATGCATAATACCATCCCCCAGCTGTTCTAACCAACCTGCGGGTAATTCCGGTCCGTGATAGTCTAAGGTCGCCATTTTATCGCATAACGCTACTGGAATGTCTTGTGGTCGGATATTAATCCCGATACCAATTAACAGATAGTCTTGATCAGGCGTATGCATTTGTTCAGTAAGAATTCCGCCAACTTTACGGTCAGCCACATATAAGTCATTTACCCACTTGATTTTGACATCTTGTGTCGATAATTGACCGATGCGTTCAATGGCCGCCACTGCCGTAGCATGAGTCACTAGTGGTAAGGTACATGTTATCATCTGCGCCGGCACAATGAACGTGAGGTATAGACCGTGCTGTGGTGAATAAAAAGGACGCTTAAAGCGGCCATAACCATTGGTTTGTTCCTTTGCCACAATCATGACCGTATCCTGCGGTGATTCGCGCATAATAAATTGGCGCGCTTCATCTTGGGTTGATGACAGACGCTCAAAGTAATACATCTCCACCATTAGAACTTCCTAAAGCGGACTTGTCGATGCGCCACGAGTTCATCCCCCGATAATGTCCGCAATTGTTGCACTTCTTCAGTTAACCATGCTTTTAGATAGCGTAAGGTCTTCTTTGGGCGCATTTCCGGCACAATATGATCAATAACGCCCTGACTATGTAAATCAGTCGCTGTCAGTCCCATAATGGTCGCTGCTTCATCTGAACGATTGGCATCACGCCATAAGATAGATGCAAATCCTTCTGGGCTTAAAACTGAGTATGTCGCATATTCGAACATTAAGACGCGATTAGCGGCGGCTAATGCTAAGGCACCACCTGAACCACCTTCTCCATAGATAACACTAATCACCGGCACACGTAAATCCATGCTTGTACGGATGGCTTCTGCAATAGCACCACCTTGTCCCATTTGTTCTGCGCTTTTACCTGGATATGCACCAGGTGTATTCACGAACATAATGACTGGTCGATTAAATTTATCTGCCTGCCGCATTAAATGCACGGCTTTACGGTAACCAGCGGGTTGCGGTGACCCATTATTGGTCTTTAGCTTTTCCGCTAAGTCAGTTCCTTTACGCGTCGCAATGACGGTGACTGGGATATCCCCTAATAACCCTAAACCACCCACGATACTATTATCTTCATGTCCCTGGTGATCACCATGTAGGACCATGAAGTCAGTAAAGACTTGTGTAAAGAAATCTTGACTATCAAATCGGTCTTCACGTGCTTTAGAAACAATTTCAGCGGCAGTCAGGACTTTCTTACTTGGGAGTAATGTTTCTTTTAACCCTTTCATCGTTTCATGCCCTCCGACGGTTGATGTAATGTAATTAATCGACTTATGACATCTGGTAACTGCTCACGGGCAATCACCTCATCAATATGTCCGTCAGCCCGCAACATTTCAGCGCGTTGGAAATCAACTGGTAAGGTCTCATGCATCGTTTGTTCAATCACACGACGACCTGCAAAACCAACCATTGCATGTGGTTCAGCCAAGATAACATCCCCATCCATCGCAAATGAAGCCGTTACGCCACCCATCGTTGGGTCAGTTAAGACCACTAGGTAGAATAGACCTGCGCGGGCATGGTTATTGATTGCACCTGAAATTTTTGCCATCTGCATCAGTGATAAGATACCCTCCTGCATACGTGCACCTCCTGATGCCGTAAACAAGACAACAGGTAACTCGTGTTCCGTCGCATATTCAAATAGACGTGTAATCTTTTCACCTACGCCTTGGCCGAGTGACCCCATAATAAAATGCGTATCCATCACGCCTAGCGCAAATTCTGTTTGCTTGATTGTACCAATCCCCGTGACCACCGCTTCTTGTAGGCCAGTCTTTTGTTGGACTTGCTGACGTTTCTCACTGTACCCAGGAAAATCCACCACTGGTCCGGTCACATGTGCATCCATCTCAGTAAAGGTATCCGTCACTTGTTCAATCCGTTCAAACGCATTTAAACGAAAACCATATTGGCATTCTGGACAGACTTTATGTGTCCCTAATTGTTTTTCGTATAAGCGCGTCTTACAGTACGGACAATCCACAAACAAATGCGCTGGCATCTGATCATATAAGTCGGTATTACGTGTTACCTTAGCAACTTTCTTTGAACGCTTGAGGAAATCTAACATAAGATCTAAGCCTCACTTTCCTTTTATTCCGTTATGAGGTTAAAGTTGCTTGCCAACGCGGCATCACGTCTGCTTCCACATACGCAATGTTAAACTGTCCCGTCTGTACTTTGGGATCATCTAATAGCCAACGTTGAAAGGCAACATTTGTTTGTAGGCCACCAATCGTGACTTCGTCCAACAGACGACGCATACGAATTAATGCTAACTCGCGTGTTGGTGCCCATGCTAATACTTTAAGGACCATCGCATCATAATAAGGTTGCACCTTATCACCTGGATACAGGGCGGTATCAAAACGAACATTTGGTCCCCCTGTAGGTAAATACAAGGTATCAATTGGTCCAGCACTGGGACGAAAGCCTTTTTCAGGTTGTTCCGCATTGATTCGGACTTCAATCGCATGCCCATGCACTTGAATATCATCTTGTGTCATAGGTAGGGCTTGGCCGGCGGCTACTTCTATCTGTAGTCGAATCAAATCAACCCCTGTTACTAACTCAGTTACCGGGTGTTCGACTTGAATACGCGTATTCATCTCCAAAAAATAGAAGGCGCCTGTGTCGTCTTGTAAGAACTCTAATGTTCCCGTATTCTCATAGTCAATCGCTTCAACAGCATTTAGGGCAATTTGTCCTAATTCCTGTCTCATATCAGTTGTAATCCCCGTTGCTGGTGATTCTTCAATCAACTTTTGCTTATGCCGTTGCAAAGAACAATTACGTTCTGGGAAATAGACTGCCTGCCCAGCTTGATCACGACACACCTGCATTTCGATGTGACGGACATTTGTAAGTACTTTTTCAACATACATACTGCCGTCACCAAAGGCGGCTTGTGCTTCACGTTGACCCGCTAAAAAGGCATCCGTTAATGCGTCTGCGGTCTGCACAACGCGAATCCCTTTTCCACCACCACCAGCAGCGGCTTTTAGTAAGACTGGGTACCCAATCTCTGCCGCAATTGCTTGTGCATCAGCGGGGGTTGCGACTGTTCCCGTTGAACCTGGAATAACCGGCACCTGTGCATCTTGCATCGCTGCACGAGCATTCGCTTTATTACCCATTAAGGCAATCACTTCTGCGGAAGGCCCAATCCACTTAATACCAACTGATGTGACCATCTCCGCAAACAATTCATTCTCGGCCAAAAAACCATAACCTGGATGAATGGCTTCAGATCCGGTCATTAACGCCGCACTTAGAATATTTTGCATATTCAAGTAACTATCTTGTGGTTGTGGTCCACCCACTGCCACGGCTTCATCCGCTAATTGCACATGCAAAGCATGTTCATCTGCCGTTGAGTAAATCGCAACTGATGCAATACCCATTTCTTTTAATGTTCGAATAATGCGGACTGCAATCTCTCCACGGTTCGCAACCAACACTTTCTTAAACATAGATTATTCTCCAATCACAAAGGTTAGGTCAGCGGTTGTGGCTTTCTTACCATTCACTGATACAATCCCTTTACCTTCACCAACTGTACCGCGCATACGTGTTAGGGTCACTTCTAATGTCAATTGATCCCCTGGTACAACACGTTGACGGAAGCGGGCCTTACTAATCCCACCTAGATAAGCGGTCTTACCCGCAAATTCAGGCAATGAAAGAATCGCAATTGCACCTGTTTGCGCAAGAGCTTCTAACATCATCACACCAGGAAAAGTTGGATTTCCCGGAAAATGCCCTTGAAAGACTTCTTCATTCATAGACACATTCTTTAGTGCCACGGCTTTTTCCCCGGGGACTAGGTCTGTCACACGATCAACCATTAAGAATGGATAGCGGTGTGGTAAAATTTCTTGAATTTCTTGTACATCTAAACTCATCATCTTATCCCTCCATAGGTGTCACTTCAAATAACACATCATCATATGCGACAACATCATTATTTGCGACACTAATTGTTTGAATGATTCCACTGACTGGGCTAATCACGGGCGTCATCAATTTCATCGCCTCAATAATGGCGACCTGATCACCGGCTTTAATTTTTTGTCCCACTTGAACAAAAGGTTCTGCTTCTGGACTAGCCTGCAAATGCACTGTGCCGACTAACTCGGCTTTAATAGCGTCAGTATCAGTCGCACTCTCTGCCACAGTCACTGCATCCCCAGTCATAGGCATAGCCGAAACTGTGTCTCCAGTAGGTCCTTGTTCCACTGGTGCAGGTGTTGGCATTGCTTGGTGATGCCATTCATTCTTACTCAGCGTTAAAACAACGGGCGCTGATTCCAAATGCAATTCACGTAGTTCACTTGCTTCAAATTGTTGCATCAAGCGTTCGACGTCAGTTAATGTCAATTCCATTTAAGCCTCCCATTTTTTAAAGACCAAAGCGGCATTATGGCCACCAAAGCCATAATTCGCAGACATCGTATATTGCACATCTGGTGCATCTTGGGTTTCCGTAATCAAATCAATATCATTGATTTCTGGGTCTTTCGTCGTCAAACCAACATTAGCTGGATATTGACCACGCAATAAACTCCCAATCGCTGCAATGGCTTCAATGGCACCGGCAGCACCCAATAGATGTCCCGTCATCCCCTTTGTTGAAGATACAGCGACACCTTGTGGGCCAAAGACTCGGACCAAGGCATTTGATTCAGCCAAATCATTCGCATGTGTCCCTGTACCGTGTGCATTCATATAATCAATCGCTTGGGCAGGTACATTAGCATCAGCCAATGCTAATTGCATCGCTTCCGCTGGTCCTGAACCATCTGGTGTTGGACTCGTTAGATGAAAGGCATCTGAATTCGCCCCGTATCCAACGATTTCCGCTAAGATATGGGCACCACGGGCTTGCGCATGTTCTAACGATTCTAAGATTAACGTTCCCGCTCCTTCACCCATCACGAAACCATCTCGATTGGCATCAAAAGGACGTGATGACGCTGCTGGGTCAGTACTGGTTGATAAAGCAGTTAGTGCCGCGAAACCTGAAATCCCCATCGCATTCACCGTTGCTTCTGCGCCACCAGTAATCATGACATCGGCACGCCCATCTTTTATACGCCAAAAGGCTTCACCGATGGCATTTGTTGCGGATGCACAAGCCGTTGATAAGACATAATTCACACCTTGTGCCCCATAACGAATCGAAATATTACCCGATAGCATATTTGGAATCGCATTTGGCACGAATAACGGACTCACACGGGCTGGCCCCTTATCATGTAATTTAATGACTTGGTCTTCGATGGTCGTTAGTCCACCAATACCATTTCCCATAATCACACCCACACGACGTGCATCAATGGCATCATCAGTTAAATCTAATTGGGCTTGTTCTAAGGCTTCACCTGTCGCATGAATACCGTATTGGGCAAAGACGTCCATTTTACGCGCTTCACGTTTACCAACCCGTTCACTTGGATCAAAGTCTTTGACTTCACCAGCGACCGTAATCCCTGTTTCACTTGCATCAAATTTTGTAATTGGCGCTAAACCACTAATCCCATTGAAAAGATTTTCCAAATAGTCAGTAGTTGTATGTCCTAAGGGGGTTAATGCCCCCATTCCCGTCACAACAACTCGTGTCATCATTTACCTCCTGTACGATTTAGATGTGTAATCCACCATCAATCGTGATTGTTTGTCCGGTCATATAATCATTTTCAATTAAAAATTGGGTTGCTTGTGCAATTTCCGTTGTTGTCCCAAAACGCTTCAATGGAATTTCAGCCAATAACGTTTCTTTTTGGGCGTCCGGCAAAGCATCCGTCATATCAGAGACAATCATCCCCGGCGCAATGGCATTCACACGAATACCACGCATCGCACCTTCACGGGCAAGCGACTTAGTGAAACCAATCATCCCCGCTTTCGCTGCCGCATAATTTGCTTGTCCCACATTACCCATTTGTCCAACTACCGAGGCCATATTAATAATGACTCCTGTACGTTGGCGCATCATTTTCTTAAAAATCGGTTGGGTAACATAGAATGTTCCCTTTAGATTCGTATCAATGACACGATCGATGGCATCTGTTGGTAAACGGACCATTAATCCGTCCGCAACAATCCCCGCATTATTCACCAAGATATCAATGGTGACATCGTTGGCATATAAATCATCAATCGCATTTTGCATTTGCGTTGCGTCAGAAATATCACCCGTCATAACCAACGTGTTTTCTGGAAATTGACTGAGTAAAGTTGCGCTCGGCATCTGACGGCCATGCAAAATAATTCGCGCCCCGGCTTGGCTAAGACGTTGGGCAATGGCTAAACCAATACCACGTGTTGATCCCGTCACCAAGACGGTCTTATCAGCTATCTGCATGTGCTTGCTCCTTAAAGGCTTGTACAGTGGCTAAATCAAATAATGAGATGCCCTGTAGATCCGTATTCATTTGTTGGGCGAATTTCAATAATGTCCCATCCGCACCAATTTCAATGACGCGTTCTGGCACTGTATCTGCCGTTAAGTGCATAAAGGCATCCGCAAAGAAAGTTGGTGTCGTCATTTGTGTGGTTAATGTGGTCGCAATATCTTGACCAAATGGTTGCGTCGTTGTATTTGAATACACGGGGATGGTTCCCTTTGCTTTTGGCACACTGTGTAATTCATCTCGTAAGGCCAAGGCCGCATCACCCATAAATGGTGTGTGAAAGGCACCGGCGACAGATAACGGCACACAACGGACCTTCGTTTGTGTCACGACATAATCAGTAAAGATTTTTAATGATGCAACCGTACCGCCCACCACAATTTGCTTGCGCGTATTATGATTGGCTAAATACACGGCCACATCATCAGCTTGCATCTTTTTGATTGCTGCTAAAATGATGTCTTGTTCTTTTCCAAGGACAGCGACCATCGTCGTTGCTTGCGCATCACTTGCAATTTGCATGTAACGTCCGCGCTTTTGCAATAAACGTAGTGCATCTGTAAAGTCAAAGACCCCACCTAGTGTTAAGGCTGTATACTCTCCAAGACTCAAGCCTAATAATGCAACTGGTTCGGGGATGTATTCAGACACCACGGCATAAATCCCCATTTCATGGGCAAAAATCGCTGGCTGTGCATAGGCCGTCTCTTGTAACTTTGCTTCGTCTTTTAAGACCGTTGCATACAGATCGTAACCTAACACGGCACTCGCACGATCAATCACTGCGCGATACGCAGCTTCATGTTCATATAGGTCAATTCCCAATGTCGGCATCGCCGCACCTTGGCCACCTAACAAGATTGCTGTTTTCATGTTTTATCCTTTAATTGATACTTCGTCAAAATAACACTTGCTTCAGACCATGTGTCAGCCAAAATAGCACTGACGGGCTTAATGGTCTGAATCATCCCAGAAATTTGTCCGGCCATGAATGCACCTTCATCTTTATTACCGTCAATTACGGCACGACGAAGTGACCCATTTTCTAAGTCTTCAATCGCTTGGGCATCTGGCTTAGGCTTTGACATTTCAAAACGCTCTTGCTTAATAAAACGCTTTGCCATTTTTGTTTTCAGCACACGGGCACGATTACCTAATAATTCACCAGTCACAACTGTATCGATATCATTCGCTTTCAATACCGCATTTTTAAAGGTCTCGTGTATTTCAGACTCTTCAGATGCCAAAAAACGGGTTCCCATCTGGATACCACTCGCACCTAGAGCAACTGCTGCTGCCGCACCACGACCGTCAGCAATCCCTCCAGCCGCAATGACCGGAATATTGACCGCATCCACCACCTGTGGGACAAGTGTCATAGTTGATAGACTACCAATATGCCCACCTGATTCAGCCCCTTCGGCCACAACTGCATCAACACCTTTCTTTTCCATCATGCGGGCTAACCCAACTGACGGTACCACCGGCATGACGATGATGCCATGCTCATGTAGCTCTTCCAAAAAGGGGGATGGATCCCCGGCCCCAGTCGCAACGACTTGGACACCTTCTTCAATCACGACGTCAAATACTTCGCGAATATGGCGGGACATCAGCATCACGTTCACACCGAATGGGCGATCAGTCACTTCACGTGCGCGATGAATTTCGGCACGTACTTGTTCAGCACGCCAGTATCCCGTACCAATAATGCCTAAACCACCCGCTTCAGAAACAGCACCAGCCAAACGACCAGTTCCTGCCCAGGCCATTCCGCCTTGAATGATGGGATAACGCATGCCTAATTTTTGAAATAACGGATTGTCTAGTTCTACTTGCATCGTGATTACCTCATTAATTACGCGTTAGCGGCTAATTCTTCAGCGATTTTTTGCACTAGGCTTTCAACCGTTGTGATGTTTTCCGCAACTGCTAATTGAATATCGAATTCATCTTCAACTTGGTTCAACACTTCAAATAGGTCCAATGAATCTGCATCAATGTCATTTGCCATATCTGTTGTTAGGGTTACTTCTGCTTCTTCCAAATCAAATTGTTCCATCAAAATTGCTTGTACCTTGTTAAAAATCATGTCGTTTGTCATTGTTTTATCTCCATTTATTTCATCTTTTAAAAAGTATATGTCATTAACTATCGTATTAAATTTTTTTAGATGCGAATAACCATCGCACCTACTGTTAGTCCACCACCAAAACCGGCTAGGACAATCGTTTGTCCGGTCTTTAAGCGACCAGTTGTTTGTAATTCATTAAGTAGAATCCCAACACTTGCAGCACTTGTATTACCATACATGGCCACATTCATCGGAAATTTTTCTACGGGTTGATCTAATTTTTGTGCAACACTTTGAATGATTCGTGCATTTGCTTGATGGCAAACGAAATAATCGATATCATCCAAGTTGATGTGCGCTTTTTGCACCGCAGATAAGATGGCACTTGGAACTTGTGTCGTCGCAAAATTATATACTTGGCGACCATCCATTTGGAATGTAAATGGTAACGCCGGGTCAACATTTGTGAACGGGCTTTCAGTTGATACCTGACCGGCAGTCAGATACTCGCCTTTCTCCCCAAAGCTCACAAGATGTTCCGCTAACACACGGCCATTCCCTGTTACATTTGAAATAGCTACCCCAGCAGCACCATCACCAAACAATACTGCTGTGCGGCGATCATGCCAATCAACTAAACGGCTCAAGGTTTCAGCACCAATCACAATACCTTTTTGGTAACGACTTTGTAGTAAAGCTGTTCCCATGCTTAAACCGTAGATAAAGCCTGCACACGCAGCGCCAACATCTAGTGCAAAGGCATGAGTTGCGCCAATACGTCCTTGTACCCCGGCAGCGACACTTGGCGTTAATGTATCCGGCGACATAGTCGCAACGATAATAAAATCCAAATCAGTTGCTGCCCAATTGGTAGTCGCAAGTAACGCTTCCGCTACTTGCACCGCTAAGTCGGTCGTTGTTTCAGTTGTGACCACATGTCGTTGCTCAATCCCTGTTCGAGTTTGAATCCATTCATCTGATGTATCCATCATCTGTGCTAATTCATCATTTGTCACAATACGTTCAGGTACAGCTTGTGCAGTCGCATTAATTGTTAATTTTTCCATCTATTCATTGATAGTGGCGTGTAATCCTTGCAAGTGTTGTTCAAGTTGGCTAATTGCTTTACCAATAACTTGTGTTTGATCATTTGAAAGAGAATCCGTCAATGAATGTGTTAGGTCGCGATGAAATGCTTCATGTGCACGATACACGGTACGACCACGATGTGTTAAGCCTAGCTTGATTTCACGTCGGTCTGTTTCAGAACGTTGACGCTCAACGTAGCCTTTTTTGACTAACTTATCCAACGCTGTTGTCATCGCACTTGGCTTCAAATGGACCAAACGCGCAATTTCTGTTGCATTTGGAAATTCGTACATGGAAATCGCCGCAATAATATGCATTTCTTTCAAGCTAATATCTTGAAATTCTGATCCTTGAAGATATACTTCTTCAATCCACATCACGTTATTAAAGACATCTACCAAACTCTTATTCATTTGTTCAAACGCGACACGCTCAGATTCCACCATTATGCTCTCCATTTCTACTTCACCTTTGTTGGTCAGAAACAACAAACATTAGTTCTGCTTCCGTTGTTAATTGACCATTAACTGTGACGTTTACCATTACGGTACCCATATTTTCTCTTATTGTACCAAATTTCACGGTCATATGGAGAACATCACCTGGTTTTACTGGCTGATGAAAGTCTGCTTGATTCACCCCAGTCATATAGGCTGTTTTATGGGCAAATGTTGGCGAATACAAAATCAAGATGGACGCTGCTTGTGCCATCGTCTCGATGATCAATGTACTTGGCATTGTCATGATACGTTGATTTGCAAAGAACGCTTCATTAGCGGTCACATTCTTAATGGCAACTAGACTTTCGTCCGGAACCATATCGAGTACCCGGTCAATATATAGAATTGGGTATCGATTAGGAATGATGTCCATAATCTCTTGGACTTGTAATTCCATATCGCTTCTCCTTTTTATTTCGATTATCGAACTATTCGACAAGAGAATCATATTACAAGTGTCCAAGAACTGTCAACAAAAAATCAAAAGACAACAAAAAAGGCATCTGATTATTTCAATCAAATGCCTGTTATACCACGGATTACGCGATATTATTTTGTTTTAAAATTGACTCAGTGATTGTATCTGCGAAGTGTACTTGTCCCTTTTCATTTGGATGTACACGATCATCGTAGAACCAATCTGGTTTGTTATCACTAACGCTATACCAGTCCACAATGGTCAAATTTGGATACTTCTTACTCATCTTTGTTAGCATCTTATTCACGTCGTTTTGCCAACGTCCCGTCGGTACACGGACGTTAACCCAGTACACATGACGATTACCTAAGAGTTCCATAACTTCATCAAATTGTTCTTCAGTAAATGAACCGTTGGTTCCTAAGATCATCAAAACATTTTGTTGAATACCTTGTGTTTGGAGCATTGACGTAATAATAGGTGTTGTTGCATACAATTGGCGTCCAACATCCGCGTTCATTGTTAATTGCGGGAATGTTTTTTCTAGCGTTGGTAACGCATCTAGTGCCATTGAATCACCAATCGCTGTCATAGGTAATGATGCCATAAAGGATTTTTGTGTCTCAGTAAACTTACCATCACCAGCCGTTTTGTCTTCCGGTTCTGTTGGTGGAATCAAATTACCAAATTCATCATATTGTGGTTCTGTTTGTTCCGTTGCGGGTTCTGATGTTTCTTGTGCTTGTTTATCAGCGCGTTCTTTTGATTCTTTTAAATGTTCTTCTAATTGATTAGGTTTCTTTTCTACTGGGTTTGGTTCACTGGCTAAGGCATAGCCAGTCATACCACATAATCCAATTAGTAAGAACAAGCTAATGCGTTTAAATGGTAACGCTTTGAATCTAAAGAAATCGCGGCCATATTGCTTAATACCGGCCCACGACATACGACGTAATGGGCGTTCAAACAAACGGTATGATAGTTCACTCAGAATCAGAATAATCACGATTTCAATCGTCGCATTCATAAGTAAATGGTCATTTACATTACCCACTTGCGCTTCATAGAAGACCATCACTGGTGATTGGTAAAGATAAATACCGTAACTACGTGTCCCAACCCAAGAAAATACTGGATTGGTCATGACTTTATTCATATCTCCTGCGGGATGTACCACAGCCGCAACCAATACAGCGGCGGCAATACTAACCAGAACCATACCACCACGATACAAAAATGTATCATCAAATGCCATTGTAATAAACGCATATACTAAGTAGCCTAATGAAGCTAATCCAAGTAGATTCATCCCCCAATGACGAACAAACGTTGTCTTTTCAGCTAACCATGTACTTGGCCAAACAAACGCTAACCAACACCCAATTAGAATTGAAAATGCACGCGTATCTGTTCCATAGTAGACCCGTGTTGGGTCGGCGCCTGGAATGTATAACCATGCCATCCATAATGCAGAAACAATCGTTAATCCTGCAATAAACCAACTTGCGCGGCGAGCGCTACGTGCTTGTCGATAGAATATCAAACAAACAAATGGCCAAATCAGATAAAACTGTGCTTCTACGGCTAATGACCAAATATGTGTAAATGGTGACGGTGTCCCAAACTTATCAAAGTAAGATAAACCATTTGAGATTTGCCACCAATTATTGACATATAACACACTACTAATAATGATTTCACGTAAATTAGTTAGTAAGTCTCGTTGAAACAGTACAATGTATGTCGATGCACTTGCTAATAATACGATTAGTGCTGGATATAGTCTTTGTAAACGGCGCTTATAAAAACCAACGATATCAATGCGCCCTGTTTGAATCCATTCTTGATTTAATAGATCAGTGATTAAGTATCCTGACACAACAAAGAATATTGTGACCCCTAAATACCCACCTGGTAATTGTTGTGGAAATAGATGATATAAGATAACACCTAATACGGCGAGTGTTCGTATACCATCTAATCCTGTTATGTATCGCCTTTTGTTTCCCATCGTCCTAACGGCCTTCCTATCCTCACATTTGTTTCGTGTTCTGCATGAGGGGGTGTTCCTAGACCATTCGCCCGACATCCCTATTTGTAAACCACTACACTTGTAACGTATTGTCATTGTCTATTAAACACCAAATGTAGATAACATGCTATTAAAATCTAGGCAAATTAATTAAAAGTCTGCCTAGATATTTGCCTGCATTCTAAAAAACGTCACGAAGTCATTAATCCCCCCAATTATGATACCCTGACCACCTAAATCAGAACGTAAAAAAGCACCTATACATCTGTTTCATTTACAGATATTTAGGTGCTGCTTTAAATTACTTTAAGTAGATATTTTGATCACTGATTTGTTCGAAATACTTATCATGTGACACAATAATCAATGTTTTATTTTGATTCTTCAAGTTAATTAATAGTTCGACGATATTTTTCTTGTTTTGTTCATCTAACGAACCAGTGGGTTCATCAGCCAAGATTATCTCTGGATCTTTTAAGATAGTTTTAGCAATCGCAACACGTTGTTGTTCTCCACCGGATAAATCATACACTTTCTTCGTTAAATAGGCTTTTCCTAACCCAACATCTGTTAATGCGCGTACCTGTTGGACTTTTTTATCAGCTTTAGTCCCCTTTTTGTACGCCTGATTAATCGCAAGATTCGCTTGTACGGTCATATCGTCAATCAAGCCAAAATTCTGAAAAAGATAGTCTATTTTCTCTCTACGCCATTGTCTAGCTTCACGACTATGCAGCTTAGGCGTTGTTTCACCAAAAATCTTAATTTCACCAGTATCTGGTGTATCCACTAACCCAATCATATTTAACAATGTGCTTTTACCCGCACCACTTGGTCCAAAAATAGTTGTAATTTCACCTTTTTTGAAAATAAGATCGAGATCCTGGGTGACTTCATGCGTGCCAAATTTCTTGCTCACATGTTGTAGTGTCACATTATTTATCGATGAAAATGTCATATTTTCTCCCCCAGTAAGTGCCTTTTAATTATTTTACCAACCACAAAAACTGTCAGTAGTTCAAATAGACATAAAATCGTCATCCCCACTAGTAACGTCAAATCAAACGCGCTTTGTGTCAACAACACACCAAACATAACGACGTATTGCATCGCAATCAAGACAAACAATTTAGCAAATAATCTAACTTCACTATAACCAGCCATATATTTATAGTAGAGTTCTTTATTATGACTACGATAATAAAGCACGATGACATACACATTCATCATTAAGATAAATATAAACATGATGCCATTTGTTACTAATGCATTCTTCAAATTCCCGATTGCCGCTTTTAACTCGTCTAAGGCGAGATCATTCAAGCTCACAATTTGTACAAACTTATCGGCATAATTTCCGATTGCTAAATCGTCATAAATTGCATGATACGTATCCTTAGCTGTCCCTGTTAGGGGTATCTTCAAGCCATCATAAATGTCCCCAGTCAATATATTCAGAAGAAGCCCATTATTTTCAGTTACAACGCTTACGATGGGCATCGGCTGATATTCACCACGATTTAAATCAAAATAGGTCGCATTCTCAGGCATTAAAACTATCCTTCGTTCAGTGATACCATCATCTCCAACACTATCTTCTAATTCATCTGCACGATTCTTAGGTACTAATAGGGTGACCTGTGTTGATGTATCAGACACGACCACGGAATTATCCGCCATGTCTTTAAGCGGAAATTTCTGTAAATAATTAGGGTTCACAAATACTTCCTCTACATTCGCCACATTATTTCTATTTGTCCCCTCTCGATATCCTTGGTCAAACAGTAAAGCACCCTTATCATTTAACTTTTGATAGACACGTGCTTTAGTTTCATCGTGTTTATCGATATCTAGATTAGTCATCTCATACCCAACAATACGAGGGGTTAAAACGCCGTATTCAGCGCCTATTTTTGCGTCTTTATACCCGGATGACGTCATCAACTCTGCTTTTAATGACACATATTGAAACATGGGTACTAACATACTAAACAGCATCACTAGCGCTATCCCCTTCACGATATACACTAAGTAAAAAGACCAGTTTAAATAACTTTTATTTTTTAATTGCTTACTTAATGAGAAACGATTCAAGAGTGCAATCACACCCGTCCCCACTATAACCATCAAGCCAATAATGCTGATGAGCAGAAGAATCGTTTTTACTGAAATGACAAGATGTCCAAATACCCGCAGCACAATGCCTAATAACACGGTACACAACAAGACTCTTCTGAACGTTGTCTGAAAGAGCTGATAAAACATTTGATAACTTGAAAAACCCGCTAAACGGTAGGTACCAATATACTTTGTACTTAATAAAATGTACAAAACAACGAAAATCAATAATATGCCAAACAAGATACTGGCTATGCCAGTGTATTGGTGCGCTTCATTCGTTTCGACCGTCGTATCTTGTAGATATTCAAGGTCATCTTCTGAGTACGTAAAGGCCGGCACACCGTATTGTGTTTTAAAATGCTGATTGTATTTGCTTGCTAAGCCGTGAATAAATTGTTGAAACTGTTCTTCATTAGTTGTTTCAACGTAAAAGACACCCTGTCTTCCGGTATAAGAGACATTCGCCGACATAGGTTCAATGGTTGCTGAATACCCTTTTAATGGTAAATCATCACGGTACTCACGCTCAACATTCGCCTCCGGTTGGTCGAAATACGTCCACACTTTACTTGGCTTAACTGTCGCGACCTGATAAGTGAGGCGGTCTTCGGTGGTGCCATAGTCAATCTCTTGATACTCATTAAGTTGGAATCCACCATATCGCTGGACCTTCACATAATTAAGGTCTTGCTCTGTACTAGTTTCCTGCAGCAAGTCTAATATTTCAGTATATTCTTTATCCGACTTAATGTCGTTCGGTAACGTAAACGGCATAAAATCAGCATTTATGCGGGCTTGCTTCGTTGCCCTTTCACTCAAATAATGAATGTGCGACGCCTGAAATAACAAATACGATCCTAAGACAAATAATCCCCCGATTAGGACCAACAAGACTTTTCTAATCTTAAACATAACTCCCCCAAGTTTCAAACACATACATGCGCCTGATTATGCTTCCCCATATAACACTTTATATACTACTAAGCATACCCTAAAAAGGACGGTTTGTTGGCACCAACTGTTAACATTTCAAGTAACGTTTCCTTTACATCCTCATTCCATCAGATTAATGAATACAATCGCACACGATAATTGCACAAAAAAGACCTTACTATCTTAATCGTAGTAAGGTCTTTTTAACTGTTCTTCTTAAATCATGCGTTATTGTGCCCCACGTGCAGTTGTGACAGCTTTCAAAGCAACAGAAGAAATGTAATTCAATGGTTGATCAAAATTAGGTTGGAAGAAGAAGTCTGTCAACGCTAATTGTTCAATCGTCATATTGTTTTCAATTGCCAAAGAAACAACGTTTGCGGCTTGAGAGATATCATGCTTTGACATAAATTCAGCCCCAATAATACGTCCTGTGGCCTTCTCCCACGTTAATGAACATTGTACCTTTTCCGTTGTCAACATAAAGTCAGGACGGTAGTCTTCTTCAATTAATACCGTTTCTGCATCCAATCCCTTTACAGCGGCACTCACCTTGTTTAGTCCTGTTGACGCAAAAGCTAATTCATATAATTCCACAGCTGATGTTGATTGTGTCCCGGGGTGTGCCAATGTTGGTGTCACAATATTACGACCAATCACCATTCCTTGACGAATCGCATTCGTAGCCAGTGGAATGTAGTCATATGATTGCGTAGGTGTTGAAAATACGGCACTTGCATCACCTGCTGAGAATACGCCTGCTACACTTGTTTCCATGTACTTATCAGTTACAATGGCACCATTTCCCAACATATCCAATTGTCCTGCAAAAAGTTCAGTGTTAGGTGTAAATCCAATACTCAACACAGCCATGTCCGCTTCGTATGACCCTTGATCAGTGTTAACGATAATCCCTGTATCAGTATCTTCGAAACCAACAACCATTTCATTCAAGGCTAAGTCGACACCGTGTGAGATGAAGGCATCTTCATATACAGATGAGAATTCTTTGGACGCTGTACGTGACATTACACGATCTGTTGCGTCAATCAATGTCACTTCTTTTCCCTTGTGAGACAATTGTTCCGCCAATTCAGCGCCAATGTATCCTGCCCCGATAACAACAACCTTTTTAATCTCTGGTGTGATTTCACGTAGGATATTAGCATCTGACCATGTCTTACTAAAGTAAATCTTCTCACTGTCAATTCCTGGCAATGGTGGCACCACTGCTTTAGATCCTGTCGCAATGACAATCCTGTCAAATACTTCCGTTGTGATTTCACCAGTTACTAAGTCTTTAATTTGTAGTGTCTTAGTCGCTAAATCCGCTTCTAAGACATCTGTTTGCATATGCATGTTAATTCCTTGTTCACGCATTGATTCTGGTGATTCATAAAACATACGATTAGGATCAGAAACTTGATCACCTACCCATAGCGCAATTCCACATGACAAAAATGACACGTTATCATGGCGTTCAAAAACATGGATATCTGCGTTCGGTTGTTCTGCTTTAATTGATTTTGCTGAGAACACACCTGCATGTGTACTTCCAATAACGGCTACTTTCATAATAGATCCTCCAATAACATCTACGACGTTAACTAATTAATTGATAAATGAATACTATCACAAACTACTTGTTTTTTACAAGTCACCGAAATATATTCGTATGACAAAAGACCCTTTAAAACACGATTATATCAATAGTTAAATCAAACTTAAACGAAAAAAGTAAAACGTTTAAACGTATTAAAAGTTTGTGAATTTTTTATTATTAAACAACAACAAAGCCCCAACAATCAACTTTTAAAAGTTTTTAAAATTGTGATTTGAAATATTTTAAAAACCAACAAAAAAGCGTAGACGACAACCGTCCACGCTTTAAAATCACTATGATAATAATTGATTAATTTTTTTATATGTTGTCTTAATTTCAGCTTCACGATCAGGATAAAGGAAGAAATTACGCATTAATCCGTGCGCGCTTTGCATCGCTAACCACCCTTTTGTTTCTGCCTCACTTGCATCCTCTCGTAGTAAACGCGGACGTAAAGATTGTGCAAAAGCTTCATCATGTAACGCTAAAAATTGCTCATTAATTTGGTAATACTTTTGTAGAAACTGGTACACTTTTGGTTGATTTTGGACCATTTGTACAATTGAGTCCAAATCGCGATGCACATGGACATCACGCATGACTTGACTGAATACCCACTTATAGGCATCATTCAAATCTGTAAAGTACGTATAAAATGATCCACGAGATATGTCAGCACGTTTGATAATACGCGCCACTTGTGCATCCACAAGTGCATAGGTCGTGAATTCTTCCACTAAGGCGTCATACACTTGCTTTTGCTTAATGGCTTTTAAATTATCAAATGTTTTGGTTACCATTTGTGTCACTTCCTCTTTCTTACATCACCACAAAAATAATGTTAAAGATAATCAATGCGGTTAAACTAACTGCATGGAATAGCTTATGCCCTGACAACAAGGCAATGTATTCGCGTAATAGGGCATTATAGACAAAGTAACGACGTGTACGTGCGCCAATACCATCAATTGTTAACCCGGCGATACGTGCATTACCCGCTGCACGGAAAACATGATAATCACTTGTGGCAAAGATACCACCATCTAATGGTAGATCATTTGCTTCAACGATTTTTTTAGAGTAAATCATATTTTCTGTGGTTGTTTTAGATTCTTCTTCGGCAATTAACAAATCAGCTGGATACCCAGTGCTTAAAGCATATTCGCGCATTGCACGTCCTTCTGGAATATCTTCATCCGGTCCTTGTCCACCAGATAGAATGATTAGTGGCTTTTCACCACCCTTATCTACTTGGCGTTGTGCAAACTTCAAAGCAACATCAATTCGAGACTTTAGCAAGTTTGATAGCTCAGTACCGTTTAGTAACCCAGCACCCAAAACAATAATGTATTTTTGATCTAACTTTGGTCTAAATAAGACATAAAGTAAGAATGACATCGTAAAGTTAATCATCCAGAAGACGAAGTAACCAATAATAACACCACTAATAATGCGGATACCACCTGCGACCATGTAGTTTAAGTGTGCATCAAACCAATTAAACAATAATGGTGACAATAGGACGTAAATCGCAATAATCAACGTTAATGAATTACTTAACGTGTGCGCTTCACGACGCCACACTAGAATCGCGTTCCATAGGAGCAGCACTCCTAACATCGCAGAAATCGCTAAGATAATTAGTAAGACCACCAGCGCTAGCATGAACCACGCGCCAGTTAGTAATGGATTACCAATAATAACGATTGATCCCGTCATACTAATCCCAAAACTCAACACCAATAGCGTTGCTAGTCCACCATTTAATAGACGTAACTTATTTGATTTAAAACTAAAATAAAGCATGACACCAATTACAGCTGTAATCCCCCACGCGATTAACATCGCTGGTCCGTACATCTGCATTGTATTTTGTATTTCTTCTACCATAACTCCCCCTGCTTTTCTAATCGTGTCTTTATTATACCTTAGACAAGGAACTCATATTCGAAAGATTCCACAAATTTCTGTCATTCTAATCATAGGTCGACGACTTTTACACATAACTAACAAAAAAACTTGATTATGAATCGTCATAATCAAGTTTCCTACTATATATAGTGACAGCTGGAAATTACACAACACATTGTTCCCAAAAGTCATATTCATGTTGATACGCTTGTTCGTATACCTGTAAATCAGCGGGGGTAATTCGTGCTTCTGTACGACTCCCTTTGACTAATTCCACAATCCCTTGACGGTAACGACTTACTTGTCCAATGTAGGCACTTTGTGTGTAGTAGTCAATCCATCCTTTGTATTCGTCAGATGTCTCACCATCGTTTTTCATGCCCGCGGCCAATAGATAATAAGATTCTAGACATGGCAACATCACTAATACCTTCTGCAAGTCATCCCCAGTTTGCATAATTTCTTGGATATATCCAGTATAGGCCTTACTAACATCCCCAATGACTTCCTGTTTCCATCCATCATTTGGCTTCAAAGCTTGATGCGCATCTGATTCATCAACAGATTGAACTTCAGATAGTAAGCCTAAGCTGTCTAGAATACGATTGACCTCGTCAAATGCTGCGCCGAAGATTTCTAAATAATAGTGGTCTTGTGCCACATAGTAATTACGTTGGCGTTGCGTCAACGTATTGTATTGAATCCCCTGCACATATCGACATTGCGAAATGCGATCCATCCATTTATTTTGTATCTGTTCCATTACTCGTATTCTCCCAAATATGTGTCATTTCTGTCAGTGTCCGTGCTAAATCAGGTGCCTCTGTTAAGAGCGAAATCACCGCGACACCATCCAATCCAGCTGTTTTTAATTCGGCCATATTATCTAAAGAGATACCCCCAATCCCAACAATTGGTAAGCCTAGACGATTGACATCTAAATACGCCGGAATTGCGGGAACACCAATACTTGGTGTCGCGTCTTTTTTAGTCAACGTTGGATAAATTGGTCCCAATCCCAAATAATCTATGCGCGGATTTAACACATCCTGCATTTCTGTTAGCGTATTAATCGACAATCCCACATACATATCCGTTGGAATCATTTGTAAAAAATCTTCCAACTTCATATCATTCTGACCAACATGAATACCGTCCGCTCCCACGGCCAATGCTAATGCAACATCATCGTTAATAATGAATGGTACGCCTTGGTGCTTAGCGTAATCACGTAATTCTTGAACGTATGATACGCGTTCAGCTGAACTCTCCCAAGTCGTTCCCTTATCGCGGTATTGAAACGCCGTAATCCCACTCGCAATAATGTCTTTCATTCTCGTTAATGCGTCTGCTTTCGTTGTGTCCTTAAAATTCTGTGGACCGGCAATACCGTACAATGCCAAAATATTTCTGTTCATGCAAATGCCTATTCTTTCTCTGCCCATAAGTTCAAAGGCCCGTGCCCATGACCAACGTTAATCCCCTGTTGAATCACCACTGACATATAATCGGTCGCCTGAGCTAAAATGTCTGGTAATTCCTGACCTTTAGCTAGATGCGCTGTAATAAAGGCAGACAATGTATCACCGGTTCCATGCGTACGAATGGTTTCAAATCGTGGATTCGTGTACCAATAAATTTGACCAGCTTCGGTGTACAATAAATCAGCCACTGTATCTCCAGTCATATGACCACCTTTGATTAAGACATTCTTGACTCCCAATGCTTGAATCATTTCAGCCGCACGAAGCATATCTGCTTCATCATCTATGCGGATACCAGTCATCACTTCTGCCTCAGCCGTATTAGGTGTGACTAAATAGGCAAAAGGTAATAGTTTATGGGTTAATAATTGAATTGCTTCATCAGATAATAACTTGGCACCACCTTTTGCCACCATTACTGGATCAATTACCAATGGTATCTCTGATACTTTCGGCAAATAATCTACCAGCGTTTGCACGACTTGTGCATCAAATAAAGCGCCTGTCTTCATCGCCTTAATATCTAAGTCAGAAAACACCGCATCTAATTGTGCGACTAACAAATCCTTTTCTGTTGGTGCCAACGCTTGGACGCCATACGTATTTTGCGCCGTTACACCGGTAATCACCGTTGCCGCGTAAACATGCTCAAGAGCGAATAGTCTTGTGTCCGCATTCACCCCAGCACCACCACTGGAATCAATTCCGGCAATAGTTAAAACTTGTGGAATTTCGGCTAATGCCATGTCATGACTCCTTCTGCTATGTCTGTATCTTGTAAGCGGTAAATGGCATCAAAAAAAGCAGGCATATATGATCCTGGACGGTCATCACCAACAAGCGCCGTTGTATTTTGACCAGCCAATTTCATATTCAATGCAGCCACATAAGCTGCTTCAAATGGATCATCTGCCACACTCGCAAATGTCGCAACGACTGCACTCAACATATCCCCCGCACCCACATTCGTGGCTAATGCTGGGTTATTGTAGTCAATACTTACCGTTTGTGTCCCATCACTAATGACATCTACTGGTCCGGATTGTACAATAATCGCGCCTGTTGTTTGCGCTGCATTTTTGACGGTTGCGACATTAATATCGTCGTCTAAGGCATCAATACCGGTTGCTTGACTTTCTTCATTGGCAAACCAGGCAATTTCCGCTGAGTTTCCACGGATGTAATCGAAATGGACCGATTCTGCTAATTGTTGGACACAACGACTACGGTATGGCATGTGTACCGCGACAGGATCCAAAATAACCGGAATATGTAATTCATTTGCGCGGATTCCCGCTTTAATCATCGTACTTAATTGCTCATCAGTAATTGTCCCAATATTGATCACCAATGCTTTTGAAATCGCTAATAGTTCATCAGTTTCATGACTTGTTTCTGTGACTAACGGACTCCCACCCAACATACTTACCACATCTGCGACACGTTGAGGTGTCACAGAATTCGCCAAATTCAACACCAATGGCTTCTCTGTCTTAATCTTGTCGCGTAATTGCATATTCTTCTCCAATCGTAAAAAAAAGCTCAACCAGTCCCTACGCAAAAAAGTAGAGTCTGATTGAGCTAGTCTAATAGTCATATCAAATCGCTACTTTCCTCCGCAAGTTTTAGCTTGTTCAGGTTCAAAGGGTTTAAGTCTCAACCAATATGGTTCCCCTAGTAGTAAAAATATTCAATTGTTTACCCGTCTAGCTTAGCATAGCCGAATATCTTTTAATAGTCATAAAATAAAATTTTAGCTGTACCATTCACTGGTGAATCGTTTTCTATGTTCTTAAAACCGCACCAGACTCACTCTATTATTGCGCGTCGTTTAATTGAATAAACGCAAACTTTTCAAAATCAAAGAGACCTTGATCCGTAATCTTTAATGACGGAATAACGGGTAATGCCATAAATGACAACGTGATAAATGGATCAAATGTCACTGAACTAATCTCTTTAAAGGCAGCTTGTAACGTCTGATATTGTTCAGCCACTACTTCATACGGTTCATCTGACATTAGACCACCGATTGCCAAAGGTACGGCAACAACTGTCTCTGCATCAATGGCCACAACTAAACCACCATTCATTTCACGAAGTGTTTCAGCCACTTTCAACATCGCTGCATCATCCACACCAGCAATAATCACATTGTGTGAATCATGCGCAACTGTTGCCCCAATGGCTCCTTGCTTAAGATCTAAGCCACTAATAATACCCGTGGTTGCGCCTAAATCATGATAACGTTCCGCAACCATAATTTTTTGAAATTCTTGATTAGGCATAAACATCCCATTATCCGTTGGAACAGATACATATTGATGGCTTGTTGTAATATGATTTGGTTCAATACCAATGACATGAACTTTGTCACTTGTAATTGGGACATCTAGATTTTGCTCAGTCAAAGTAAAGTTCAAAGGTGTACTTAATGGTTGAACGTCATTGGTTTTATTCACGCTATTATCGTTAATCCATTCCCCTGAAATCATGGTTTGTGCAACCGAAAAGTCTTCTTTATCGTTAAAGACAATCACGTCAGCCGCATAGCCATCATTCAAAGCACCAACATTTTGTAGTCCTTCAGCTTGGGCTGCATTGTAACTAGCCATTGTTAGGACAATTTCTAACGGTAGTCCTTCAGCTAAAGCAATCGCTACACTTTCGTCAATTGATCCACGCGCAACAATGTCGCTAACTGTTTTATCATCCGTTGAAAAACTAAAGCGATGTTGATTTTGTGGTGTTACCGCTGGCAATAACGCACGTTCATCTTGTTCAACAGTCCCTTGGCGAATCAAAATGTGCATACCGGCCGCTAATCGGTCTTCTGCTTCAGCAACTGACGTCGCTTCATGATCAGATGTAATACCCGCTTGGCGATAAATCGCTAATTGTTCACGCGTCAAACCAGAACCATGTCCATCAATACGCTTGTTTAGGGCTTGTGCGTCGGCAATTTTTTGCATCATGTCCGATTCTTTCGCCGCTACCGCAGGAAAATCCATCACCTCAGCCAAGCCATTTACACGAGCATGCGCATAAAACTCTTTTAGATCAGCGGCTTTTAAGGTCGCCCCTGCATGTTCAAAATCAACCGCTGGCACTGATGAAGGTAACATGAAGTAAAAGTTGGTTAAGCTAGCTTCTGCATCCGCCAACATAAATGAGATACCATCTTTACCAGCGACACTGGCTAATTCATGAGGATCTGCAATTCCCGTTGTGATGCCATGTGAGGCCAACAAACGACCTAATTCAGCGGGGCGTAACAAGCTACTTTCAATATGCAAATGCGCATCAATTAATCCCGGCGCAATGTAAGCACCTTTGGCATCATATGTCTCTGTTGCTTGCAAGACATCACTACGCCCACGGAACGCAATCTGCTTTCCGTCAATCCAAAGTTCTGTTTCTTCAAACGTTTGTGTGAATACATCCAATACGCGTGCATTAATAATGTGTAGCATGAATGGTTACCTTCCATTATCTAAAATATAGTTATGATTAGAATTGTTAATTAGTATAGCGAACTCTTTGCGGAGTGTCATCTAAAATATAAAAGAAAAAGGAGATAAAAGCCGATGCTTCTATCTCCCTTTTTATGAGTATTTGTACTGGTTTAATCAATAAACAAGAAAGTTTACTTACGACGACGTACAACCATTGCCCCGGCAAAAACCATACCTAGCAATCCAAGAACTGTTACAGCAACATTGTTTTCTGATCCAGTATTTGGTAGTTGTTCTGCCTTAACATCAACATTCTTTTCAACAGACTTAGGCGCAACAACCTTTGTTGTTTCCTTCTTTGGCGCAACCGGCTTAGGTGCTACCGTTGTGTTTGTTGTAGTAGTTGTTGTCTTCTTAACAGCTGGCTTAGTTGTTGTCTTTGGTGTCTTCTTTTCAGCACCATTTGGCTTAATTGGTGTTACTTCTTCTTCGGGCACAATTTCTTCTTCGGGCACAACGTTAATTTCTGGTTGTGATCCACGAATACCATCTTCAAGTTGGTTTTCTTCTGTGCTTTCGTTACCATTTTCTGGTGTGATTGGGTCAATAGTGTCAATCTTACCTTCATCGATAACTTCTTCTTCAGGTGTCACGTGAATTTCTTCTTGTGATCCATTAATGCCATCTTCTAGCTTTTCGTTTTCACCTTCGTTACCATTTTCTGGTTCGATTGGTGCGATTTCATCAACGTTTTCTTCTGGAATAATTTCTTCTTCAGGTGCCACGTGAATTTCTTCTTGTGATCCATTGATGCCATCTTCTAACTTTTCGTTTTCACCTTCGCTACCGTTATCTGGTTCGATTGGTGCGATTTCATCAACGTTTTCTTCTGGAATAACTTCTTCTTCAGGTGTCACGTGAATTTCTTCTTGTGAGCCATTGATGCCGTCTTCTAGCTTTTCGTTTTCACCTTCGCTACCATTTTCTGGTTCGATTGGTGCGATTTCATCAGTGTTTTCTTCTGGTGTAACTTCTTCTTCAGGCAACACGTGAATTTCTTCTTTTGAACCATGAATGCTATCTTCTAGCTTATCACTTTCACCTTCGTTACCATTTTCTGGTTCGATTGGTGCGATTTCGTCAGTGTTTTCTTCTGGCATTGGGTCGACTGTTTCTTCAGTTCCCTTGTTTAGATCATCGTCACCTTCGATCTTACCAGACATCAACACATTGTTAACGCTAACCTTGTTTGAGATAGAGTTTGGACGGTTGTTCTTCACTTGGTAGTTAGTCGTGAAAGTGTTGTCCAACTTAATCATCTTCTTTCCAGCTTCAGTCAGACGTGTTTGGTAGTGAATCCCAATTGTGTGTTCACTAACATATGCTTCTGGCAAAGTTACAGTGAACTTCTTACCATCCATCTTAACTTCTGGTGCAGTCATGTTGTTGTTTCCATCAAGACGGAAAGATGATGGCACATATTCATGACCAGGTCCCAATTCATCAGTCACAACAACATTACCAGTCATTTGGTAACGTGGTGATGCGTTGACAACAATATACCAGTTAATCAATGTTGGATCATTTTCACTAACGAATCCACCCTTGTATGAAAAATCAGGTGCGGGTTCTTCACCAGGTCCACGCTTATCGTGTCCCTTAACCTTTACATTGGGTACCTTTTGAATGTTTGTTCCTAGGTCCAATGTCACATTCTTAGATGTTCCAGCTTCAAGCTTATCTGTTGCCTTAATACTGAATGACAACATTCCCTTGATGTTCTTCTTAACAGTTGTCTTGTCTGTGAAAGTTACAATAGCACGACCTTCTTCAACTCGAACTGTCGCATAGTCTTCCAACAACATTTCATTCTTGTAACCCTTTAGTTCGCTGGGCAATTCAAAAATCATTTCATCGCCGGGCTTGAATTCATGACCATTCTTTTCACTAAAACGGATTGTGATTTCTGCATTATCTCCAGCTGAAATTTCTGTCTTTGAAATTGAAATTTCATCCACAAAAAGATTTGAATTAATTTGACTCGCTTGTACGCCTGTGTTGATAAACAATGTAACCACAAAACTTACAAGAGCCATTGCCAACCAAAGTGGGCGATATGTTGTAAATGCCTTCATATAAAACTTCTCCTTAAAATATGTATTTCATTAAGTATCACCACATTCATGTGACATACAAATAATAATCAATGTCCTATACATAATGAATAACAGATATAAAAATAACGTATTTTAAAACATCCGTCTAGTTAGAAAAATTCAATTACTTTAAAAAAACAACATTATTTGTTATGAAACCAGTCATATCAACGATTACAGGCGGCTAAATAAATTTAATTTAAAATTACATTGAATTGTTTTAAATTCAACACTCTCCATACGTACTTCTATAATATAAGTCAATACACCACCTTTTAAGCGATTTTATCATACAAAACACTTACTAAAAATACAAACAAAAAAGACTACCCCTGCATAAATAGGGATAGTCTTATTCTAATAACCTGCTATCTAACAACCTTAAGAGGCTGTACCGCTAGATAAACTCGGCATGCTAATTACATAGTGTTGAATACGTTGTGCATATGATGGGTTTTCTTGATCAGATTTAATTTCATCTTGCAAGACGCTTAATTCGTCAGTAATAACACCATCAACATTGTATGACATCATACGACGCATTGTGTCTGTATCATTAATCGTCCAAGCATATACTTCACGACCTCCAGCATGTGCCTTTGACGTGAATCGGTTATTCAATGTTGTTTCTTCCATTGTATATGCATCTGCATCAGTATGTGGATAGACAAAATTGTAAGGTAAAATGTACGACACATACAGCTTAGGTGCCTTTTGCTTCAAAACGGCCACCACATTATAGTCTAATGATTGCACCTCATGGCCGTCTTTCAACAGCTCATCTTGGTACTTATCTAAAAAGTTATCCATCATATCTGGTGAATCCTTTTTAGATGTTTTGATTTCAACAAGCAGCTTTTGATCCGCATTATTTGCGGCGGCTAAATATTCATCAAAACTTGGTAATGGTGCTTTAAATCCATTTTCTTCCACCGTCATACGTGACAATTCTTGTAACGTATAATCTTGTGGCGCCCCATCGACCCCAGTTAAATTCTTCATATTCGGATCGTGCATGACTACAAATTGACCATCTTTAGTTTCTTGAATGTCCATTTCAACATAATCTGGCTTCAATGCACTGGTCTTCACCAATGCTGGAATTGTGTTTTGCGCCCCATTAGGTGTTTCAACCCCATCAACTCCACGATGAGAAATCGTCTTTGGTACCGTTTGTCCAATACCAAGTAGATAAACAACATTAAATGATACGATCATAACAGCGGCTAATGTAATCACCATTGTAGATGCCGTCTTCATCCAACGCTTCGCACGCCAAGATACTGCTGGTTCACTTTCTTCCATATAAGGAACAATCGCGTCATTAGATAGTAGCAATGTTAACAGCACCATTGATGTCCAGGCACTAAAGAACAAATTCAAAACTTGAATTAATGATAGGCTAATCACCCCACCAAAGAGCGCAATTGGCGTGGCTAATTCATCAATCAATGTTTGACTCATAAAAATTAGCCCAAACGTGATCACTCTAGGAATCGCTGTTAAAGCACCCAATGACCATAGTTGAATGGTGAAACGCCAAAACTTGCGATGTGTAATTGCCATACTCGTTTTAACGGCAACTTTTGCGCTTTTCTTCCCTAAAATAACAAGTGGTAAGATAAAGATCCAGCGAATAGCAATATATCCAACTAGGAACCCTAGGACAACTAACAAGACACCCAGCCAGATGTTTTGTACTAAGAAATCAACAATAAACGTTGGAATAACAACTTTCCCTAATAATTGACTACCAAAAACTTCTTGTCCGGCTTGGACAATCACCATAAAGTAACCCAATAGGAATAAAGCTGAACGCCAACTAATAATTTGTAGCGCTTGCCAACTCTCTTTCAAAAGTTGCTTTAAATTGAAACGCCCTTGTGCAATTTGACGCATTCCTAATAATAGGTAGGCAAATTGTAGAAAGACGGTCAAAATTAAAATAATAAACAAGATTAACAATAACAGCGTCGCTAATGGTTTTTGAATCAAAACCGTTAGATTTGTATATGAGATATATGGAATATCTTGCATACGTAAAATCCATGATGCTGCGGCATTAAAAAATGCGACCGCTAATTGTAAAATAACATTCAAGCTGATAAACAAGAGCATATAACTTAGCCAATTGCGCGCAAATGCTTTGGTACTCTGTTTAAAATGTTTTAAAATCCCCATATTTCCCTCACTCTCATAATTCATTACCTATTTCAATGACATGCATATTACTCTAGTATACAGCAAAAAAGGCAACCCACTAAGGGCTGCCTTTAATTTTGTTACTTTGTTAAACTATCAATTTCCTTTTCAAGTTCCTTAAGGCGACTTGTTAGGTTTTTTTGACGTTCTTCAAAATCTAAACGACGACTGTCACTTGCATAAGTCGCAACTAACTTTCGTTGTACACGTGAGCGATGACGCTTCAACATTTGAACCTTAAACCAATTGTTTAAAGACATACGTATACCTCCCATTTTTAAAACTTATAATCAATAATTCTTGATTACTCAGTTGATAATTTCAATAAAATTAAAAACCATTTGTATATTTATATTATATCACATTTTTAGCAAAAAAGCATCTGAATGTCAACAGATGCTTTTTAATATTTAAAATTAAAAGTGAATAATTCCCGCAACGTCGTTGTTTACCCAAACAGTACGTTCGTTGTAAGGCTTTCCCGCGAAGTTTCCTTCAGCCATTTGGAATGATCCATCGTTGTTAACAGCTGTAATGTATCCAACGTGACCGTATCCAGCATACCAACCTTGTGCCTTAAATGAGACAACAGAACCAACACGCGGTGTCATTGATACTGAAATTCCACGAGCTTGTGCGTTACGTGCCCATGCTTCACCATTTCCAAGGAATTGGAATTGTGCTGGGTTAATACCACGGTCAGCCAAAATTTGCGCAATGAATCCAGTACATTGTAGTGCTGGGTAGCTGTAACCACCGTTGTAGTATCCGTTAATTCCTGATTGACGAACGTTAACGTTGTTTACGTTTTGCCCTTGTGAACCGTTGTTATTATTGTTGTTGTTTTCTGAAGGCTTTGAAGTTGGCTTTCCAACTGATCCACTCAAAGCTGACTTCTTAAACCAAACTGGTTCTCCATCCATCGTCAAACTCAAGTTTTCACCTTGGTTGTAACGTACTTGGTAGTTCTTGTTTGAGAAAGTGTAGTAAGAACCCTTCTTCAAAGTTTGGTTAGCATGACGCTTTCCATTTGCATCCGTAACAGTCAATGGATCAACTGGAATCCAGTTGTTGTAATCAACCGTTGGAATGGCAATTGGGTTTGTGACAACGTACCACTTACCCATGTATTGAACTAGATTGTCAACCTTGTATACGCCTTCAACATTCATTGTTGTTGAATTAGCAGAGGCTTGTTCAGTTGTTCCCATTGTAGCAAGTGTTGTTGCTCCAACCATCGTAGCCAATACTGCAGCTGTCTTTTGTCCCTTAGTAGTAATCATCGCGAATCCCCTCATATGTCTATCTCTTAATATGTCTTTAACTATACCTAATCTTCTTTACATTTCCTTAACAATTATTAATCTTTATGACGACAATTTAGATTGTCTTAAGTTTATGTAGGAAACCTGACATTCACAACCAAAACAGGACATCCCAGACAAAACAACGGCAATACCAATGCAACAGGGATACATAAGTAACATATACCAATTCACTTATGTTTTTCCACTAACTTTTGTATATTACACAATTGTTACAAACGCTTTAAAAAGTGTGTTATCTACATTAAAAAAGACATTAATCAGCGATTAATGTCTTAATAAAATCTTTAGTTATTTAATATTTAGTCGTTCAATTATCGTATCCAACACACCATCGTGATTGTTGTCATTGACAGCTAATTCAAATTCCTCGATCAATCGTTTTTCTCCATTCGGCATCGCGATTGGTACACCGACATGTTTTAGCATTTCATAATCGTTCATACCATCACCAAAAGCCATTACTTCTTCTGGCTTAACATCAAATGCATCTAGTAGATAAGTCATCCCTGTCGCCTTATTCACATTCGCTGGAATAACGTCCACTGATCCATAACCCGATGTTGTGGCATATAAGCGATCACTGTATTGATCGTTAAACAAAGCCATCAATCCTTCTGCTTCCTCCGGCAAACAATCAAAACTTATTTTATGGATTTTGTCTTCAGACATATGCGCTAGCTCTTGAATAAACTTTAAAGTTGGTACGTAGAACTCTAGGAAGTGAAAACGTTCCCCTACCCCTCTAAAATCTTCATGCATGTAACTCCCCTTTTCACCGGTATAGACGAGTCCAGCACGCCAAGTAACATCGGCCTTTAATAAGGTTTCAGTAATAAGAACCACATCTGACATACTTAGTGTGGCATCTCGATATTGCTTTTGATCAGCGTCAATAACCACCCCACCGTTATTAATCACATAATCATATCGACCATAAAAGTCTGCAAATACACGATCAACCACGCGCTTATCATTTCCTGTTGCAATGACAAAGCGTAATCCATTTTCTTCAAAGTGCGTTAACACACGATCAAACTTTTCGCCATTAATGTGTTTTTCGTCATCAAAAAAGGTTCCGTCCAAGTCTGTCGCCACCATTTTAATATCTACCATATACGCGCCCTCCTAATTGTAAGCGTTTTCTCAATATCATTATACTATACTTGCTTAAACATAAATTTACCTAATTGTGAAAAAAGAAAAACAGCAATGACATTGCGTCACTGCTGCTTCATTTATACTTTATATGTCTTGCTCAAACGCAATCCCATTTTTATTATTACGTTTAACGGTATACAAGGTGGCATCCGCCCCTTTAAATGTCTCAATTAAATTACCATGATGATAGCGACTAGCACTCACACCACAAGAAATTGTAACGTCTAATTGAAATTCTTCATGACCAAGTTGACTGATTTGCTTTCGCACAGCGTCAAAATGGTATCGAATATTGTCTTCGTTCATTTTGTCATCATGTTCCAACCACATCGCAACAACAATCTCATCGCCACCAAAACGGTAAGTTTCATATTTTGTAATCGTATCCTGGACATTTAATCGCTTCTGAATAGACCCAACGACCATCTTCAGTACTCGATTTCCCGTTACATGGCCATTTTCATCATTAATCTCTTTAAAGTGATCAATATCAAAAACCAAAATAATAATATTGTCATTATCATGTGGCTGATGAACTAATTCACTAAATGCACGATAATTTTGTAATTCAGTCAGTTCATCTGTGTAGATGGCTTCCTGCTGAAATAACTTGTTACGCTCGCTATATGATGACAGGTAAGTCAGATAGACACCAAACACAGCGTAAACCAAAATAATCTGAATAACATTGGGACTATAAATACGATACGGCAAGAAAACAAATGATTCACTCATCTCTACTATAATAAACGCAATCGTCAAAAATAGTATCTTCCACTTTATTGGTTCAATTTTACGACTTAACCATGAAATGATGTCAATCATTATCCACAGAATAACGACCAATAACGTTATGTCAGTTAAAGGCCAGTCCCGGAAATCCCATAATGAGTATCCCAAAATAATCGGGGTCATAAATCCAATCATATTGCTCGTGTCCCGATCCATTGAAACTAATGACACCATCACTGGCATATAAATGAAGAATAAAAAGCCACTTGAATGAAATGTTAAGATCATGATGATGTAAACAAAACTACTCGCAAAAATTAATTCTAAAACACGCCTGACCCTTTCCGACACAAATCGTTTATTCAATTGTGATAGGAAAAAAATTGACATACTCATACTCAAAACAAAGAACAGTATTAAAATACCGTTCGCAATACTGCTAAACATGACGTTCCCCCGTTATGTACATACACACTTCTTCTCAATACTATGTATGACCAAACATACCCGTTTGGTCGTTACCATTACGATTCTAATTCAAAAACCCCATGACGTTTCGCAATCGTTAAAATGCGCGTCACAAAGCCCATCCCCTTAGCGGTTAATTGCATACTCTCCAGCGGCTCTGCCCCATACATAAGCCCTGTCATTGCACCTAATAGTGGCAACATGCGTTGTGGTGAACCTTGTAGTTCAGATGCCAAATGTAAGGCACTGAATTTATCCCCAGTATTTAATAATACCCACAAGGTTGCTTCCAATGTATCAATAACATCCGCACTTGCCGTAATTTCACTGACCGGTAAGCTCTTAAAGTCCGGTGTATTCAACGTATCAAATGCACTTAGATCCGCTGCAAAAACAGGATGCTTGGCATAATATTCAAACGCTGAATTCATGGCTTCATCAATTGCAATTTCAAGATTTTCGCCACTCAATAATTGGTTAATAATCATGGCGTATAATCCAACCGCAATCAAGGTCCGTGGTGTATTATGTGTGACACCACAAATTTGATGCAAAATTAACATCGCTGGATCTTTTGATACGAAATCAGCGCCATATTCTGCACGCAGATATAGGACCACTGGCGTAATTCGTAATAACGCACCATTCTCCGTGTCAGTTTCTAACAAACTTCCTGAAGAAAATGGATCACGGTGATCCAAATAGTGTTGAATTGCGGTTTCTGTTACACGACCTGGCACTTGCTTTTTACGCAAAGCTGTATAATCGGCGTGTAAATACCAGTAAGTAAATTGATCCATCAATGCTGATAAATTATACCCACGTGATAAACTACTAATCGTCGCTAATGTCAGTGAGCCCGCAGCGCGCCAATCGGCTTGTGCTTGCCCTTCTAATTCTTGAACGAGCAAGTCGGCCTGTAAGACCCCTAATGTAATATTATCTAAGTCGTTACGTGTTGATAACATGCTTGTCCCTCCCGTGTTCTCATTAGAAAATTTTACCATGCTTTTCTGGTTATTGGCAAATGATGGTACTTTCGTTATAATTTTAATTATGTAATCATACAGACAGGAGATAACTGGATAAGATGCCGGATTCATTAAATGCAACATTTCCCCTTGAGGTTCTACGTGACCGATTAATTCCTACTTTGTTTCAAGAAAATCAAGCCGAAATTACTTACTGGGCTGGTAAGAGTTTAGCGCTTACGGAAACATTTGGTAGTGAAACTGAAATCATGGATTTCTTTACAACTGCTGGATTTGGTTATCTAGAAGTTGTTAAGACAGCCACAACTCACTCTGAATGGCGTTTATCTGGTGATATTGTAGATGCTCGCGTACTTAATGCGACTGACGCATCCTTTTCATTAGAAGCAGGTTTCCTAGCCCAAGCACTGGAAACCCTTTTTGATCGCCCGGTTGAAGTAACGAGTGAATTATCACGTAAAAAAGATAGTGTTACGCTACAAGCCTTGATTGGTGAAGCCAATAACGACTTCATCTAAGACCAATAAAAAAACTGACTAACAGCATTGTTAGTCAGTTTTTTTATTATCTTATCTACTAATTACTTAGCAGCCTTCTTGAAGGCCCCTTGGAACTTGTAGATTGGGAAACCACGTTCTGAGAACTTTTGTTCGTATTCAGTTTCAACGTTGTCTACCATCTTATCTTCATCAGCATGCAAGTCCAATGAAATACCATTTGGCAAGAATGTAATACCGTATTGCGCAAATGAGTATAGTGAGTATTCAAACAATCCACGATTGTCTGTCTTGAATTCAAGTTCTCCGCCTTCTGGCAAGATTGCTTCGTAACCTTCAAGGAATGACTTGTAAGTCAAACGACGTGTTTCGTGACGTGACTTTGGCCAAGGATCTGAGAAGTTCAAGAAAACCTTTGCAACTTCACCCTTTTCGAAGTATGTATCAACACCGGCACCATCACCGTAAATAAACTTCAAGTTAGGTAGGTCATCTTCGTCTTCATCTGCCTTACGTGCCGCAACAGCAACAGCAGATTCTTGAATTTCCATTCCGATAAAGTTAGTGTCTGGGTACTTCTTTGCCATACCGACAATGAATTGCCCCTTACCAGTTCCAACTTCGATGTGAATTGGTTGTTCCTTGGCAAATAGGCCAGCCCACTTCCCCTTCATATCTGTTGCTCGCTTTTGTGTGACAACTAGGTCAGCATGGTCATCAATCCATGGACCAGCCCACATTTTCTTTCGTAAACGCACGTGTTTATCTCCTTTTGAACATGTTTTCCGCTTTGCGGTCTGAGTATAAGAATACCAAAGCTAACGCCCATAAGACAAGTATAATTTCTACCATTAGAATCATTTTTACTGGCAAGCCCGCAATTAGACCAATAATTCCCCAGATAACCAGCATGCTACCCAACAAAGGTCCCATTAATTGGTGAAAGGCCTTTTGGCGTTGTTTTACCGTCACCGGAATTAAGTGATCAAACACTCGTTGCCGATAGGCAATCATGATTGGCAATACTTGAATGGTAAATAGATAAATTAAGCCCATCAACAAGCCAATCATCAACCAACCATCTAAGGTACTCACGACCACCATCCCCACGACAATCATCGTGATCCATAATTGGATATAGTCATTGGTACGTAAAAAGGTTGTGACATATAAATTCGTTAACCCATTTTTCGTTTGCCAGTGCTTAATCACCCAATCTGACCATGCATGGCTACGAACATCTGTTTTGTGTTCAGGCACGTCAATAAACCAACTAAACACTTGTAAAATACGTTGGACACGCCTTGTTTCTAATTGTGTTACCTCACGCCAATTCAACAATGGTGTTGTTTGCTTCGCATATTGCGTTGCTTGACGTCCTGTATACAGCATAACGGCGATTGCTAGCGCAACACTACCTATTAATAGCGCCCAAAGTACGCCAGGTAATTGACTAAATTGACGAAGCATCATTGGCAATAAAACAATTAAGACAGCCATTTGAATCACACTTCGGACACAAACACTGTAGATGATTCCCATCTGACGTAAGTCACGTAAGCTCTTTTCATCCCCCATAAAATATAAAGGATCTGCTTCCGCAATAAAGGTCGCCGGTACGCGCCAAAACAGTGCACTGACCAAGACAACACCTGCGACTAAACATTGATTAACGATTGTGATGGGCATCGTTATCAGAAAATTACGATATGCGACTAACCCTGCCCCAAGGATAAATACCAATGCTAAAATCGCATGGTCGTTAAAGACATAGCGCAGATACTTCGCAAAACGACGCCATTGCTGTTGCCAGCGGCGCTTAAATAAGTCTTTGGCCATTAGTGCGCCTCGCGAGGATCAACATATTGATTCATTAATCCTTGAGCAGCAACTTCACCATGTTCGAGATAAACAAATGAGTCGGCCAAATCACTTAACTTCTCAACCATATGGGTGGTCACCAAAATTTTTGCACCTGCGGCCTTCTTTTCTGCCATCAATGCCAAAAGATGATCAACGGCCACAACATCAAGCCCCAAAAATGGTTCGTCAATGATATATAGGTCGGCGTCTAGCATGAAGGCCATCACGATCATAAGCTTTTGGCGCATCCCCTTTGAAAAATGCGTCGGATACCATTTTTCTTTATTCATTAGGCGGAACATGTCCAACAGGCGATTGGCTTTTTCCCAAGCACTTGTTTGATCCAAACCGTACGTATCAATCATTAATTGAATATGTTGTTGTAGCGTTAATTCTGGATAGATGACCGGTTGTTCTGGAATGTACGCAATTTGCTTCTTATAAGCAATCGGATCATCAATTAAGTTCACCCCATTTAATTGAATTTTCCCTGACGTTGGTGCCAATAAACCAATCAGATGATTAATGGTTGTTGATTTTCCGGAACCATTTAATCCAATCAACGCCAATACTTCCCCCGCTTCAATGTTAAATGATACCTGACGCAGTACATTTTGTTGCCCATAGCCACCAGATAGCTGTTCTACTTGTAAGGTCATTTGTCTCCCCTTTTTGTTCTGTATTGAATAGTTCTATTTTACACTAAATCAAATTATCTCGCCTTTTGGTTTTCATCCTCATTTCCTGTATACTTATGTAATATAAAGACAAAGGGAGATGTGTATTATGGCAACAGAAACAGATATTTTTGATTTAATTGTACAAGGCGAAATTCCAAGTTATAAAGTGTATGAGGACGAGGACGTATTGGCCTTTCTAGATTTAAGTCAAGCAACACCTGGTCATACTCTCCTAATTCCCAAGCAACACGTAGCTGACATTTACGGTTATGACGAAGACCTAGCGGCGCGTGTCCTAACAAAGATTCCAGTGGTATCACGTGCCATTCGCGACAGCGACCCCGCTATCATCGGTCTTAATGTCTTGATGAACAACGGTGCCCCTGCTGGACAAAGTGTTTTCCACTCACACGTGCATTTGATTCCGCGTTATGAAAACGATGGGCTAAACTTACCAGCCGATGTAGAACCACATGAAACAACATCTGAAATCTACGCTGCCCGCGCAGCTAATATCGCAAAGCAATTTAATTAAAAGGGAGATTCATTATGCGCTTTTTTTCTAACCTATTTTCTGGTGTTAGCGCCAGCTTCAAGGCTTGGCGTAACCAAATGGTTCATCTAAAGCTTTCAGTTAAAAAGTTAACAACTGCTACATCTAACTTGCAAGCGGCTGTGCCAGAATTGGAAGAATTCTCAAAAGATATGGAACGTAGTTCTCGTAAGCTTGCCTACAAGAACAAGCCCCATTTGGATCGTATTAACGAAGCCAATGATCGTATTCAAGCGAATTTAACTGAAATCCAAAACATTTTAAGCCGTAAGAAGTCTAAGTAGTCACGCTACTAGACATAAATGCTTATCAAACAAAAACACGTACATGCTGAGCCTGACCAATGTCGACTCCTGCATGTACGTGTTTTTTATTAGCTATTTATCTCACTACTTGCCCATTTGAACGCGTAGTTCCATGACTGTGTCACGCAAATTAGCGGCTTCTTCAAAATCAAGACGCTTTGCGGCGGCACGCATTTGTTCTTCCAAGTTAGCCACTGTTTCTTCTTGATCGGCTTTAGCCATATCTTGGAAAGCAACTTGGGTAAAGCTTTCCGTCTTTTGACCGGCATCAGCTTCTCGTGAAACTTGGATATTTTCACGGATTGGCTTAATAATCGTTTGTGGCGTAATCCCATGCTCCGTATTATAAGCCATTTGAATTTCACGACGACGTTGCGTTTCGTCGATGGCGGCTTGCATTGAACGCGTCGTTTTATCAGCGTACATTAACACATGCCCATTCGCATTACGGGCGGCACGTCCAATCGTCTGAATCAAAGAACGTTCATTACGCAAAAAGCCTTCTTTGTCTGCATCCAAAATCGCAACCAAAGATACTTCGGGTACGTCAATTCCCTCACGTAACAGATTAATCCCAATTAGCACATCAAATTTACCTAAACGTAAATCACGGATGATTTCTGTTCGTTCCAATGTTTTGATATCAGAATGCAGATACTTTACTTTTACTCCGACGTCCTCTAAGTAGTCGGTCAAGTCTTCTGCCATTTTCTTCGTCAGTGTTGTGACGAACACACGTTCATCGCGAGCGGCACGTTCATTGATTTCACCCAACAGATCATCAATTTGGCCCATCACTGGTCGCACTTCAATCGTTGGATCCAACAAACCAGTTGGTCGGATAATTTGTTGCGCAATGTGCTCTGGTCGGACATGTTCTAATTCGTAATCACCTGGTGTCGCTGACATATAAATAATCTCATTGATATGCTTTTCCACTTCTTCAAGCTTTAGCGGACGGTTATCCAAAGCACTTGGCAAACGGAAACCATAATCAATCAATGTTTCTTTACGTGCGCGGTCACCTTTGTACATCCCCCGAATTTGTGGCATTGTCACGTGAGACTCATCGACCACAATTAAGAAATCTTCTGGGAAGAAATCAAGTAAGGTAAATGGTGGTTCTCCTGGGACACGACCATCCATATGGCGTGAATAATTTTCAATCCCATTAGTGAAGCCCATTTCTTGAATCATTTCCAAGTCATACTCAGTACGTTGCTTTAAACGTTGTGCTTCCAGCAACTTACCTTCGTCTTCAAACTTCTTTAATTGTTCATCCAATTCCGCTTGAATCGTCTTCACGGCCCGTGATCGAATATCATCATTAGTCATGAAATGCGTCGCTGGATAAATCGTCACGAAATCTGTTTCTAAGGCGATTTCCCCCGTTAGTGCATTAATCTCACGAATGCGTTCAATTTCATCCCCAAAGAATTCCACACGAATTGCACGTGAATCAGAAGACGCCGGGAAAATTTCTAACACATCACCACGTACACGGAAACGACCACGTTGAAAATCAATGTCATTACGTTGGAATTGAATCTCGACTAGCTTACGCATCAAGTCATTGCGATCGAGTTCTTCACCAACACGTAGATTAATCACATGATCACGATATTGTTCTGGGCTACCCAACCCAAAGACAGATGACACAGACGCCACCACAATTGTGTCATTACGAGACAATAGCGATGCCGTTGCGGCATTACGCAACTTGTCGATTTCATCATTAATAGATGAGTCTTTTTCAATATACGTATCTGATGATGGTACATACGCCTCTGGTTGGTAATAGTCATAGTAAGACACAAAGTATTCCACCGCATTATTCGGGAAGAATTCTTTGAATTCACTATAGAGTTGACCCGCCAAGGTTTTATTGTGTGATAACACCAAAACCGGCTTATTGGCATTGGCGATCACAT